>JBEKSZ010000150.1:0-14719 GCA_049516615.1 Candidatus Acidiferrum sp. | reverse complement strand
CTTCTTTTGTAAGCTGATAATTAAACCCGACGCTTCCACCTTCGTTGTCGCTGTTGATATTTCCCTTGTTCACAAAGCGCAGTAGGCCGTCGGTTCCGGAGACATTCATCGAAGCCCTGCGATTCAATTGATAGACCACCTGAGCGGTAAAGTTATTGTCGTACTGTGGACCAGCCCCCGTAAACAGCGACTGAGCGTTGCCGCCGAGCCCAGTCTGTGGCACGCCCGGCGAAATTCCGCCCCCGGGCAATCCGAGGCCCGTACCCCCGCCGAAGCCGAAATCCGATTCCGGCAGATACGAAAACTGGTCGAAGAATTGCAGTTGCCATCGCTCCCACTGAAAACTCTGGCTCGCGCCGACCTGTTGAAAGAAACCATTGCCAATGGTTTTATCGGTGGAAAAATCGCCGCCCCCTGAATAGTTCACGGCCAACTGCGCCGCGCGCCAGGACTCGAGCAAGTTGACCGTGGCGGCGAGATAATTTGTGGTGGTCCAGCCATTATCCTACTGCAAGCCGGGTTCCCAATAGCTGTGCGGGCTCTCGATGCGCCCCAGCGTGGCGTTCTGCACGCCCGTCAGCGGCCGCGTGTCGGGCAACAGGGTATCGGGGGACGGCTGATCCTGGTCGGTCGTGTCGTTGACGGGCGGATACGCGCGGGCAGCGGGCTTCGGCGGCTCATCAGAAGGGGGTTGCTCCTGCGCGCGAAGCGCTCCTGGCCAACACAAGAAGGCCGTGAGCATTGCCGTGCCGGTCAGAAATGTCGTATAGCGCCTGGTCATAAGTCGCTCAAAAAATCTTGCCTCAGGGAACCACGATCACATCGCCTGGCAAAAGTTCGATGTTTTGCTCCTGGTTGCGTCCCGCCAGCACTTCTTTGTAATTGAACGGGTGTTTGACCTGCTTGCCGTCTTCGTTGCGCAGCACGTAGATCGCTTTGGTTTTCGCAAACTGCGAAAAACCCCCGCTGCTAGAAAGCGCTTGCAGCACGGTCATATTCGGCAGCAGCGGAAAAGCTCCGGCATGCGCCACCTCCCCGGTGACGTACACGCGGCGGCTGTTGATTTCGCTGACCGTCACAGTGACCTGCGGCGCGTTGATGAACTTCTTGAGGCCCTCGGTGAGCACGCCTGCGAGCTGCGACGGCGTGAGTCCCGCGGCTTGCACATCGTTGAGCAGCGGCAGCGAAATCTTGCCGTCCGGGCGCACCGGCACGGTGCGGGTGAGTTCCGTCTCTTTCCAAACGTCGACGCGCAGCACATCCTGCGCTCCGATCTTGTACTCGTCTTCGCTTACGCCATTGCTGCTCGATGGCTTGGCAGCCGCGGACTTGCCGCCATCGGCGCCGCCGCCTGCGGGCTTCTGCGCATCCTGCGCCCGCGCGCCGCTCGCCAGCAGCAGACTCAAAATCATAATCTTTAGGATCATTCCGTAACCTGGTTTGGCGACATCGCCGTGACCCGTCCTGCCATAACTCGTCATTCCGTAACCTCCTCGGATTTACAGCTCTTCCGACCCGGGGCCCGGCACATCAATCTGCTTTATCTTATACAGCAATGACTTATAGCTGATCTGTAATTCTTGCGCGGCGCGCTTGCGGTTCCAGTGCGTGCGTTCGAGGGCCTTTAGGATCAACTCGCGCTCGGTGCGCCGCGAAGCTGCGCGCGCGGCCACTTTGAGCGACGAAATTCTCGGCTCCGGCGCAGCTTCGGGCTGGCGCATCCACTGCGGCGCGGCGCGCAATTCGCTCAATGCCACTTTGCTATCGGCAAAGGCTACCATCTTCTTGACGATATTTTCGAGTTCCCGGATGTTGCCCGGCCAGGCGTGCGCGACAAGAAGCTCGAGGGCCTCGCTGTTCAGCACCGGAGCGGCTTTTGCGCCCCGTGAATGCTTGGCCAGAAAATGTTCCACCAGCCCGGGAATGTCTTCTTTGCGTTCGCGCAGCGGCGGCAACCGCAAACTCGCACCGTTAATACGAAAATACAGCTCTCTCCGGAAGCGCCCGGTCTCAATGGCCTTTTCCAGATCGACGGAGGTCGAAGAGATCAGGCGGGTCTTGCGAGCGCGGCCCGCTTCCGGTTCACCATCCGGCAACATGGACGCCAGTGTGCGCTGGCAGCCCAGATCTAGTTCTTCGATTCCATCGAGGAACAGACAGCCAGGATTCTCACTGGCGGCCTCGAGGGCCAAACAGTCCCGCAGTTGCGCCAGAAAGCGCGGTGCGTCGTGGGTGGCACAACTGATTTTCCGCAGCGGCGTTTCCCCCGCCTGGCGCGAGCCCGCATTCTCTGCCTGCCCGAGCGTCGCGCGTCCTTCCGACAGGCGGTGAATCAGCCTGGCGTAGGCTTCTTTGCCGGTTCCGCTTTCACCGATCAGCAGAACGGAAATATCCGTTGGCGCAACGTCCGCAACCATGGCGTTGATCGCGCGCATGGCCGTACCCTGCCCGAATACGAAGGTGGCCTCTGCCGGTATGTCGAGAACCGAATTGGTCTGGCTACTCATAAGCGAAAGGTTGAATTCCCCGGGGCCGCTTTGTGACCCATTTTCCTGCCCTGGGAAATCAGAGGAGAAGAGTGCAACTGGGTCACCACCCCTGCCCCCTTCCGGGGCATGTCGTAAATCACAGTCTAACACTATTGCGTTCTATCATTTAGAGGTATTCGCGCGGCAAGGCCGCGCGTCTGGCTCGCTAGTTTGTCCGCATTTTGTTCCACCAAGTGGCAAAATCTTATCCTTTCCTCGACCATGCGGCCAGGGCATGCATGGAGCGCAACCGATGCCGCACCCCTGCCCGATCGACCTCCCCGCCGGTTTCGGTCATCGATGTGCTGCTATCCCAAGCAAAGAAATTGCACATGTGTGACACTTGTGATCGTCGAATGTTGCCGCCGCGCAGCGCGCTCGTTGGCGTTCGCCGCGCCCGCGGATGTAGGGTGGTCAACTCTCCCGGAATGGCCCATTCACGCCCATCTCAAAGCTGTGCAGAGGCCGCAGGTCCATGCTTACCGTCGTGCGCGTCAGGCGCTCTGTCCGTCGCGGTGTCGCGATAGAAATCTTCGCCAGCCGCAAAATGGCCGCAGCGCTCGCGGTCCTGGTGATCTCGGCTGGCCGGCTGACGGCGCAGACGAACATTGTCACGCAGCACTACGACATTGCGCGCAGCGGCGCCAACACCACGGAAACGATTCTGACTCCCGCCCGCGTCGATGGCTTAACGTTTGGGAAGCTATTTCGTTACTCCGTGGACGCCCCGGTTTATGCCGAACCGTTGTATGTCGCGGGGATCACCATGGGAGCCGGAACGCCGCAGGCGGGCACGGTGCACAACGTGGTGTTTCTTGCCACGGAGAACGACAGCATTTACGCCTTTGACGCGGATAGCATAAGCGGCGCGAATGCCGATCCTTTGTGGCAGGTCACGCTCCTCGACGCCGCGCATGGCGCCGCGGCCGGCGCCACCCCCGTACCTAGCGGAGATGTGAGCACCGCCGACATCCATCCCCTCATCGGCATCACCGGAACGCCCGTTATCGACCTTGCCACCCGAACGCTTTACGTCGTCGGCAAGACGCTGGAAGGCAGCGCCTTCGTGCAGCGTCTGCATGCCCTCGATATCACCACGGGACGCGAAAAATTTAACGGACCGGTGGCGCTCTCAGGAGAAGTCAGCGGAAGCGGCAATGGCAGCTCTGGCGGCGTCCTGCACTGGGATCCCAAGTGGGAAAACCAGCGCCCTGGGCTGCTCGAACTGAACGGCATCCTCTACATTGGCTTTGCCGCGCACGGCGATAATGGCCCGTGGCACGGCTGGCTGCTGGCCTACCACGCCGCCACCCTGACGCAGACGGGCGTGTGGTGCGCTTCGCCGAACGGCTTGGGTGCCGGCATCTGGATGTCCGGCGCGGGACTGGCGGCGGATGTTCCCTCTGGACACCCTTACGGGCGCATGTTCGTGGCCACGGGAAACGGCGACTACACCGCGTCTGCGCCCTATAGCAACACCTTCGACTACGGCGATTCCATTGTGCGGCTCGATTTGACCGGCGGTGTGCCCACCGTGAGCGGTGAATTCACGCCACACGACCAGGCAACTTTGAACTCCGAGGACCGGGACGTGGCCTCGGGCGGCGTGCTGATTCTTCCTGATCAAACCACGGGCGAGCACCTTCACGAACTGGTGCAGGTCGGCAAGGACGGCGTCGTGCATCTCGTGGATCGCGAGACCCCGGGCGAGTACAGCACCACCGCCGACAATATCGTAGAGGAAATCGCCGACGAGACCAGTGGACTCTGGAGCATGCCTGCGTACTGGAATGGCAACGTGTACTTTGGAGGTCAGAGCAGCAGCCTGAAGGCCTTTTCCCTTACGAGCGGCCTGCTCTCGACGACGCCCACCTCGAGCTCCACGGTGACCTTCGGCTATCCCGGTGCCACTCCGGTCGTCTCCTCAGACGGAGCCACGAACGGGATCGTCTGGGCGGTGCGCACGGACGAGTTCGATTCGGCCGGGCCGGCGGTTCTCTACGCCCTCGACGCCGGTAACCTGGCCACCCAGCTGTACGTCAGCGATCAATACCCATTCGATGCCGCGGGACCAGCGGTTAAGTTTGTGGTGCCCACGGTAGCGAACGGCAAAGTCTATGTCGGCACTGCGGGCGAGGTGGATGTCTACGGACCAGGCAGGCGAACGGCCACGCCGGTAATCACACCTTCGGCGCAAACGTTCACGGGAAGCTTGCGCGTGAACATCAGCGACGCCACGGGCGGGGCGATCATCTATTACACGCTCGATGGCAGCAGGCCTACCACGGAGTCCGCGGTCTATAAGGGAGAGTTGACGGTCTCGAGCAGCGAAACCGTGACGGCCATCGCGGCCCTCGACACCAGCGGATATTTAGCCAGCGGGGCGGCCAGCCGGAGCTACACGCTAAAATCGCAGACGCCCGCGCCAACGTTTTCCCCCGCCGGGGGTTCCTACGCGAAGCCGCTGTCGGTCACCCTCAGCGACGCCTCCGGCTCCGCGGCCATCTACTACACGACCAACGGCACCACGCCCACCACCAGCTCCGCGCTCTATTCTGGGCCTATCAGCGTGCTCGCCTCGGAAACCGTGCAGGCCATCGCCCTCGCCAGCGGCCAGTTCACTAGCAGCGTTTCCAGCGCTGCCTACACCATCACGCCGCGCGCAGCGACACCCGTCATCTCACCCACCACGGGAACCTATACCGCCCCGCAGATGGTGACCATCACCGACGCCAAGTCTGGTGCCACGATCTACTACACCAC
Source organism: Candidatus Acidiferrum sp. (assembly GCA_049516615.1). GTDB lineage: Bacteria > Acidobacteriota > Terriglobia > Acidiferrales > UBA7541 > Acidiferrum. The sequence goes on along the minus strand of JBEKSZ010000150.1, from coordinate 9,428 downwards.
GAACGGTTCCGCGCCGACGGCTTCCTCATCGGTTTACAAAGCCGCCTTTCCCATTAATGCCACCACCACCATTCAGGCCATCGCCATGGCTCCCGGTTACAGCGTGAGCGCGGTGGCGGCCTCCACGGTCACGACCGCGGGGATCAGCTATTCCGGCGGCTTCACCAGCGCCGGCATGGCTTTAAACGGCAGCGCCGCGATCAGCGGCACGGCTTTGCGCTTGACCAACGGCGGCGGGGAGGAAATGGGCAGTGCCTGGTCGAGCGTCCCTCTAAACGTAGCAACCTTCACCACCCACTTCACCTTCCGGCTCACATCCCCGAACGCCGATGGCTTCACCTTCGCCATGCAAAACACGGGCACCACGGCGCTCGGCGCCCGGGCCGGCGGCCTGGGCTACGCCGGCATCGCCAAGAGCATGGCAGTGAAATTCGACCTCTATAACAATTCCGGCGAGGGCAATAATTCGACCGGCCTGTACTTAAACGGCGCGCAGCCCATCCTGCCCGCCACCACCCTCGGCGGCGGCGTAAACCTCCACAGCGGCGACATCTTCGAGGTGGGCATGACCTATGACGGGGCGACGCTGATCATGACCATCACAGATACGGTCAGCAAGGCGACGTTCACGAAAATCTGGGCGGTAAACGTAGAAAATGCGGTCGGCGGCAAAATCGCCTACGTGGGCTTCACTGGCGGGACCGGAGGAGCGACGGCAACCCAGGATATCTTGAGTTGGACGATGTCCTCGACCGGACCACAAGTCGCGGCCGCCGCGCCGACCCTTAACCCCGCGAGCGGCACCTACGCGGGCCCGCAAACCGTGGTTCTAAGCGACGCCGCAACGACGGGCGCGAGCATCTTCTACACTTTGGACGGCAGCACGCCCACGGCCTCTTCTGCGCCATATTCCGGGCCCATCGTCGTCACCGCGCCAGAAACGGTAAAGGCCATCGCCGTAGCGCCGGGTTACGCCACGAGCGCAGTCGGAACGGCGACGTATGGTAGTTTTGGCCGGGGCCTCAACAAAGCGGGCCTGGCTCTAAACGGCAGCGCCGCGATTAGCGGCACGGGTTTGCGTTTGACCAACGGCAGCGAGGAGGAAATGGGCAGTGCCTGGTCGAGCGTCCCCGTAAACGTACGAACCTTCACCACCTACTTCAGCTTCGAGCTTACTTCCCCGAACGCCGATGGCTTCACCTTTGCGATGCAAAACACGGGCACCACGGCGCTCGGCGCCCGCGCCGGCGGCCTGGGCTACGCCGGCATCGCCAAGAGCGTGGCGGTGAAATTCGACCTCTATAACAATTCCGGGGAAGGCGATAATTCGACCGGCTTGTACTTGAACGGCGCGCAGCCCATCCTGCCCGCCACCACCCTCGGCGGCGGCGTAAACCTCCACAGCGGCGACATCATGAATGTGCTGCTTACCTACGACGGCACAACGCTGACCATGAAGATCACGGATACGACGAACACGGCGCTCAGCTTTACCATCGCCTGGCCGGTAAATATTCCGTCTGCCGTGGGGAGCAATACCGCTTACGTGGGCTTCACAGGCAGCACCGGCGGCGCCACTTCGACGCAGGACATCTTAAGCTGGTCGTACAACAATACTCCCTAGGCGATGGGGTCGCCGGGCGTGAGTCGGCGAGCCGGCAAGACTGTCGCGGCTCCGTTTCAAACCTATCGCAACCATTGAAAAACATATAACTTATTGAAAATAAAGCAGGGCAAAACGGTCGACACCGGCGGACCGCCTACAATTTCTCTGCAATTTTCCTTCGCCTTACTATAAGGACGAAGGACCGGTCTTCATTTCCAGGCCCCCGCGCGTGCCTTACTCGTTCGAACGATAATCCTGGCACCGGCACTGCGGAAAGTTACACGGGCAGCGCTCTTGCCAGCGACTCTCGTGGTTTGCTGTCGCCAAAGTTTCTCCCGGGTATGCTGCAAGAAATCGTGTCCGCCCCCGTTCTAACCGTGAAGCACGAGGAGGCATGGTCATGGAAGACCGTCCGCAGTCCATTCTTGTTCAAATTCGCGAAGCTTTTTCGGCCCGTCCTCGATTGACGTTGGCGGCTTGCGCGGCTGCCGGAGTCTTTCTCCTATTCTTGTCAGTACCGAAGCAGAGTGTTGCGCCCGCACAGCAGGGTAACGCCGCTCTCGCGCCGGCTCGCGCGACCACGAGCAGCGAATTCCCCCTAGCGAACGGAGTGCCTTCCCTGATCGACAACACAAAAGAATTGAGCGCGCGGGTTCCCGAAGCAGTGCCGTCCAAACTTTACTCGCCGGCACCGTCAGATTCCGCGAGCGCGTACCGCGAGCCGCAGGTCGCATATTCCGCGGAGCTAACTGTGGCGACGCGGGAGTTCGCGCATTCGCGCGCCAGCCTGGAGGAAATTCTTGAGCGCCACCATGGCTACGTGGCTAAACTGCGCATGGTAGGGGAACCAACCGGAAGTATCCTTTCCGCGACGCTGCGCGTCCCTTCGTCGGAATATCGTTCCGCTCTCCCGGAGCTGAAAGGGATCGGCGCGGTCGAACATGAAGAAGAGGCTGCCGACGAAATCACCCAGCAACACAGCGAACTCGAAGCGCGCCTGGTGAACGCGCAGAACGAAGAGCAGCGCATCCAGCGAATTTTGCAGAATAAGGACGACAAATTCAGCGATTTTGCCTCTCTCGAGCGTCAGGTAGCGACGCTGCGCGGCGAAATTGAACGCATCGAAGCGGAGCGCTCTGCATCGAGCAGCCGGGTTTCTTTCGCCAACGTTTTCATCTCCCTGCGGGAGGAACGCGCCTCGGGTGCCGAGACGATTGGAGCGAAACTTCGCACCACCTCAATCGGCGGTTTCAACGATGCTCTCGACAGCTTCTCCTCCATTTTATTGTTCGTGGCAGGTCACGGCCCGCTGCTCATCTTGTGGGCGACGCTGATTTATTTCCCGGGGCGCTACTTCTGGCGCCGCCGTTCGCAGTTGGCCTTCGGCGCGGCCCAAGCTCACAGGAATTCCTAGGACCTCACATGGCCAGTTGCCGCATTTGCCAGGCACTCCGATTCCAGGGACTTTAGTTTTGCGCCGAAGGACCGCAAAACAGTTCGGAGGCCGTAACGATTGCAGACAGAACTTTATCGGAGTCGCAGCCGTCGAGACCCGCGCCCCATGCCGCATTGATCATTCGCTACGGCCGCATTCGGAACACCACCTCGAGGGGCGTCAGCGCCGCTACGGTGTGGCCATCCGCGTCGTGCGCCGGTTCGAGTTTCCATGTTTTGACTATTTCGATCGCTGCACGATCGAGATATTTATCGACGGTCTGTGTGACAACAACGTGCTCTATTTTCCCATTCGAAGTGACAATCCCGCAGAGATATAAAACCCCTTGCATCCTTTGTTTTCGCGCAGACGCAGTGTAATCCGGAGGAGGACAGGATTTGCACCTGGGTTCGCTAACGTCGTCCAACCCCGCAAAGCCAAAGCCAGTTCCGCCGAGCTCACCCTGTTCTGCAGCAACGACCCCGAAAATGACGGGATCGACAGCACGTTGAAGCTGGTCGCGAAACAATACTTTGCCGGCCAGGTCTCGAGCCACGAAATCAATCGTGTAAAGGTTATGGCCTGTAGAGATCTCCCCGAAGAGGACAGCGTCCACACTGAATGCTGCCGCAAGCTGCGAGCGGACCTCAGGCCTAGGCTTGGACACCAGAGCTCACTAGCCCTCAGCGGAGTCGCCAACGGAAAAGTACGTGCAGTCGGGGTGCTGGAAGGCCAGCGCACTCACGCTGGCTTCCGGGTCCATCATGAAGCCTTCGGTCAGTTGCACGCCGATCTCTTCGGGGCGCAGCAACTTCCATAGGCCAGCCTGATCTTCCAGGTTCGGACACGCGGGGTAACCGAAGCTGTATCGCTTGCCGCGATAGCGCGAGGTGAACCGCTGCGCCATGGTCATTTCTGGCGGATCGGGGAAGCCCCAGTCCTCGCGAATGCGGCGGTGCAGCCATTCCGCGCAAGCTTCCGCGGTTTCGATGGCCAGCGCCTGCAAGCCGTGGGATTTGAAATAGTAGCCGTCGTTTTTGGCTTTTTCCGCGCGGTCGCGAATGCCTTCGCCGGCGCTAACCACAAACAGGGCCAGGTGGTCACGTTCTTTTTTCCCGTTGCTTTCGCGCGCGGGCAAAATGTAATCGCTGAGGCAAAGAAAATCGCCTTGCCGCTGCCGCGGGAAACCGAAGGTGTGCAGTGGTTCGCTGGCACCCGGCGCGAACAAGGAAATTTCACCGTTGCGCGATTCAGCTTCAAAGAATTGCCATACGGCGCGCACCTTCATGAACTCAGCGGCTTGGTTTTTTACTTCCTCCATGTTTTCGTACAGTTCGACGGCTTTGCTTTCACGCTCGGCGAAGCGTTTCTCAAAATCGCCGCGGAAGCCCAAGTGCCGTCCATAGAGCATGAAGGCATTGATATAGGACCACAGTTCCCGCAAGTCCGGGACCAGGCGGATCCGGCGCTCGAGTGACTGCACCGGCGGAATGGGCAGATCCGTGCGCACCTTCGGCGAGTGCACGACCTCCGGGCCGGCAGCCACGGAGACGGTAGTGACAATGGCGACCCCCGGGCCGTGCGAGGTGTGCGCTTCGACCACCGTTTCGCGCGTGGCCGGATCCATCAATTCATTCATCAGCCGCAGCCCGGTCATGGCGTCTTTCGCATAGCACACCGCTTTGCCGTAACTCGGGGCTATTTTTTGTTGCGTGAATTTCGCCGACAGCGCGGCTCCGCCGACCAGCAGCGGAATCCCGATTCCCGCATCTTTCAGGTCGTTGGCGGTGATGACCATCTGCTGCGCGCTTTTTACCAGCAGACCGGAAAGGCCGATGGCGTCCGGCTTGTGCTGGCCGTAAGCCTTGATCAGATCCTCGGGTGGCACCTTGATGCCCAGATTCACGACCTCGTAGCCGTTATTTTTCAAAATAATTTCCACGAGATTTTTCCCGATGTCGTGGACGTCGCCCTTTACGGTGGCGAGCACAACTTTGCCGCGCTTCGCAGTGTCGGCTTTTTCCATGAACTGCTCGAGATGGCTCACCGCCGCCTTCATGGCTTCGGCCGATTGCAGCACTTCGGCGACGATTAATTCGTTGGCGTTGAACAGGCGCCCGACCTCGGCCATGCCGCTCATCAGCGGACCGTTGACGATATCCAGCGGGGCCGCGCCCTCCGCGCGTTTGCGTTCGAGATCAGCGATCAAGCCGTCGCGCGTGCCCTCGATGATGTAGTTGGCCAGCCGCTCGTCGATGGGCAAATCTTCCGCGCGCACCTTTTCCTTCTTGGTCGCGGTACGGAAATGCTCGGTGATGGCCTGAATGTAATATTGGTTGATGGCCGCGCGCTGCTCTTTCTTCTGCTCGCGCCAATCCGCGGGGGCATTTTTCAGCAACTCAAACTTGGAATGACCCGCGGGTACATCCTTGGGCGGATGGGAAAAAAGCAGATTTTCCGCGAGTTGCCGCTCGTGCTGTGAAATCAAAGCGAAGCGCTCCAGTTTCTCGGTATTCACAATGGCCAGGTCGAGCCCGGCCTTGGTGCAGTAATACAGGAACACGGAGTTGATCACTTCTCTCGCTCCCGGCGGCAACCCGAACGACACATTGGAAATTCCCAGAATGGTGCGCACTTGCGGCAAGGCCTGCTTGATCAGACGAATGCCTTCCACGGTTTCCACTGCGCCGCCAATGTAATTTTCATCGCCCGTGGCGCAGGGGAAAACCAGCGGATCGAAGATGATATCTTCCGGGCCGAGGCCGTACTTTTCGGTCAGCAACTTATAGGAGCGCTCGGCGATGGCCAGTTTGCGTTCCCGGGTGAAGGCTTGCGCCTGCAATTTGTCTTCGTCGATGCAACCGACCACCACGGCGGCGCCGTAGGTATGCGCCAGCGGCACGATGCGTTCAAACTTCTCCTCGCCATCTTCAAGGTTGATGGAATTGATGATCGATTTGCCCTGGCAGTAGGTCAGCGCCATCTCGACCGCGGCAGGATCGGTGGTGTCGATCATCACCGGGGCTTTCACCTTGCGGATCAGCTTTTCGTAAAAAGGCTCGATGTCCGCTTTTTCATCGCGTTCCGTGCTTTGCAGGCAGACGTCCACGATGTGCGCACCGCCGCGCACCTGGCGCCGGGCGATTTCGCTGGCCTCTTCCCATTTTTCTTCCGCGACCAAGCCCTTGAACAGCCGGGAACCAATCACGTTGGTGCGTTCGCCGACAAGCAGCGGGCGCGTCTGCTCATCCGCCTCGATCGTTTCAATCCCCGAATAAATGGCGCGATGTGATTCCGCAGTTAGCCTCCGCGGCTTCTTGCCTTCCACCATTTGCGCGATGGCGCGGATGTGCTTCTCGGTGGTGCCGCAGCAGCCGCCCACAAAGTTCAGCCACCCGTGATCTACAAATTTTTCCAGTTGCGCCGCCAGCGTGCTCGGCGTTTCCAGATACTTTCCTTCTTCATCCGGCAAACCCGCGTTGGGATAGCACGACACGTATTGCCCGCTTAGCTGGCTGAGGGTACGAATGTGATCGGTCATGAACTCCGGACCGGTCGCGCAATTCATTCCGAATGCCAGAGGCTGCACGTGGCGCAGCGAAGCCCACATGGCCTCCACGGTCTGCCCCGCGAGCATGGTGCCCATCGGCTCGATGGTGACGGAAACGATTACCGGGACCTCGCTGCCAATCTCGCGCGACAGCTGCTGGATGGCCAGCAGCGCGGCCTTGATATTTCGCGTGTCCTGACAGGTCTCGACCAGCAGCAGATCCGCGCCGCCTTCGACCAGACCTCGGGCTTGGATGTAATAGGCTTCGCGTAAGCCGGCAAAGGTGACGCCGCCCGTCACGGTGATAGCCTTGGTCGTTGGGCCTACGGAGCCGGCCACAAAGCGCGGTCTGGCGGGCGTCGTAAATTCATCGGCGGCCTGCCGCGCCAGCTTGGCCGAGAGAAAACTCAGTTCGTGCGCGTCCTTGGCCAGCCCGTATTCCGCCAGCACGATGGGCGCGGAGCCAAAGCTGTTGGTTTCGACAATGTCTGAACCGGCGGCAAAATATTTGCGGTGAATGTCCAGCACCACGTCCGGCCGCGTGCGCACCAGATTCTCGTTGCAGCCCTCGAGGGCGCTGCCGCCAAAATCGGCGGCCGTCAGGTCACACTGCTGCAGCATGGTGCCCATGGCGCCATCAAGCACCAGCACGCGCTCGGAGAGCAGCGCGCGCAAGGCCTTCGCGGAATGGTTCAGATCACGCATGCAACAGGAAATGCCTTTCTCGTTCCTTCCCGATACACCCGGTGCGGCTGCGCCTGGCCCCTTAAATGCACCTCGAAAAAGCAGCCGGATGGGGACTTCAGCGACGAGCGGCGGGACGGCCACGGTGGCCCGGACGAGCCCATTTCTTAAGAGCACACCATTTTACCCGGCTTTGCCTTGCGAATCGAAGCCCCTTCCATCCAACTAGTGCTTTTTACGCGCGAATGGCAATACCGGCTTGCCAGGCGACATTAACCGCGATGTTATAATTCTCCCGGAGACTCACTAGCGGAGCGCCTCAATCGAGCCATGTCCGAGCAGCTTAAAATCCTCAACATCGTTGGCGCGCGCCCCAATCTCCCCAAGATTGGCCCGCTCATGCGCGAGATGGGCCGGCACCCGCAAATCAAGCCCGTCCTCGTACACACCGGGCAGCACTACGATGAGCAGCTATCCGATATTTTCTTCCGGCAAATGGGCATTCCCGCGCCGCAGGTAAACTTGGAAGTGGGCTCGGGTTCGCACGCGACGCAGACCGCCGAGATACTAAAACGTATAGAACCGGTACTGCTCGAACAGAAGCCCGACCTTGTGCTGGTCGTTGGCGACGTCAACTCAACCATCGCCGTCTCGCTTGCAGCCGTTAAACTGGGCATCCCCGTGGCTCACGTCGAGGCCGGCCTGCGCAGCTTTGACCGCGCCATGCCCGAAGAAATCAACCGCATTCTTACCGATGCCCTGGCCGAGTACCTGTTCATCACCGAAGAAGACGCCGCCGAACACCTGCTCAAGGAAGGCCGTCCGAAGGAGGCGATCTTCTTCGTTGGCAACGTGATGATCGACTCCCTGCGCCATTTCCTGCCCATCGCCGAGAAGTCCCCCATCGGAGGCCAGCTGCATCTTAAAAACGGCGCGCATGGCGGGGACCCTTGGAAGCGCTTTGCCGTGCTTACCCTGCATCGCCCGTCGAACGTCGACTCCACGGAAAAACTGACGGAGCTGCTCGGGGCCATTGACGCCGTGGCCGAACAGATACCGGTGATCTTTCCCGTGCACCCGCGCACGCAGCAGCGCCTGACGCAGGCCGGCATCAAGCATCACCCGAACCTCCGGCTCATTCCCCCGGTGGGCTACCTCGATTTTCTGTGCCTCCTCAGCAAAGCCACTCTGGTGCTGACCGACTCCGGGGGCATTCAGGAAGAGACCACCGCTCTCGGTGTGCCCTGTTTGACCTTAAGGGAAAACACAGAACGTCCGATAACCATCTCCCAGGGCACCAACCTGCTGGTGGGCACCGATCCTGTAAAGATCGTGGCCGCCGCCCGGGAAGTGCTTGCCGGGAAAAGCAAGGCTGGACGCATTCCACCCCTCTGGGATGGCCATGCGGCGGAACGTATCGTAGAAACCCTGCTCCGGGTCCTGCCGGGGAGAAAAGAAGCGTAGATGGCACGTAGCAATTCGACAACACTCGCTCCCAACGTTCTTGCCCCTGAAGGCAAGATTAAATACGCTGAATCAACCGTGGCTACCAAGCGTACCGCCGTTAAGCTAACCGTCTGCATCCTGTCGCCGCACCCTGTGGTGCTCAGCGAGTTCGAGCGGCTGCTGGCCAAGGCGCAGTTCCAGGTGGGGGCCAAACAGCTCGAATCCACGCTGGCTCCGGATCTGCGCAACCTTGAAATCCCCAAGGCGCAGGTCTATGTCATCGACGCCCATGCCGCCAAGCCCGCGACCGGCGCCTTGCTGGCCAATATCCTTGAACGCTACCCGGAAGCGCGCCTGATCGTGGTCGGCGAAGCGCATAACGACGCCAACAGCTACTCGCTGCTGCGCCTCGGCGTGAAGGGTTTGCTCACCTATGTGGAAGCCCGCGACCAGCTGGTTCGCGCTTTGCCACTGGTGGCCAGCGGTGGTTTCTGGGTGCCGCGCAACCTGCTTTCCGGATTTGTCGACTCCATTCTGAACGGCCAGGGACGCCGCCTAAAGACCGATACGGTCACCAACCTCAGCCGCCGCGAGCAGGAAGTGCTTGATTCGCTGCTTGAGAATCTTTCCAACAAGGAAATTGCCAGCAAGCTGAATATCGCCGAGCGCACGGTCAAGTTTCACGTTTCCAACCTGCTGAGCAAGTT
>JBEKSZ010000149.1:0-15135 GCA_049516615.1 Candidatus Acidiferrum sp. | reverse complement strand
TTCTTGATGTAGTCGGCGTGTCCCGGGCAGTCCATGTGCGCGTAGTGCCGGTTGGCGGTCTCATACTCGACGTGCGACACGGCGATGGTAATGCCGCGCTCGCGCTCTTCGGGCGCGTTGTCGATGGTGTCGAAGGCGCGGAACTGTACCTTCGGGTTGTGCTTTGAGAGCACCTTGGTGATTGCCGCCGTCAAAGTCGTTTTGCCGTGATCGATGTGACCAATGGTCCCAATGTTCACGTGCGGCTTGCTGCGTTCAAACTTCTCCTTGGCCATTTCCTTTGCCCTCTTGCCTCAATTTGCGTTCACTGCGCTTTGCTTTGCTGCGTCTCTCGTTCAACTACCCTTGCCAATTCTGGAGCGGGGGACGGGATTTGAACCCGCAACCATCACCTTGGAAGAGTGAGACTCTACCGTTGAGTTACCCCCGCCCAAGCTCTCGCAATTTTTTTCCGCGCCACCCGCCCGCGCTTCAAAACTTTTCTCCGAACACCTTCATCCAACCCCGAGCCGCCAGCTCGCCCGCCCGCTAAATCCTGGAGCCTGGGACCGGGATTGAACCGGTGACCTCGTCCTTACCAAGGACGCGCTCTACCAACTGAGCTACCCAGGCCAAGCCCGTCGAAATCCCTCGCCGCGGAAAACTCTTCGTCGCGGCGCACTTTGCCCCTGCGGCGTCTTTACCGAACGACCGCGAATCGATCCGCTTGAGAACATCGCTGGTGCGATTGCCCTGCGGTTTCCGCTGCCACGGTGCTTGCCAAGCACTCACATCCACTGCCAGTCAACTACGGGGAAGGATTCGAACCTTCGTAGCCCGCAAGGAGCGGCAGATTTACAGTCTGCTGGTTTTAGCCACTCACCCACCCGTCCCGGAAAAATCATCCGGGATGCCCAGCCGCATCCCGCAAATCTCGGCGGAATGCCACACACGCATTCCCTGCTGCCACAAGACGTCCCGCCGTCATTTTAGCGCGCTTCTAGAGGGCTTAAAAGAAAACACAAAACGGACTCGTGTCAGAAGACACCAGCCCGTTAATTTTCCCCGCGAAATTTCTCCGCCTCATTCCCCTGCCCTCAGTCCGGTGGAGCTGGCGGAGGGAATTGAACCCCCGACCCTCTGATTACAAATCAGATGCTCTACCAGCTGAGCTACGCCAGCGCAACTCAAACCGGGTAAGGATAGCAGAATAGGCACGGGGATTGCAAGGGGTAGGGCGAAAATCTTGAGCACGTCGATGGCCAGGTCTGTGGAAAAGAGCGCCAGGACCCGGCCCGCGCACCAGGGCCTATCCCATTGTATATCTGTAGTTTGAGTGAACTCAAGCCAGCCAGTGTCGCCAAGTCTTCAACAGCTGGATCGAGCGCGCGCCGGGGCCGCAGAATTTTAATATTTCTGCCCCCGGATTTTTCTGCTCCTCCGCCGCGCGCTGGCTTCCGCCACAATTTATAACCGCGCAAGATCCCTCAGAAAGAATAATGCCCGCGGGCAAGTTCCGCTTCTGCCGCCTGGCAAGCTTAAGGTGTAGTCTAAACACGCATGAAAAAATCATCAATCCTTTTCGGCACAGGCGCCGCGTTTTTTTTTCTTCTCGTCGCGCTCGGCGTCTGGCGCTACCAGGCCGCGCGGCATTCGGGCCCCGAGGAAATGCTCGGGGTTCTGCTGCGCAGCATGCCCGAGGGCAGCAGCGGGGTGCTGTACATCGACGCCGCGCAACTTCGCCAAGCTCGTTTTGCGCAAAAGCTTTTCGCCTGGGCGCCCAAGCCCGAGGCTGATCCTGAATACGCGCGCTTTGTCGAGCAAACCGGTTTTAACTACGAACGCGATCTTGCCCGCGTGGGGTTTTCCGCGGTATCGCGCGGCTCAAGGTCCTACTGGTTCGCGATCGCCGACGGGGCATTCGACCAGAAAAAAATCGCGGCGTACCTGGCGAAAATCAGCGTCGTAGAGAAACGCGGCGGACATGACATCTATTCCGTTCCCGCTTTGCTTCCTCTAAACACTCCGGGGCAAGGCAAGTCAAAAGGCGCGCCCGCATCCGCTTGGTCAAAAATTTCCTTCACCTTTCTCGGCGCGGGGCGCATCGCGGCCACAAGCGACGCGGATCTTTCCGTGTACCTCGACCAGAAAGAAGCGCCCGCCGATGCGCCGCAATGGGAGAAGCGCTTCAAGCGCCTGGCTGGCGCGCCAATCTTTGTGGTCCTGCGCCAGGACGATCGCCGGGCCAGCTCGCTCGGCGCCGAGGCACCTGGCGGCTGGCAATCGCCGCAGCTCTCGGCGCTCCTTGCGCAACTCACCTGGTGTACCTTGGCCGGCCAACCACAAAACGATTCCCTGCGCATCGTGGCGGAAGGGGAAAGCCCGAGCGAGGCGACCGCGCGCCAGCTCGCCGACATGCTCAACGGCGTCCTGATCCTCGCTGAAGCCGGGCTGAACGATCGCAAAATGCGGGAGCGCCTCAATCCGCAAACCCGCAGCGCCTACCTTGCACTCTTAAAAAGCGCCGACATCTCGCGGCTTGATCGCGACGACCTCAAAGCTGTCCGCGTCGTCCTCGACGTCACCCCCGGTTTTCTCGACGCCGCCACCTGGGCGCAACCTGCGCCGAAATAGCGAACGCGCTCGCGCGCCCGGGCAACGCCCGGACATCGCGATGCTGTGTATGGAAAGCGATTGCGGAAGAAGGTTTCTTAGGGCCGGGAGGCGACTCGCGGCATCCAACCTCGCGCGGGAATTTAGTCTCCGGCGGGCGTGGCTTTCATATAGCGCCAAGGATTTACCGGCGCGTTATTCATGCGCACTTCGTAATGCACGTGGGGGCCCGTCGAGCGCCCGCTAATTCCCGTATACCCCACCACTTCGCCGCGCTTGACCCGCGCTCCCGGAACCGCCGAGAAGGCGGAAAGATGCGCGTACCAGGTGGTGATGCCAAATCCGTGGTCGATGACCACCAGCCGCCCGTAGCCTGCGTGGTCGTCCGCGATGGTCACTACGCCATCGGCGGTTGCGTGCACCGGCGCGCCGTAATCGGAGGCCACGTCAACACCGGTATGAAACGCGCCCTCTCCGCTAAAAGGGTCCAGCCGTTCACCGAAGCTGTCCGTGATATGTCCGAGGACCGGCCAGATGGAAGGCGTGTACTCGGAGTCGGCAAAACTCATCCCCGGCATCAGCCGCAACCCGCCGGTAGAAACGGCGATCACCGCCGCATTGCGCTTCAGGAAGGTGTACTGCTCGACGCTGCGGTCAAAGGCATCCTGCTGGTTGACCGGATCGTCGCCCTGATCGAACGCCGCCGGGTGGTAGCGCAGCACTCCGTAGGTCATGGCCACTTCGGTGGCCAGTGACTGCAGGGAATCGAGCCGTTGATTGGTGTCTTCGACGTTGGTCTGCAACTGCCGGTACTGCTTCTTGAGGGTTTCCTGGTCGTGGCGCAACGCGTTGTAGTTTCCAACCTTCCACAGCATCCGCGAATAGGAACCCACAGCCACCGTCACCGTAATCCCACCGATGAGCACCAGCACCGCCAAGGCATGCAGCACGTACGCTGGAATAATCAGCTTCCGGAGTTTGCCCGGCGTGGACGCGATGAAAAATGTATAGCTCTTGCCCGTCATGCCAAAAAAGCCCCTCAGGCTTGTTGATCCGTCCTAAAATCCCAGTTCGTCGAGCGCGGTTTCTGACTGCCCCTGGAACCGCAAAAAGACCTGCCGCTCATCCACGGTGACTTTAGTATACCGAACTTTCTACCGGGGAAAGCGATTCGTGACCTGCGCCATACTAAATTCCATAGCCCCATGAGTCAACCCTGTATTCCGGGTTCCGTGGGCCAGCCTGTGCAAACCTGAACCTCCTGTTCGTCAGGACAGGGCGCCGCGCCCCCTTGATTTGTTAGAGCCTTCTAGCCCTCAAACAGAGGGCCGTCTCGTCTTTCGCGTAAGACCAGGCAGCCCGCCAGCATGTCGTGAACCGCCCTTTTGCCGGGCAAGAGCCCCACGCACCGGCAATCCGCCAGGAAGTAATATCCGCCCGCGAGGGGCACATGGACGAGCAGGCGCCCCGAGGCGAAGCGCCCGGTGGCTCGCCAGAAGCCCGGCGCTACCCCGTTTTCATCGACCACATAGAGCCCGAGCAGCCGCTTGCCGAGCGTCGCCTGCCATGGCGAGCTCTCCATCAGCGCAAAATAGAGCCACCCGCTCAAGGCCCAGAAACCAAGACTGATCAACAGAAACCGCGGTCCGAATTCTGCCAGGACCTCCGCGGGGGGCTCTCCGGGATGCAGATCGAGAAATGCGGGCGAGATCCCCATGGCCACGGAGAGGAAGGAGACAAACACCGCAAGTGGCACTGCCAGAATCACGAAGTCCACGAAGGCAGCAAGCACACGCACCCAGAATCCCGCGCGATGGAGCGGTGAAAGCGCAACAGGCTGCTGTGCTTGGCCAGGCACTCGGTCTCCCATTCCTGGTTACCGCCGACGCACGCCGATCCGCCGGGCAGCACCGCCAAGAGCGCAAGCGAAGATGGCCGCCGGGGACGGATGCCTCGGATCACAGGCTATACTGAATGCTCGAGCGCCGCATGTCACGCCACCGCCCAACGGAAAGTTTCCTTGTCGGAAAAATCGAGCGCGTCTTTGGCGCGCTCGGCGGGCGGTCGCTTTCCCGCGGGAAGGTCGCGCCTGGCAATCGTCTGGCGCTCGGCATCGGCGATGACGCCGCGCTCTTCCGTCCTCTGCCTGGCTCGGAAACGATTCTGACGTGTGACTGGTTCCTTGAGGGCACGCACTTCCTGCGCGACAAGCATCCCGCCGACTCCGTCGGTTGGAAGTGTCTCGCTCGCGCCACCAGCGATATTGCCGCCATGGGCGGAACGCCGCGCTGCTTTCTTTTGAGCCTGGCCATTCCGGAATGGGCCACGGGCGCGTGGCTCGAAGGGTTCTTGCGCGGGCTGCGCCGGGCGGCGCAACGCTTCGAGTGCGTTCTTGCGGGCGGCGACACAACCAGGGCCGAGCACATCTTGATCCATGTGGCGGTGATCGGCGAAGTAGACAAGCGCCGCGCATTACGCCGTCGCGGCGCACGTGCCGGCGACTTGTTGTTTGTCAGCGGGCGGCTCGGAGAAGCCGAGCGGGGATGGCAGATAGTTCGCAAGCAGCGCGGTATGGCCGACCGTCGCGACCAGCGTCTGCAAAAACATTTATATCCGCAACCTCGCCTGGCGCTGGCGGCATGGCTGGCCAGAAAGCGCCTGGCCACCGCGGCGATGGATCTCTCTGACGGCCTTTCGAGTGATTTGCCGCGGCTTTGCGCGGCAAGCGGCGTCGGCGCACGCATCGACGCGACCAAACTGCCTCTGGTAGTGATTGCCGCGCCGCGCCAGGCAGAAACCCACAAGCTTCCTCGGCAGAGGGACGAAGCCCTCGAGCTCGCCCTGCATGGCGGCGACGAGTACGAACTTCTGTTTACCGTGCCCAGGCGGAAAGAGTTAAAAATTCCCCCGTCCTTCGCGGGCGTCCCGCTGCTCTCGATCGGCGAAATCACCAGAAGTCGCCGGATTGTCGTGGTCGGTCAAAACTCCCGTCCCCAAGCCCTCAAACCCGGCGGCTGGGACCCGTTCCGCTAGCAATGTTCCTGTCGCGTGCGGCAGCCGCGCCGCCGCGTTAGAGGTTTGCGAAACGGGCTATCGCGGCGGCGCAGCGGGCGCGCCGCGCGGCGGCGAGGCACTTCCGCCGGGGGGAGCCGCCACGGCCGCGGTTTTTGTCGGCGCACTCAGAGCGGGCGAGCCGCCCGCCGGCGGTTTTTCCTTCGGCGTCGAGCGCGGCTCGTCTTCCGTTGGCGCTGTATCCGGGGTATCAACATTCACGTGGTGTTCGCTGGCTTGCTCCTCAAGCGACTCCACATTGGGAAACTCAATCTCCGGCATCCCGGCGAGAGCGCCCTGCATAAACTCGAGCCAGATCGGCAGCGCCGCCTTCGCGCCGGTCTCTTTTTTCCCGAGAGAGATTTGCTTGTCGTCGAAACCCACCCACACGCCCGCGGTAAGCTGCGGCGTGAAGCCGATAAACCAGGCATCGGTATAATCCTGCGTCGTTCCGGTTTTCCCGGCGGCCGGCCGGCCGAGCGCGCGCGCCTGAATGCCCGTGCCGAACTGAATCACTTCCTCGAGCATAGCCGTCATGGTCCGCGCCACATCGGGAGACACCACGTCGTGCACTTCCGGATGGGCCTCTTCAAGCAGCGCGCCGTCGTAGCTCGACACGCGGCGAATCATGTGCGGATCGATGCGGATGCCGTCGTCGGGAAACACCGTGAACGCGGAAACGTGTTCAAGCAGCCGCATATCCGCCGAACCCAGCGCCAGCGGCAGGTATGGGGGCAGCGAGGTGGTGATGCCGAAGCGCCGCGCCACGTCGACGACGCTCGCGATGCCCACTTTTTCCGCCAGCTTCACCGCCGGCACGTTACGCGAACCGGCCAGGGCGCGGCGCAGGGTAATGTTACCCTCGAATTTTTCGTCGTAGTTGCGCGGCGAGTACGGCTGGCCGCCGCTGATGGTGGTAAAGGGGGCGTCGAGAATGGTGTCAAACGGCGTCGAGCCTTTTTCAAGCGCATCGGCGTATACATAAACTTTGAACGAACTGCCCACCTGGCGGTAGGCCTGGGTGGCGCGATTGAATTTGGAGTCTTCAAAACTGTAACCCCCGACCATGGCCTTGATTTCTCCGGTCGAGTTGTCGATGGCCACCATCGCCGCTTGCGGACCGGGCTGCTGCTCAAGCTGCACGCGGGCGGTCGAGTCCTGCAATTCCTTGATGGAAAATTGCGCCAGGTCGCCGGCCTTCAGCAACTCCGACGGTTTTTTGCGGCCGGTCCAGGCGTAATCGGCAGGCGCAAGAATGGCGCGGTACGGACCAATTTTGATCGTGGCGTCCTTGTCCCCGGTCGTCAGCACGAGTCCTGTGACGTAACTTCCCTTCTCGATGGGGTGCCGCCAGTCGTCGTCCTCGTAGCTGTCGAGGTTGCCCAGATTGTCGCGCATCACGTTGGGCAGATTGCCGCGCCAGCCGTGCCGCCGGTCATAGGAGTGCAAGCCGTCGCGCACCGATTGATTTGCGGCGCGCTGCATGGCGATATTCAAGGTGGTGTACACGCGCAAGCCGCGTTCATGAACCGCTTCGGTTCCGTAGGTCGCTTCGAGATACTTGCGAATTTCCTCGAAGAAATACGGCGCCAGGTCGTTGCGCGGATACTGGATATGCAGACCGAGCGGCGTCTGTTTAGCGCCCTGCGCTTCGGCCTCGGTGATTTTGCCCTCTTCAAGCATGCGGAAGAGCACCAGGTTCCGGCGATTCAGCGCGCCCTCGGGATTGGTCAGCGGCGAAAACTTCGGGCCGTTCACCATTCCGGCCAAGAGCGCGGCTTCCGGCAATTTCAAATCCTGAACATTTTTCCCAAAATAAAATTGTGCTGCAGCCGCGAACCCGTAGTTGCCATGCGCCAGATACACCTGGTTGGAATACATGGTAAAGATTTGCGGCTTGGTGTAGCCGCGCTCGATCTGCAGCGCCAGCAGCATCTCCTGCATCTTGCGGCGAAAGGTGCGATCGCTGCGGTCGAGAAACAGATTGCCCGCCAGCTGCATGGTGATGGTGCTGGCCCCGCCGGTGATGCGGCGGTGCTGCACGTTGCGAAAGGCCGCCCCGGCAATGCGCGGGAAATCGATGCCCCAGTGATCCTCGAAATGCTGGTCCTCGATGGAAGTAACCGCGTTGTACAAAACCTTCGGACACTGCTCGTAAGTCATCAAAATGCGGCGTTGCAGCGCGAAACTGCCGACCAGCTGCCCGTCGTCAGCGTAAATCTCGGTTACCACCGTCGGACGGTACGTTTCAAGGGCCCGCAGCTCGGGCAAATCGCTGGCGTACACAAACAGCAAGCCCGCTCCCGCGCCAAGAGCGATCGCGCAAAGCAGCAAAAACGCCAGAGCCACGCGGTCAATCAGTTTCCAGCCGCGCAACCGCAATGTAATCGGGGGAAGGCTTAGCATCGAAAGGTGATTCTAACGCAATCGAAATGACGACAGAAAGACAAGAGGCTACCGGTTTCCAGATGACGTGGCGGCAGAAATTTCAACTCATCAGCCGGATTTCAAACCGTTGAACCTTCCATCGCCCGTCAAACTGTTTCAGGTGGTATATGCCACTCCCCGCACAGAGAGTTGCGCAGTCATAGCCATCCGCAACATCGATCGTTGAATCATCCTTCCATACCATCGGACCCTGATCGAAGAGCACGCCGCGCTTTTTCGTTCGTCGATCCTCAATGTGATAGCCGGCGACGTCTTTTTTCATTTTCGAGGCATTTTCCCCTTTGACCAGCCGCGGAATGTCCTTGAATCTGTCCAAAAAATCCTGTTGCGGATTTTTGGATTCGATCTCCAAAAAGTAAACGTCCGCGCGCAAATCCCAGCTCGCGATTTGATACCCGACGATAGCCTCGCGAACTTCCAGCTCCTGCGCCGTTCGAGCTTGTTGCGCGGATGTGCTGCAGCCGACCAAGAGCAGTCCGAGCGCCGCCAGCGCCGATACCGTGATACGTCGCAGGTTCACGAACACCCCAAAAATCTCGGGAACAGCAAGCTGACCGGCGCTAACGAGAAGCCGTCCACGGATGTGCTTTGCGCGCCTCGATGTAGGCGAAGACGGTCATGACCACAGCCAGAGCGGCCAGCGCGCTGTCGCGCACGACGGTCCAGCCAGTCAGGGGCTCGGGAGTCGCGAAGCACCCGCAGTTGATGTCCATATGCAGCAGGTACGCGCGCGTGACCACTCCGAGGAAGCCCAGGATGAGCAGGCTGATCAGCGTGCTCCAGACCCGCAACCGCCAGCCGACGAG
Organism: Candidatus Acidiferrum sp.; assembly: GCA_049516615.1. Taxonomy (GTDB): domain Bacteria; phylum Acidobacteriota; class Terriglobia; order Acidiferrales; family UBA7541; genus Acidiferrum. Next base: position 6,238 of record JBEKSZ010000149.1, on the reverse strand, counting down.
CAGCAGCAGGCCGAGGACCATTTCCGTGAAGGGCAACGTGTGCGCCACCAGGGAAACTCCCGCCGGGGAGAGCAGTTTGTAGGACTCCACCTGGAAGGCGAAGTTCGACAAATTCGTCGACAGGGAAAATTTCAGCGCGAAAAAGGGCGACCACAGGAAGTTGGGAAGAAACAGTTTTGAATAGCCGGCGTAGATAAAAATTCCGCCCAGCACCAGGCGCCCGATCCAAATTACCAGGCGACGAAAGTTCAGCGGGCTGGTTTGCATCATGACCGTGGCACTTTCACTCTTGCTGGCGCTCACTTTTGCCCGAGCAACTGGTCGATAAAAGTGTGCAGCACCTCGAAGGTGACCACCCCGACGACCGGGTAGGTCTGACCCTTGGCATGCAGGATGGTCGTGGGCGTCTGGTTTACGTGATAAATCTGCCCGAGGGCGTAATCTTTATCGATCATCGCGTCCAGCGTGCCGCCTTTTACGAGCGCGCGCACCTTATTCATTTCCGCGGGCGAAAGGGCGCTGGCCACCGTGCCATCGACATCTCCGCTGACTTCCCATTTTTCCTGGCTCTGAAAGAGCGCCTGCTCGACCGAATCGAGTTTCCCGAGCTGCGCGGCGGCGCGCGCATAGCGCGCGGCCACCCGCGAGTAGGCGTGCATCGGAAGCGGATAGTCGCGGTGAATCAGATACACCTTGCCGGTGTTCACGTAATTATCGACCAGCAGGCGATCCGTGGTGGTGAAGAGGTTCTTGCAGGCGGGACACTGATAGTCGCTGAAAACTTCCATGATGACGGGCGCGCTTTTCGAGCCTTCGGTCTGGTGTGGATCGATGTCGGTGACACCCTGCAGGGCTTGCGGCAGCGGGTCCGGCGCGGGCCGGGACGCCGGTTCGGGCGCGGCGGCGTTTACCACGTTGCTGCCGGCGGCGGCCAGAGCAGCTCGTGCGGGGTAAACCGCGCTGGACGCTTTTGCCGGATCTTGCGCGGGCCGAGAAACTGGGACGCCCGGACGCAGGGCGGGCAAGCGGAAGTAGCCGAGCCCCAGCACAGCCATAAACACGAGCCCGATGAACGATAGCCGGCGAATCACGAAGTCCTCCTCGGACGGTTTGCGCGCAGCGAATCGCGCGGAAAATTTGCGAGCAGAAGAATTCTACCGCGAAAGTTTCCCGCACGCGGCCGAGAAATTTCCAGAAAGCGGACGAGCGATGTCTAGTTGGTTGCGCCGCCCGGGATGCGCGAGCAGCGCACCGTTGCGCTTCGCGGCCGCAAAAAAAGTCCGCAACCGTCTCGGCGCCTCTGGCAGTAAGAAACCCGGTAGGTCGGCATCCGTTGCTCGGAATACGGGCGGGGACGAGCCAGCAAGTAAAAATAAAAGACCTGCTCGAGGAGAGCCGCCCAAAGCAGCGCAACACTTTCATTCTAGGCGTGTTAGGTGCTGTCCAGGTCGCGCCGGACCACGGACTGAAACTTCCCCGGATTGCGTGGCAAATCGCAGAAAAGAAAACACTTATCTTCACAGTAAGATTATTTGACAATTGGGCACTCAAGTTGTATAGTCCGTTTTGCGCGCGAACGTATCTAATGTTGACGTGGCCCGCTAGGGCGGTCCCGGCGTTTGGCAGCAACAGGATTTCTTAGCTCGAGTGGACTGAATTCGGAGGACGAAGGCGATGAGTAAGATTATTGGGATTGATTTGGGGACGACCAATTCGGTGGTAGCCGTGATGCAGGGCGGCGAGCCGGTAGTGATCCCGAACCAGGAAGGCGCAAGAACCACGCCTTCTGTGGTGGCGATCACCAAGGGTGGCGAGCGGCTGGTGGGCCAAGTGGCCAAACGCCAGGCAGTGACCAACCCGGAGAACACGGTGTATTCCATCAAGCGCTTCATGGGTCGGCGCTTTGACGAGGTTGGCGAAGAGACGCGGCGCGTGCCTTATAAGGTTGTAAAAGGGCCGCACGATGACGCGCGCGTGGACATTTTTGGCAAAAGCTACAGCCCGCCGGAAATTTCCGCGATGATTTTGGGCAAGTTAAAGTCCGCGGCGGAAGATTTTCTCGGAGAAAAGGTGACCAAAGCCGTCATCACCGTGCCGGCGTATTTCAACGACGCGCAGCGGCAAGCCACCAAGCAGGCGGGCGAAATCGCCGGCCTCGAGGTGGTGCGCATCATCAACGAGCCGACGGCCGCGGCTTTGGCCTATGGCCTTGAGAAAAAGAGCGACGAAACCATCGCCGTGTATGACCTGGGCGGCGGGACCTTCGACATTTCCGTGCTCGAAGTTGGCGCGGGCGTGGTCGAAGTGAAATCGACCAACGGCGACACGCACCTCGGGGGCGACGACGTCGACCAGAAGATCGTGGACTGGCTGATCGATGAGTTCAAGAAGGAGAACAGCATCGATCTCAGCAAGGACCGCATGGCGCTGCAACGCCTGAAGGACGCCGCGGAAAAGGCCAAGATCGAGCTGTCGCAGATGATGGAGACGGAGATCAATCTTCCCTTCCTCACTGCCGGCGCGGCCGGGCCGATTCACTTTGAGAAGAAGCTCACGCGCACGCGCCTTGAACAGCTCATGGGCGATCTGCTCGACCGTTCCATGAAGCCCGTCAAGCAGGCCCTTGAAGACGCCAAGATGTCGCCGAGCGACATTCAGGAAATCGTGATGGTGGGCGGTTCAACGCGTATTCCCAAGGTGCAGCAGCTGGTGCGCCAGTTCTTTGGCGAGAAGGAACTGCACAAGGGCGTGAATCCGGACGAGGTTGTGGCCGTTGGCGCGGCGATTCAGGGCGCGGTGCTGGCCGGAGAGGTAAAAGACATTCTCCTGCTGGACGTTACGCCGCTCTCTTTGGGCGTTGAGACGCTCGGCGGGTTAATGACCGTGCAGATTCCCCGCAACACCACGATTCCCACGCGCAAGGTGGAGACCTATTCGACCGCTTCGGACAACCAGCCGGGCGTGGAGATCAAGGTGCTCCAGGGCGAACGGAAATTTGCCAATGATAACCGGCCGCTCGGCACGTTCAAGCTGGATGGCATACCCCCGGCTCCGCGCGGCACGCCGCAAATTGAAGTGACCTTCGACATCGACGCCAACGGTATCTTGAACGTAAGCGCCAAGGACAAGGCCACCAACAAGGAGCAGAAGATCACCATTACCGCATCGAGCGGCTTGTCCAAGGAAGAAGCCGAGAAGATGCGCGTGGACGCCGAAGCGCACAGCGAAGACGACCGGCGCAGGCTCGAAGAGGTGGAGGCCCGCAATCGCCTCGACGGCATCCTGTACCAGTCCGAGAAGATGGTGAAGGAGAATCGCGAGAAGATCGAGGCCGGCGACCTGAAGACCGTCGAAGATGCCATCGAAGACGCGCGGAAAGCCATCACCGAGGGCGGCGTGGCGCGTTTGCGCTCGGCGACCGAGAACCTTGAAAAGTCCCTGCATAAGATTGCCGAGGTGCTGTACAAGGCCAACGAAGCGGCGGGCGCGGCGCAGGCCAGTGCCGCCGGGGCAGGCGCCAGCGGTGACGCCGGCGGCGCAGGATCCGCCAGCGGCACTCCGGGGGGCAAAAAGCCCGAGGACGTGATCGACGCCGAGTACGTAGACGTAGAGGACAAGCGCCCCAACTGAATGAGGGCGTTTGCTGAGGAAACGGGGCGCCTGAAATTATTTTCAGGCGCCCCTTGTCGGGTACGGCCACGCGAGCGGGCAGCGCAAACGTGGCCCACTCGAGCCAAACGGAATTGACCTAAACAAATGGCCACCACCACCAAACAGGATTACTACGAACTCCTCGGCGTCGGGCGCAAGGCCACGGCCAAGGAGATTCGTACGTCTTTTCGCAAACTGGCCCGCAAGTATCACCCCGATCTGAATCCCGGGGACAAGTCGTCGGAGGAAAAGTTCAAGCAGTTGCAGGAAGCCTACGACGTGCTTTCCGATACCAAGAAGCGCGGGGTCTACGACCAGTACGGATTTTATAGCGACAATGTGGCCGCGGGCGGAGCGCCGGGTTACAGCGGCGGAAATCCGGACGAGCAGGCGGACATCAATTTTGATTTTGGCGGGTTTGATTTTGGCGGCGGCGCCGCAGGTAGCTCGAGTTCCGGCGCGGGCACGGGCAGCGGGAGCTTCCGCGATCTATTCAGCCAGTTTTTTCGCGGCGGGCAGGGCGGCCCGGGAATGGAACCGGAGCATCAGCCGGGCGGCGACCTTGAATATCAGATCGAAATTGATTTCTGGGATGCGGTCCGCGGCGCGGTCAAGAAGCTGCAGATCACGCGCATGGATACCTGCGAAGCATGTCACGGCACCGGCGCCCAGGGCCAGGCGCAGACCTGTTCAGCTTGCGGCGGGACCGGGACGGTGCAGCAGACCGCCGGCAAGATGAAATTCAACGTACCCTGCACGCGTTGCGGCGGCACGGGGAAGATTCGCACCGCTTGCCGGACCTGCAACGGCGAGGGACGGGTGCGCAAGACCGAAACCATCGAGGTGCGCATTCCAGCAGGCCTCGCCAACGGCGGACGGGTACGCGTGCCGGGCAAAGGCAACGCCGGAACCATGGGTGCGCCCGCAGGCGACCTTTATCTCCGCGTGGAGGTCAGACCCCACGAATTTTTTGAACGCCGCGGCGATGACTTGTACACGCGCATCCCGGTAAAAGTAACGGAGGCCACGCTGGGCGCCAAAATTGAGGTGCCCACGATTGATGGCCGCTCCCTTGTGCGCATTCCTCCCGGCACGGATAGCGGCCGGACGTTGCGCCTGAAGGAGAAAGGCGTACCGAGCGTGCGCAATGGGGCGCGGGGCGACCAGTACGTGGAAATTCAGGTGGTCGTGCCCCAGCCGACGGATGAGCGGGTGCGCACGTTAATGAAGGATTTGGAGGCCGTGGTGCCGGAAGATCCGCGCAAGGATTTGTTCGCCAAAGCAGGAGTTTGACCAAAGGTATTCATGGCCCGCGGCTTTAGCCCGTGGGCCTTAGGAAATAGGCAGATAGCTTGCCGAGCGCGGGATACCGGGTTCTGTTCGAGATAAATTTTTGCAGGGATTTGCGTGGTGAAGCTCGAATGCCAGTGAAAGCCAAGAAGCGCGCCAAGGCCGGCTACATGATCAGTGCCGTGGCGGAGCTTTACAAATTGCATCCCCAGACGCTGCGACTGTATGAACGCGTTGGTTTGCTGAAACCGTCTCGCTCGCAAGGCAACACGCGCCTCTACACCGACGGCGACCTGGAACGTCTGGACGTCATCCTGACCCTGGCGCGCGATATGGGCGTCAATCTCGCGGGCATCGAAATCATCCTGAACATGCGCGAAAAGATGATTGAAATGGAAAAGCAGATGGGCGAGTTCGCGCAGGTGGTCCAGCAGGAACTTTCGCGCGTAGCCTCGCGCGTACCGCCTTACGCCGAACGTCACGCCATCGTCCGCGCAGCTCCGCGAGCCGTCCGCCCCATCCGCGAAGTTTAACCGCACGAGTCCGTGGCCCAAGAAAGTTTTGCGCGATTATCCACACGCGCCGCAGTTGCCGCGCGACCACCACCCCCGTATGCTTAGAGTCGCAACCACCCGTTTCTCGGGCGGGAGAATTTGATTTGTGGGGGCGTCCCGGGAGGTCCGAGCCGCTCGGCCGTCAAGCGCTGGCTTCCGCTTTGCCCCTGAAGACCTGCTTTTGATCCTTTCCGCGCCCGGTAAGGGCCGGCACCTGCGCAAGGCAACTCTAAGGCGAACCATGGCGATTGAAGATTGTATATTGTGCCGCGGCACGGGCTGGAAAATGGTGCCACGCCCGGACGGCGCGGGCCTGGCGGCGGTAGCCTGCGATTGCGGGATGCAGGATCGCGCCTCGCGGGTCATGGAACGGGCCCGCATCCCCAAGCGCTACGAGCATTGCGATTTTGAAAGTTACAGCACGGACGTGGGCGCCACTCCGGGACAAACGCAATCGCTAAAGAACGCCATGAACCTCACCAGGGGTTTTGTGCAGAATTACCCCATGTCCGCAGAAAAGGGTTTGCTGCTGACGGGCACTTCCGGAGTAGGCAAAACCCATCTGGCCGTGGCGGCGCTCAAGGAACTAATTGCCCGCGGCCATGCCGGGCTGTTTTGCGATTACCGTGAGCTGCTAAAGGAGATCCAGTCCAGCTACAATCCGTCGAGCGAATCGACCGAGATGGGAATTCTCGAGCCGGTTCGCACGGTGGAAATTCTGGTGCTCGATGACTTGGGGGCCA
>JBEKSZ010000148.1:0-14396 GCA_049516615.1 Candidatus Acidiferrum sp. | reverse complement strand
CCCACCCTGCTGGCTATCGTGGGTATCGCCAACAGCAGAATTGGGGACAAGACCAGTCTCTTCGACCTCATCACCGACCTGACGCGCTTCCTGCCTCCGGGGAGCCAGCAAATCGTAGGTCAGTTCCTGGTCAAGCGCGGCCCGGACGCCTGGAAAATTGCCTTCGCAGGTTGGGTGGGCACGATTTTCGTGGGCACTCAGGTGATGAAGCTGGTGATGGACGGGATTCATCTTGTTTACGGCGACGACGACGATCCTGGCTTCATCCGTAGGCAACTGCGCGCCTTCCTGCTCTTGCTGGTGACCATCGCGCCGCTATTGGCGGCCGCCATCATCGGCGTATTCGGCAAGCCGTTGCGCCGATGGTATGGCTGGGAATTTGGTCACGCCATCGCGCTGCAGGGCGTTTGGGGAGTATTTTTCCCCGCGGTGGCCATCGTTCTGGCCGCCACATCGCTAACGGTGATCTACCGCGTGGCCCGGCCTCATGGAGAAAGCTTGCGCAACGTGCTCCCCGGCGCCTTGGTCGCCACGCTCTTGTGGTGGCTGGCCAACGTCCTCTTTGGCGTTTACGTGCGCAAAGTTCCCTACAGCGTGGTATACGGCGGACTGGCCGCGGTAATCGGCCTGCTCATCTGGATGCAGGTCTCGGCCATCATCATCTTTCTGGGCGCCGCCTGGAATGCCGAACGCACCGAAGGAAGAAAGAAACAACGCGCCTAACCGCCAGCAGCGCGGGGTCTCCAAGTTGCCCGAGAGTCGCGCAGATTGATCTTGGCCGGCAATGAGCTTGCGCCGCAGTTCTTGCTGCGAACCGGCGATTTCTGAAGATTGCGCGTTCCCCCGCCAGGCAGACGCATCCGGCGCTCATAGGTGCGCCTCACGGCACATTGACAGTAAAATTAACAAAACGTATAGTCGCAGCATCCGCGCAGCACAGCCATCGCGCCGTTGATTCCTGGACACGTCGGCTGGCGTTACGAGACGGGTCGTACCGGGGTCCAGCATGCTGTCCGTTTTGCCTTTCAATAGCCTGAAACGAAACGTTCTTCTGCCGCTTGCTTTCGGTGTTTTGGCCTCGGGGCTAAGTGCCCAGGTGCCTCCGTCAAGCGATGCGAATTCGCAGGCCCCCGCGTCCGAGCAGCCTCCCAAAGAGGAGTCCCGTCCGAAAGACGAAGTCGCCACGCGCGATACTCCCGCTACGTTTCAGGTCCGCGTCAACCTCGTGCAGGTTCGCGTGGTGGTTCGCGGTCCGGACGGCAAGGTCATCCCCAACCTGCATCGCGAAGACTTTCAGATTTTCGATAATCGCAAACCGCAATTGCTCTCCACCTTCAACGTCGACAGGGTGGAAGCGCGCAGCGCAGTCGTGTCCCCGGATTCCGGCCCGGACAAGGTTGCCGAAGCGGCGAAAGCGGCGGCAGTGGCCAAGTTGCCGCAGCGCTTCGTGGCCATGGTGTTCGACGACGTGCACATGTCCATGGAAGACGCAATCTTCGTCCGCACCCAGGCCGCAAAGTTTTTTGAATCACTGGTCCCCGCGGATCGCGTAGGCATCTATTCAAGCTCCGGGCAGACCAGGCAGGAGTTCACCGACGATCGGGAAGTGTTGCGCAGGACCTTGCTGGGGATCCTGCCCAAGTCCGTGAGCGAAGGGCAGAGCACCGATTGCCCCTACATCAGCTACTACATGGCCGACCAGATCGTGAACTTCAGCGATACTCAGGCCACCAGCGTAGCCGCCGCGGACATTGTGCAATGCGAATTCAACGGCGACCAAAGCAAACTCGGACTGGCACTGCAAATGGTGCCGTCGGTGGCCTCCGCGGCCCTCTCGGTCGGCGATGGAGAGAGCAGTTACACCTACTCGCACCTTGACCAGGTTACCCGCCGCCTGGCGGCCATGCCCGGCGAGCGCGTTCTGGTCTTCGTCTCGCCGGGTTTTATTCCCAGCACCCTGCGTCCTGAACTTGCCGAGCTCATCGATCGCGCCAATCGTGCCAAAATCACCATCAACACCATCGACGCGCGGGGCCTCTATACCCCCGATCTGGGGGACATTTCCCAGCGCTCCACCATTAATTTTCAGACTGCCGGTATCGAGGGCTCCTACCGCGTCCAAGCCCAGTTTGCGCAGCAGGAAGTGCTCGCCGATATGGCGCTCGGAACCGGCGGAACATTTTTTCACAATCGCAACGACGTGGACGAGGCCATGCGGGAAGCCGGGGCCACTCCCGAAGTTTCCTACCTGCTCGGATTTTCACCGCAAAATCTGAAAATCGACGGGCGCTTCCACGAAATAAAAGTCACCCTCACCGACAAACGCAAAGCCACCGTGCAGGCCCGTCGCGGTTACTACGCGCCGCGCACCATCCCCGATCCCGCCGAAGCCGCCAAAGCTGACATTCAAGAAGCTATTTTCTCGCAAGACGAAATTCACGATCTGCCCGTGGATTTGCAGACGCAGTTCTTCAAGAAGGATCCCAACGACGCGCGCATCGCGGTACTCACGCATTTCGATGTAAAGGGCGTGCATTTCCGCAAAGCCGACGGTCGCAACAACGATGATCTCACCATCGCCACCGCCATCTTCGATCAGAACGGGAACTTCGTTACCGGCGGCGAAAAAATCGTGACCATGAAACTCCTGGACAATACCTACGAGCGCCTGAGCCATTCCGGCCTTACCGTCAAGTCCAGTTTCGACGTAAAGCCCGGCACCTACATGGTGCGCCTGGTGGTTCGCGACGCCGAAGGCGCGGAGATGGCCGCGCGCAACGGCGCGGTGGTGATTCCGTTTTGAAGGCCGTTTGATAGGCCTGTTCGTGGCCCCTTCTGTAAAGCGAGGAGCAAATGCAAATTTCTTCTTTCACGTCGCGACTCGGTTTCACTCTTGCTGCGGCGCTGCTATGCCTCGCAGCCAGGGATAACAGTTCCGCGCAATCCGCGCCGGCCCCAGGGGCCAGCTCGCCTTCATCGCCAGCCGCAGCACCAGAAAATCCCCCAGTGACGGTCACTCCGGCCTCCACCGTCCCGGCCTCCCGGACGGTCATCCGCTCAGAGACGCGCCTGGTGCTGGTAGACACCGTGGTTACCGACAAAAAGGGCAAGTACGTTCGTGATCTCACGCAAAAAGACTTCCGGGTTTTCGAGGATAACAAGGAACAGCCGGTCGTAAGCTTTTCCGCCGGTACCGACCAAAACATCCAGGCCAACAGCCAGCGGCGCTATTTGATCTTATTCTTCGATAACTCCACCATGGACGCTCCCGATCAGATTCAAGCCCGCGGCGCGGCTGCCAAATTTATCAATGCTACGGCAGGTCCCGACCATTTGATGGCCGTCGTCGAATTCGGTGGAGCGTTGCGCATCGCCCAGAATTTCACCGCCGATGCCGCGCATCTGCAAGCCGCGGTTTCCGGCGTGAAGGGTTCAGCGGTGGATCCTAACGCCAACACCCAGCCGGTGACCATCGCGACCACGGGACTCTCATCGCTAAATTCGGCGGAAGCCGACTTTGGTGCGCGCTCGGTGCTGCTGGCAATTCGCAGCCTGGCCAAGAATCTGCGCAGCGTACCCGGGCGCAAGATGCTGATTCTTTTTTCCGGTGGGTTCCCGCTGAACGTCGAGAATGAGTCGGAACTTACCGCCACCATCGACGCCTGCAACAAGGCCAACGTGGCAGTCTACGCGCTGGACGCGCGCGGCCTGGTGACGACTTCGCCGGGAGCCAACACTCATAGCCAAAGGCTCCCGCAGCGCCCACCGCTGGCCGTCCCATCTCGTGAATCGCTTTCCGCGGTAAAGCGGAATTCCGCCGTCCTAGGCTCGCCGCGTCTGCTGCTGTCCAGCTACGCGGCCAGCGCGGGCGATCCGCAAAAGCCAGGAGGAGGTGGGGGAGGGGGTACTGGTGGAGGTGGCGGACGAGGTGGCGGAACTGGGGGCGCCGGCGGCGGAACCGGGGGTACGGGCGGCGCTGGCGGCGCTAAAGGCGGCACTGGTGGGGGAACCGGCACCGGCGGTCGTGGCGGCACCCCGACGACTCCCGCCAACTACAACAACACGAATAATTCTCCCTACAACTCCACGCGTTCGGTCATCCCGCCCATCCCGCCCACGGCCAGCACCAATCAGCAGGTTCTCGCCGCCCTTGCGGACGGCACCGGCGGATTCACCATCTTCAATACCAACGATCTCCTCGGTGGTCTCGAGCGCATCGGCAACGAGCAGACCGAATTCTATATTCTCGGCTATACTCCGCCGGAAACCCCGGTGGGTAGTTGCCATACCCTCAAGGTGAAACTGGAGCGCTCCGGGACGAACGTCCGAGCGCGCAGCGGGTACTGCAACGAAAATGTCGTTAACCCGCTCGAAGGCAAGCCGCTGGAAAAGCAACTCGAAGCCCGCGCCACCGGCGCGCAATCGGGTTCTATACACGGAAACATGCAAGCGCCCTATTTTTATACCGCTCCGAACATTGCGCGTGTAAACCTGGCTGTGGATGTTCCCTCGGAATCGCTGCAATTCAACAAAGACAAGGGAAGGTATCACGCCAGTATCAACATCCTGGGCATAGCCTACAAGCCTGACGGCAGCGTCGGCGCGCGCTTCAGCGACACCCTGAATCTCGATATGGAAAAGGATGAACTGAAAGAGTTCACCAAGCTCCCGTATCACTACGAAAACCAGTTCGATGCCGCTCCCGGGACATACAAACTGACTATCGTTCTGAGCGCAGGAGGCGACGCCTTCGGCAAATTTGAATCCCCCCTCCAGATTGAGCCGTTTGACGGCAAGCAACTATCGCTCAGTGGCCTGGCGCTTGCGAATTCCATGCTGGCCATCGGCCAAATTTCCAATGGGCTGGACTCCGTGCTTCTTGAAGATCGTACCCCCCTGGTAGTGAAGGGCATGCAGATCAAACCTTCCGGCACCAACCGCTTTAAGAGAGCGGACAACGTGGTGCTCTACACCGAGGTCTACGAACCGCTTCTCACTTCCGAGAAACCGCCAGTGATGGGCATCGGTTACGAAATCGATGATCGCGCCACGGGCAAGAAAATGTTTTCTACCGGAACCGTTCGGCTGGACGACTTTGTGCAGAAAGGCAGTCCTGTCGTCCCCGTCGGCCTGAAAGTGCCGGTCAAAGACCTTCCCGCAGGCAGCTATCGGCTGATCACCCAGGCGATTGACTCTGAGAAAAATCACACCCCGAGTCGCGGCGTTTTCTTTGACGTCACCGAGTAACAGGCCCCCAGCGATCCGCAAGGCTTCGCCTGTCCCATAGGGCAGGTTTACGCCCCCGTCGTGCGGTAATTAAGGCTTACGGCACGCCCCATGCCGGTGCGCAACTCCCGGCCCTTTTCGGGGTTATTCTAGGGGTGACCAGGAGCCTCCTATTGTTGTCCTTTGGCCGGAGAGTGCAATGACCTTATCCCCGCGCCCCGCTCGAGATTCCGCCGCGATTCGCACCGCGATGTGCCTGAGTGCAAGGTCTTTGCTCGCCAGCCTGCTCTCGGTGACCTGTCTGCTCTCACTGGGCGTCGACCTCCCGGCCGCGGCCTCTCGTACCAATCCCGCGAGCAAAACCAAAAAGCTCAAGTCCGATCCCGCGCTGAAAGGCCTGCCCGTCACTGAACTGAGTGCCGATGAAGCTGTGCTGCACGCCTTGAACCGCTTGGCTTACGGCCCGCGTCCCGGTGATGTGGAGCGCGTCAAGCAGATGGGGCTGGCGAAATGGATTGACCAGCAGTTGAATCCCAATGCCATCGACGATAAGGCGCTGCAGGCGCGCCTTGAGAATTACCCGACGCTGGCGCTGTCCACCACGCAACTGATGACCGATTATCCGCAACCCAAACAGGCGGAGAAGAAAGTTGTCCCGGCGCCGATGCCGACCGCGCAGCAGACCCGTGCCGATGCCGCCGCGGCGATTGTGGCAAAAGACAGTCAGAACAGCGCCAGCAAGCCGGTGTACGTCGCGCAAGAATTTCCCAGTAAATCCACGCCCTCTGCTGACTCTGCGGTCCCCCCTGCGACGGCCGCAATGGCTGATCCCGCGACCGCTCCACTCCCTGCCGCCAAAAGCAATCCTAACGCCCCATCGCCCATGAAGGACGATCCGGCTGTGGCGGCAGGCTCAGAAAATATCGCCACTCGCGGTGGGGGAGGGAAGCGCGATGTGCTCGGTGGCGGCGATCCCAATGCCGTGCCCAAAGCCATTGCCGACGACAGCAAAAAGCCGCAGCGCGTTGTCGAAGAATTAGCCATGGCCAAGGTCACGCGTGCCATCTACAGCGAACGGCAGTTGCAGCAGGTGCTCGACGATTTCTGGTTCAACCATTTCAACGTTTTTGCCGGCAAGGGCGAAGACCGCTACTACTTGACGTCCTACGAACGCGACGTGATCCAGCCGCACACCCTCGGAAAATTCCGGGATCTGGTGAGCGCTACCGCGCAAAGCCCCGCGATGCTTTTTTACCTGGACAATTTCCTGAGCGCTGACCCGCGCGCGGCAGCCAGGGCAGCTGCCCAGCGCGCCGCCCGCCAGCAAGCTCGCTATGGGGGCTTTCCGCCGCGCTACCCGGCAAACCCGCAAGCGCAAAACAAAAAAAAGCAAGAGCGCGGGCTGAACGAAAACTACGGTCGCGAACTGATGGAGCTGCACACGCTGGGAGTCGACGGTGGCTACACGCAGAAGGACGTGACTGAGGTTGCGCGTTGCTTCACCGGCTGGAGCATCGAGAAGCCGCGGGAGAATCCGGCTTTCAAATTTGATGAAAAGCTGCACGACCCCGATCCCAAGCTCGTGCTCGGCAAGAAAATCCATGCCGGCGGAATGAAGGACGGCGAGCAGGTCATCGACCTGCTGACGCACCATCCCAGCACGGCAAAGTTCATCTCCACGGAACTCGCGCGCCGTTTCGTCTCGGACACGCCGCCGCGCGCGCTCGTTGAACGCATGTCGCAAACATTTCTCTCTGCGGACGGCGACATTCGCGCGGTGATGCACACTATGATTTATTCGCCGGAATTTTGGTCCCGCGAAACCTATCGCGCAAAAATTAAGACCCCCTATGAACTGGTGGTTTCCGCCGTTCGCGCGCTTGGCACTGACGTGGATACGCCCATGCCGCTGGTGCAGTGGGTCAACCGCATCGGCGAGCCGCTGTACCAGTGCCAGCCCCCGACAGGCTACTCGGATAAAGCCGATGCCTGGGTCAATACCGGCGCCCTGCTCAATCGCCTGAATTTCTCGCTGACCCTGGCCGGCAACAAAATCCGCGGCTCACGCACGGACGTGACTTCGCTGCTCGGCATGGACGCCGGCTCGGAGCCGAAAATCGCCCTCACTCGCGCAGTAGAAGTTTTCCTGGGAGGCGGGGTCGCGCCCACTACTGTCGAAACGCTCGAAAAGCAGCTCGACAGCCCGCAAATCATTCAAGCCAAGCTGGACGATCCCGCCAAACAAACCGATCTGGGCGTCGTCACCGGCTTGGTTCTCGGTGCACCGGAGTTTCAGAGGCGATAACGAGGTTTTGCCGCAGTTCCGTAGGAGCAGCCCAAATGAGCCACAACTCGAAGACGTACGAATGTTGTGAAGGGACCCGCAAAATTAATTTCTCGCGTCGCTATTTCCTGAAGCAAAGCGGCGTAGCCATGGTGGGCATGAGCATGATGCCCGCGTTCCTGCAGCGCGCTGTTGCCGCCACGCCCATGCCCAACAAAAAGCAGCTGGTGGTGCTCTTCCAGCGCGGCGCCGCCGACGGCCTCAATATCGTCGTCCCCTTCGCCGAAGCAAACTACTACCGTCTGCGCCCCACCATTGCTATTCCGCAACCGAAACGCGGCGATGCAAATACCGTGCTGGACCTCGACGGCTTCTTCGGTCTGCATCCGAGCCTCGCACCGCTCGAACCGCTCTTTCACAAAAATCAGCTTGCCATCGTGCACGCCGCCGGCTCGCCTGATCCCACGCGCTCGCACTTCGACGCCCAAGACTTCATGGAATCCGGCACGCCGGGCGTCAAAGCCACCGAAGACGGCTGGCTTGACCGTGCCCTGCAGACCATTCCGGAAGACCACGCCTCGCCCTTTCGCGCTGTGGCCATGGGCGCGAATCTCCCGCGCATGCTGCAAGGCAGCTCCGGCGCCATAGCCCTCCCCGATCTAAAGCAGTTCAAAATCATGCCGCAGACCGCGGCCATGAATAATGTCGCGCAAGGCGGCTTCGAAGCCATGTACGCGCAATCTGTCGACCACGCCCTCCACGGCACCGGCGCGGAAACGTTCGAAGCCATCGACATGCTCAGCAAAATCGACACCAGCAAATTTCCGCCGGAAAATGGCGCGGTCTATCCCAACAACCGTCTGGGTCAGAGCCTCCAGCAAATCGGCCAACTCATCAAGGCCAAGGTCGGTGCCGAAGTTTTATTCGTGGACTGCGGCGGCTGGGACAATCACGTCAACGAGGGTGCCGCGCAAGGCCAGCTGGCAAATCTGCTGAAAGATTTGGGCCAGGGCCTGGCCGCCTTCAACCAGGACATGGGCGATCGCATGGGCGACATCGTCGTCGTCACCATGAGCGAATTCGGCCGCACTGCCAAGGAAAACGGCAACCGCGGCACCGACCACGGCCACGCCAACGTCATGTTGATCATGGGCGGCGACGTCAAAGGCGGCCACGTTTACGGCAAATGGCCCGGAATCGACGATCACCAACTCAACGAAGGGCGCGACCTAGCCTTAACGACAGATTTTCGCTCGGTAGTCGGCGAAATCCTGAGCAGGCACCTCGGTGTGAAAGACCTGAGCCCAGTTTTCCCGGGCTTCGACAACAACCCTCACAAGTTCGCGAACCTAATCCGCGCCTAGATGTGGAGTGCGGCAGCCGAGCTGCCGTTTTTTGGGACTCTAGCTAGTCGCCTGACAACCAGCGGGAGGCCTGCTCCCGCCCCGTAGGCTGCTGCACCAGCAATCTGAAGGAGTCCGGGAAGGTGGCTAGGGCCCGCCCGCTAGGCTGCCGACCCGCGAATCCGCATCCCGTAGAATGATCGGTACACGAAGAAGAACGACACCGCAAAAAACAGCGCCGCCAGAATGTGCGTCAAATTCGACCCCTGGGACGCCGTCAACTGCACCGCCAGCTCGACAGCCAGCAGCCCAAACAGGGTGGTGAACTTAATCACCGGGTTGAGCGCCACCGAAGAAGTATCCTTAAAGGGATCGCCAACCGTATCGCCCACCACGGTAGCATCGTGGAGCGGCGTGCCCTTCTGCTTCATCTCCACTTCCACAATCTTCTTGGCGTTGTCCCAGGCCCCGCCGGCATTGGCCATGAAAATCGCCTGGTACAAACCAAAAATCGCGATGGAGAACAGGTACCCGATGAAAAAGAAGGGCTCGACGAAAGCAAACGCCAAAGTAGCAAAAAACACGGCAATAAAAATGTTCAGCATGCCCTTCTGCGCGTATTTCGTGCAAATCTCCACCACTTTTTTGCTGTCCTCGACGCTGGCCGCGGCAGCCCCTTCAAGATGGATGTTGGCCTTAATAAACTCGACCGCCCGGTAAGCTCCGGTGGTCACTGCCTGCGTAGACGCCCCGGTAAACCAATAAATCATCGCCCCGCCCGTAATTAACCCCAGCACGAACGGTGCATGCAGCAGCGAAAGCTTGTTCACATTCTCCGTAAGCCCGTGCGTGAGCGCCATGATGATAGAAAAAATCATCGTCGTGGCCCCCACCACCGCCGTCCCAATCAACACCGGCTTGGCCGTAGCCTTGAACGTATTCCCCGCCCCATCATTCGCTTCCAGCAGATCCTTGGCGTGCGCGAAGTTCACGTCAATCTTGTAATCGCGCTTCAGTTCGCTCTCGATCCCCGGAATCTGCTCGATCAGCGAAAGCTCGTACACCGATTGCGCGTTGTCCGTAACCGGTCCATACGAATCCACCGCAATGGTCACCGGCCCCATCCCCAAGAATCCAAACGCCACCAAACCAAACGCAAACACCGGCGCCGCGATCATCAGCGAGGAAAGTCCCAGCGTGCTGATCAAATATCCCGCCGACATCAGCACCACCATGGCCAACCCAATGTAATAAGCCGAAAAATTCCCGGCCACGAATCCCGACAAAATTCCGAGCGACGCCCCGCCTTCCTCGGCCGAGGTCACCACCTCCCGGACATGGCGCGACTCCGTCGATGTAAACACCTTCACCAGTTCCGGAATCACCGCACCGGCCAGAGTCCCGCAGGAAATAATTGTCGCCAGCTTCCACCACTGCGAACCGTCGTCTCCGAGCGTTGGCACGATCAGGTAAGACACCACGTAAGTCAGCGCAATCGACACCAGCGAAGTAATCCATACGAGCGAGGTGAGCGGCGCTTCGTAGTTCATGTTGTCCACGTTGCCGTATTTCGCTTTGGCGATGAAGCCGTTGATGAAATACGCCGCCGCGCTGGCAATCACCATCACGATGCGCATCACGAAAATCCACACCAAGAGCTGCACTTGCACGGTGTTTGCCAGCGCAATGGCGTGGGCCATGGCTTCCGGGCCAGCGGTCTTCAGCATCAGGCCCGCCGGCAAAAAGTGCGCCGGCCCGATGGCCAGCAAAATAAACGTGATCAGCGCCACGCCCGTCACGCCGTAGGTCTCAAATCCATCCGCGCTCGGACCGACCGAATCTCCCGCGTTATCCCCGGTGCAATCCGCAATCACACCCGGATTGCGCGCATCGTCTTCTTTGATCTTGAACACAATTTTCATCAGGTCGGACCCAATGTCCGCAATTTTGGTGAAAATTCCGCCCGCAATCCGCAACGCTGCCGCGCCCAGCGACTCGCCGATCGCAAACCCGATAAAGCACGGTCCCGCGTAGTCGCCCGGAATAAACAGCAGAATCAGCAGCATCATTAGCAGTTCCACGCTGATGAGCATCATGCCGATGCTCATGCCCGCTTCAAGCGGCGTGTGATAAATGGGATAAGGCTTGCCGCGCAGCGAAGCGAAGGCTGTCCGCGAATTCGCGAAGGTATTCACGCGAATCCCAAACCAGGCCACGCCATAACTCCCGGCAATGCCAATCAAGCTGAAGGCCAGAATAATCGGGAGCGTCACGGCAATGGACTTGCCCGGCACCGGCGCCAGTACGCCAAAATAAAGCACGATCACCACGGCGATAAACAGCCAGAGCAGCAGCAGGAACTTGCCTTGTGTCAGCAAATACGTCTTGCACGTCTCATAAATCAGCTCGGAAATGTCCCGCATCGATTTATGCACCGGCAAATTCTTCAGCCGGCTGTAAATGATCAAGCCGAAAATGAGCCCCAGCACGCAAACCCCGATGCCGAACAAGAGCAACCTGTGCCCGTCGATCCCGCCATTTAAAAATCGCACCGAGGAAAGATCCGGCAGCCGCAAACTCGCTTCGCCGCCAACCTCGTCGGTAGACTGCGCAAACCCTGGCACGCCGCCCAGCAGCGCGAGCAGCGCGAGCAACAACGCTTTCCCTCCGAAATTCGCGCTGCCCAATGTCCAGCCAAAGCGCTCTGCGCGCAACTGGCTATTCGCGACCCCATTTCCAAGAAACGTCTTCATCGATCCTCCATCAAAATTTCCAATCCAGGCCAATCAAATTTCTCCTGCAACCTCTCGGCACACCCCTTCAGCCGCCGCTTCTCTGAGTCGCGCCGGGAGAGCAAACTTCACCGGACGTTTTCTACATCTTCCGAAACAAGTCCCGGTACAAGGCAGGGATTTTACGGCAAAGAGCGCACTGAATCCGTCCGCCTCCTCGACTTTCCAGCGGAACCCCGCGTACTCAGCGCACAGGCACACAAGCGCATGCTTTATAACACTTAGCCGCCACCCGGTCAAACCCTGGGAGCACCGACTCTTCTGCTTGCCGCGCAGTGTGCAGGATGAATCTCGAGGGACTGCTCCCCTGGTCGTTTTTGCGGGCAAATGGGCGACTCGAAGTGCGGCGGGTAAAAGCGGGTGCGCACCTCCCGGCCGGCGGACAGAAGGCAAATGACCGATCTCTCTTCCGGGTATCCTACGAATAACTGTATGATTGGCCCCCGCGACTGTATGAAAAACTGTAAAATGCCGCAGTTAGGCGCCGTATCTTATTGAAAATAGATGTTTTGGGTATGGCTGTCTGCGTGCCATAAGTTATGCAGTCGCGGTTCACGTTCTCTAAGCTGAAATTCTGAGGGGGAGCTTCTAATGAAGCGTTTCTTTGTAGCTTTATCAATCCTGATCCTAGGGTTTGCGGGCGTCGCGAGCGCCCAAGTCAACGCCGGTTCGATTTCTGGAACGGTGAGCGACAATTCGGGCGGAGCAGTTGTCGGCGCCACCGCCACGGTCAAGAATACCGGAACCGGCGAGGAACACAGCGCCGAGACCGGGAGTATTGGACAATATACCTTCCAAGATCTTCCCATCGGCATTTGGCGGGTCACCATCGCATCTCCAAATTTTAAGACGTTCGCCACTCAGGTAGAAGTCACCGTAGGAGCGGCCATCACGGTAAATGCCAAGCTTGAGGTCGGCTCCGCCACGACCACCGTCGAAGTCACGGCGTCCTTCGGCACCGAGGTCAATACGCAAACTCAGGAGCTTTCGCAGTTAGTGGACCCCACCCAGGTGGCCACGCTCCCCAGCTTGAATCGCAACCCCTACGACTTCGTCATCCTCTCCGGTAACGTAAGCAACGGCGACAATACCAACGCCAGCATGGATAGCGGGCAGTCCCTCTCCAATCGCGGTGTTGGCTATTCCATTAACGGTCAGCGCGAGGCGGGCACCGAAATTCTCTTGGACGGTGTTGAAAACGTCGCCGTCTTCGCCGTGAATGCGGGCCAGCTCGTTCCCGCCGATTCGATGCAGGAGTTCAGCATCATCACCAACAACTTTGGAGCAGAGTTCGGTCGCGCCTCGGGCGGCATCGTGAACGTGGATACCAAATCCGGCACCAACGACATTCACGGTTCACTCTTTGAATACAACCGCCTCTCCGCCTTAACGGCCAACACCTTTGCCAACGACGCCCAAAACGCCTTGGCGGGTGCTGACGTGGCTCCCAAAGGCATATACGTCCGCAATAATTTTGGGTACAGTGCGGGCGGTCCCATTATCAAAAATAAGCTCTTCGCCTACTTCGCCGAAGAGTTTGTACGCGTGCGTAGCGCGTCTTCGCAGGTTGCAGACGTCTTCGACCCGGCTTTTATCGCGCTTCTGCCGGCTAACGACCAGGCTTATTTTTCCAAATATGGCACGGGCGCGGGAGCCAGCACCGGCGCGCCAGTAACGGCAGCGCAGCTGCAGGCCGTAGGCGCTTTCGGGACCGCCACGCTTCCTAATATTAACGGCAACCCCTTGACTCCCTTGCCAGGTTCAACCCCCGTTTTCGATACCGTGAATTTTAGCGCTCCTTTTAACGCCGGCGGCGGCACGCCCCAAAACACCTACAACCTATTGGGCCGCCTCGACTACAACCTAGATGCCAAGACCCAGATGTTTTTTCGCTTTGCGCGCTATAGCGAAGATGACTTCAACGGAAGTGCCGGTTACTCGCCGTATTCACAGTACAACGTCGGCCAGACCAGTTTTGACAACAGCGGCCTGTTTTCCATCAATCATTCGCTGCGCGATAACCTGCTCAGCAACACCAAGCTCAGTTTCACGCGCTTTAATGTCGCGAATAGCTTTAACACGGCCCTGACCAACACTCCCAATCTGTATTTGCAAAACGGCAACACGCCGCAGTCGGACGACCCCGTTACTGGCAATCTTATTCAATTGCCCGGGTTGCAGAACAGCACAGACGGTAGCGGTGGGCTCCCTTTCGGAGGGCCCCAAAACACCCTACAGCTAGAAGAAGACTTGGCTTGGACTAAGGGCCGACACACCATGCGCTTCGGCGGCGAATTCACGTATATCCAACTGAACGTTGCTTATGGCGCTTATCAGCAGGCCGTCGAAGCCCTTGGCGGCGACCTTGGCAACTCCCTTCTGGCATTGGTAAATGCTGGTGGCGTAACCGATAGCACTGGCGCCTTCGCTAGCCCTATCGTCGAATTCGATGCCAGAGTCAATGGCGGCGTGCTTCCCTGCGTCGCGGATACCTACGGCAATTTGATTCAGACTCCGGCTTGCACCGTCACTCCTCCGCTGCCACAAGCCTCCCCGGCGCGTAGTTACCGCTATAAGGATTGGGCTCTGTATGCGCAAGACAGCTTTAAGATCACTCGTAAACTGACCATTAACTACGGACTGCGCTACGAGCATTATGGCGTTCAACACAATGATATTCAGAGTCTGGATTCCAACTTTGTGCAAGGTAGCTGCGGGTTCCCGTGCAACATCGAAACCGGCAACATCGAA
>JBEKSZ010000147.1:0-14411 GCA_049516615.1 Candidatus Acidiferrum sp. | reverse complement strand
GTACGGCGTGGCAATGCTGGTGTTTAGCGGCGTGTCCATGCTGCTGCTGTACCTGATCGAGCGCGTGCAGTTGTGGCTGCCACTGAACCCGCAGAAATTTCTGAACGTGGAGCCGTATCTGGCTTGGAACACCGCGGCATCGTTTACGACGAATACCAACTGGCAGGCCTACGTGCCAGAGACGACGATGAGCTACCTGACGCAGATGGCCGGGCTGGCGTATCACAACTTTGCCTCGGCGGCGGTGGGGATCGCCCTGGCGATTGCGTTGATTCGCGGGGTGGCGCGGCGGGAGTCGGAGACCATCGGAAATTTCTGGGTGGATTTGACGCGGGCACTCTTGTGGGTTCTGCTGCCGGCGTGTTTGCTGATCGCGATGGTTTTTGTTTCCCAGGGCGTGGTGCAGAATCTGAAGCCTTATGCCGCAGCGCAGTTGATAGAGCCACAGACCGTTTCTTCTACCGGCGCCGATGGCCAGCCCGTCACCAAGCTAATCACGCGACAGATTATTGCGACTGGGCCGGTGGCTTCCCAGGAAGCGATCAAGATGTTCGGCACAAATGGCGGTGGATTTTTTAATGCCAATAGCGCGCATCCATTCGAGAACCCGACGCCGCTTACGAATTTTCTGCAGTTGTTTTTAATTTTTGCGATTCCGTCGGGCTTGACGTACACGCTGGGGCGCATGACGAAATCACAACGCCACGGCTGGGCGGTGTGGGCGGCGATGCTGGCGCTGTTTTTCGTCGGCGTGTGTACCGCGTATTGGGCGGAGGCGCGCGGGAACCCGCTGCTTACTGGCGTGGATCAGCGGGCCAGCGCGATGCAATCCGGCGGAAACATGGAAGGCAAGGAGGTGCGTTTCGGAATCGCCGACTCGGCGCTCTTTGCCACGGTGACCACCGACGCCAGCTGTGGAGCCATCAACGGGTGGCACGACTCCTTCACGCCGCTTGGCGGCTTGGTGCCGCTGGTAAATATCCTGCTCGGCGAAGTGGTATTCGGCGGAGTGGGCTCGGGACTTTACGGGATGCTGGTGTTCGTGATTCTGGCGGTTTTTCTGGCGGGTTTGATGGTGGGACGGACGCCGGAATATTTGGGCAAGAAGATCGAGGCGTACGACGTGAAGATGGCGGCGCTTTCGATTTTGATCTTTCCCCTTACTGTGCTGCTGTTTTCGGCAGTGTCTACGGTTTCGACGTTTGGAACTTCCAGCATTTCGAATCCCGGGCCGCATGGGCTGTCGCAAATTCTCTACGCATTCACCTCGGCGACGGGAAATAACGGTTCGGCGTTCGCCGGGATTAACGCCAATACGCCCTGGTACAACGCCACCACGGGCATTTCCACTTTGCTCGGACGCTTTTTCGCGGTGATACCGATCCTGGCGATTGCCGGAAGCCTGGCCCGCAAAAAGCACGTGCCGCAATCGGCCGGGACCTTCCCTGTGACGACTCCGCTGTTTTCCATACTGCTGGTTTCCACGGTCGTGATTGTGGGAGCGTTGACATTTTTTCCCGCGCTGAGCCTCGGCCCGATTCTGGAGCATTTACTGATGCTGGCGGGGAGATCTTTTTAACCGAACATGAGCCCAACTGGACATTCGCGGAGTTCGTCGTTTACCGATAGCGCGCTGTTGCTGCGCGCAATGTGGGATTCCGTGTTGAAACTGGATCCGCGTCTGATGTGGAAGAATCCCGTGATGTTTGTAGTGGAAGTGGGAGCGGTGGCGGCGAGCATTGACCTGAGCGACGGGGTCTTGCATCACGCCGGCGGGTTTGCCTTCAGCCTGCAGATCACGCTCTGGTTGTGGTTCACGCTGCTATTTGCGAACTTTGCGGAAGCCATGGCCGAGGGTCGTGGCAAGGCGCAAGCCGACACCTTGCGCAAAGCGCGGGCGGAA
Organism: Candidatus Acidiferrum sp.; assembly: GCA_049516615.1. Taxonomy (GTDB): domain Bacteria; phylum Acidobacteriota; class Terriglobia; order Acidiferrales; family UBA7541; genus Acidiferrum. The sequence goes on along the minus strand of JBEKSZ010000147.1, from coordinate 12,508 downwards.
ACCGTGGCGCATCGCCTGAAGGAAAATGGCGAGACCGAGGAAGTATCCGGATCGAAGTTGCGGGCCGGAGACATCGTGCTGGTGGTGGCCGGGGAGATGATTCCCGGAGACGGAGAAGTGATTGAAGGGATCGCCTCGGTGGACGAGTCGGCAATCACGGGTGAATCGGCCCCGGTGATTCGCGAATCGGGCGGGGATCGCTCGGCAGTGACGGGCGGCACGCGCGTTCTGTCCGACGAGATTCGCGTCAAGATCACATCGAATCCTGGTGAGACGTTTATCGACCGCATGATCAAGCTGGTTGAAGGCGCGGAGCGGCAGAAAACCCCGAACGAAATCGCGCTGAATATTTTGCTGGCCGGGCTGACGATTTTGTTTTTGCTGGCGGTAGTGACGCTGCAGCCCTTTGCCGTTTATTCCGGGGCACCGCAGAGTCTGTTCGTGCTGGTGGCGTTACTGGTGTGCCTGATCCCCACAACAATTGGAGGATTGCTTTCCGCCATTGGCATAGCGGGAATGGACCGCCTGGTGCGTCGGAATGTCTTGGCCATGTCCGGCCGTGCCGTGGAAGCCGCGGGCGATGTGGATATTTTGCTGCTGGACAAAACCGGGACCATCACTCTGGGCAACCGCGCGGCCACTATTTTTGTGCCTGCTCCGGGAGTAGATGAAAAGGATTTGGCCAATGCCGCGCAACTAGCCTCGCTGGCCGATGAAACTCCGGAAGGGCGATCCATCGTGGTGCTGGCAAAGGAGAAGTACGGTTTGCGTGGACGGGACCTGTCCACGCGCGAGACCACCTTCGTGCCCTTTACCGCCCAGACGCGCATGTCGGGCGTAAATCTGGATGGCGTTGAGATTCGCAAAGGCGCGAAGGATGCCATCGCGAGGTATGTCGCCGAGCGCGGGCAGAGCGTGCCGGCCGAGACCGAGCAGCAAGTGGCAGAAATCTCCAATGGCGGCGGAACGCCGCTGCTGGTCACAGAAAATTGGCGCGTGCTCGGAGTGATCGCGCTGACCGACATCGTAAAAGGCGGTATGCGCGAACGATTCGATCACCTCCGGGCCATGGGCATTCGCACCATGATGATCACCGGGGACAACCCCCTGACGGCGGCAGCAATCGCGCGGCAGGCGGGCGTCGATGATTTTCTCGCGGAGGCCAAGCCCGAAGACAAGATGGCGCTGATTAAGCGCGAGCAGGCCAAGGGCAAGTTGGTGGCCATGACCGGCGACGGCACCAACGATGCTCCCGCGCTGGCCCAGGCGGACGTGGGTGTGGCCATGAACACGGGCACGCAGGCTGCGAAAGAAGCGGGAAATATGGTGGACCTCGACTCCAATCCGACCAAGCTGATCGAGATCGTGGAGATCGGCAAGCAGCTGCTGATCACGCGCGGAGCGTTGACGACTTTTTCCGTGGCCAACGACGTGGCGAAATACTTCGCGATCATTCCGGCGATGTTCGCAGCGGCATTTCCGCAACTGGAGGTCTTGAATGTGATGCACCTGGCCACGCCGCAGTCCGCGATTCTTTCCGCGGTGATTTTTAATGCTTTGATCATCATTGCCTTGATACCGCTGGCGCTGCGCGGGGTGCGTTACCGGCCACTCGGTGCGGCTGCGCTGCTGCGGCGCAACGTGGTGATTTACGGGATCGGCGGGGTGATTGCGCCATTCATCGGCATTAAATTGATCGACGTGTTGATTCGCTATATGCACATGGTCTGAGGACAATATGAAGCAAACCCTAAAGATTGCTGCGCTGATGACCGTCATGACTACCCTGCTGTTCGGCCTGATTTATCCCCTAGTGGTAACCGGACTGGCGCAGGCCTTGTTCCCTTCGAGGGCCAACGGGAGTCTGCTTTATAGCCACGGTAATTTGGTGGGATCGCGGCTGCTCGGGCAGGCGGTTAGCGGGCCGGGATATTTTCATTCGCGGATCTCGGCGGCTGGCGATGGTTACGACGCGGCAAATTCCGGCGGTTCGAATTTGGGGCCGACCAATCATGCGTTGCTTGATCGCGTGAAGGGCGACGTCGCGCGTTTGCAGGGGGAAAATCCGGGTGCGCCGATTCCCGTGGATTTGGTGACGAGTTCGGCGTCGGGGCTGGATCCCGATATTTCACCGGCTGCCGCGGAGTTTCAGCTTCCGCGCGTGGCTAAAGAGCGCGGGATGGGAACCGCAGAATTGCGGGGGATTGTCTCCCGGCATACGCTGGCGCGACAATTTGGAATTTTGGGTGAACCGCGGGTGAACGTGCTGGAGTTGAATCTGGAGCTCGATGGGTTGCGGCCGCTGGTGCCACCCCACTCCTAGCAGCATTGCACGATCGGTGCTGCGTTTTTATTCCTGAAGCCCTGGCCGGAGACCTGGCCGCGCATTCGCTGGCTCAGCTTGCGCTTCGCCCGGGCGGGAATGCCCGGGCCATTGAAGGTCACCCCTTGCGGGCGGGAGTCTTCGGTGGCTGGAAACGGTAGCCGACCCACGGTTCGGTGAGAATAAACTTTGGGTGCGTGGGATCGGCTTCGATTTTTTTGCGAAGTTGATTGATTACTACGCGGAGATTTTCGGTCTCTTCTCCGTAGTCCGGGCCCCAGACGGCTTGCAGCAGGCGACGGTGGGTAAGCGGCTTGCCTTGATTCATCACCAGGTGCTTCATCACATCGAATTCCTTGGGCGTCAGGTGGACTTCTGCGCCGCGGACTTCCACGCGGCGACTCTCAAAATCCATGGACAGGTCTTTGGCGACGAAGGGCGGCAGCATTTCGTTCGCGGAGTGGCGACGCAGGTTGGCGCGTACGCGAGCGAGAAGCTCCTCGATACCGAAAGGCTTCACGACATAGTCATCGGCGCCGGCATCCAGGGCCAGGACCTTGTCGCGCTCGGCGTTGCGCACCGTGAGCATGATAATGGGCGCGCTCGAAAAGGTACGAATCTCGCGGCAGGTTTCGATGCCGCCCATTCCCGGCATGTTCAAATCGAGAAGAATCAGATCGGGCTTGATCTTGCGCGCAATGTCCACGCCTTCTTCGCCCGTTTTGGCATCGATCAAAACGTAGCCTTGTGCCGTAAGCGTGGAGCGCAGCACGCGACGGATTTGCGGCTCATCGTCTACCACCAAAATATTGGCGCTATTCATCGACACATCACCGAGCCTCCGCCGCTCGAGCGACGGGCAAAGTGAAGGAAAAAACAGAGCCGCTGCCAAGCTGGCTGGTCACGGAAATACTTCCGCGATGGGCGTTGACGATGGCCTTGGCGATGGGCAAGCCCATGCCCGAACCGCGCACGGTGTAGCGCTGATCCTTGCCGCGATAAAATTTATCGAAGATCATGCCCTGCTCGAATTCGTCGATACCGGGACCGCGATCGGCAACGCTGGTGGTGACCTGGTCGCCGGACTGCTCGGCGGAGATGGTGATCGGCGCGCCTTTGGGCGAATAGAGATTGGCGTTGTCGACCAGTTTCATCAGCACGTCGCGGGCGCGGTCAAAGTCGGCAACCACGGGAGGCACATCCGGATCGAGGCGCACTTCGACGGGGCGGCCGGAGAGCGAGGTCTTTAGTTCGCCGAGAGCGGAATCCACGATTTCGGAAATGGGATGTGGCTCGAGATTCAACTGAACTTCGCCGGCTTCGAGACGGGCCATTTCCGCGGCTTCTTCGACCAGATGATTCAGACGGTCGCACTCCTCGTTGATGATGGTAAGCAGTTCGTGGGTTTGCTTCGCGTCCGTGACGGGCGAGGAGAGCAGGCTGGTGACCGCGGCTTTCATGGAAGTAAGTGGAGTACGAAAATCGTGCGTAATGGAATCGAGCAGCGCGGATTTGAGGCGCTCTCCCTGGCGCTCAGCTTCCGTCTGGCCGAGCTGCTCGACCGCACGGGCGCGTTCGATGGCGATGGCCACCAGGCTGCTGATGGCGTCCAAGGTCTGCCGCGACAGCCGCGCGCCGGAAATGCCAAGGCTGGCAATGGGACGGACCCCCAGGCGCACGGGCAAGAAATAAAGCGATAGCTGCGGTTGTATGGAGGCTTCGTCGCGGGCGAAGGCGGCCTTCATGCTCTCATCGTCAAGATGCGAGGCACCGAAGCCGGAGCGGTAGAATTTGTCCTTGAGCGGCAGAAAAAGCTCCGCGGCGCCGGCTTCGAAGCTTTCGACAAGATAGTCGGGGATGGCGTTCATCAGCTGCAGGACGTTGCCTTCACCGAGCAATTTCTGGCTGAACTTGTAGAGACGCTCGAGTTCGCGGCGGCGGTTGATGGCTTCGTCGGCCTCCGTGCGGATACGCGCGGAGAGCTGGCTGCCCATGGTCGAGACAAAAAGAAATGCGGCCAGGGCAACCCAATTCTGGGGGTCGGCGATGGTAAAAGTATGGATGGGCGGCAGGAAATAATAGTTAAAAACGAGCACCGCGCCAAGCGACATCACCACCGAGACGGCCATTCCCCACACTGCGGAAACTGCTAGAATTGCCAAAAGGAACGACAGCGCTACGGTGGTCTGATTGACGCGAACGAAGTGGCTGTAAATAAAGGTTATGCCCGCTACGAGCAGGAACGACGTAGCCAAGCCGAAGATTCTTCCGGCGAGAAACCTCTGCATGTGATGATTGTAGCGCAGGCGGCGGGAATCGCAGATCGCGATCCGTGTGTCGTGACCGCTCGGAGGCGTCTGCGCCGGGGACCAGGGCCGAGCAGTCAAGCAATGCGTAATCAAAGAAGGCACGCTTTTGGCTAAGAAACCGGAAGACTGGCTGGCCGTAGCGTCACCGCCACAAAAATCCCGCGGAATTTTCAAGCTATTCCTCGGTTATGCCCCGGGTGTGGGCAAGACCTACAGCATGCTGAGCGAGGCGATTCGCCGCAAAGGACGCGGCGAAGACGTGGTCATCGGCGTGGTGGAAACGCACGGGCGCAAGGGCATCGAGGAGTTGGTGACGCAGATTCCCAGGCTGGCGCGCCTGAAGCTGGAGTACAAGGGCACCTTGTTTGAAGAGATGGACGTGGATGGGATTCTGGCGCGGCGTCCGCAAGTGGTACTGGTCGATGAACTGGCGCACACGAATATTCCGGGCAGCAAACATCGCAAACGCTATGAAGACGTGCAGGAGTTGTTGGCGGCCAATATCGACGTGGTCTCGACGCTGAATATCCAGCATATCGAAAGCATTGCACCGATCGTGCGCTCGATCACGGGAATTTCCGTGCGCGAGACGGTGCCGGACTGGGTGCCGCTGACCGCCGCGGAAACGGTGATGGTGGACTTGACACCTGAAGCGCTGCACGCGCGCATGAAGCGCGGAGATGTTTACAGCACGGATAAGGTCGAGCGTTCGCTGACCAATTTTTTCCGGCGTGGCAATTTGATAGCGCTGCGGGAACTGGCTTTGCGCCAGGTGGCCGAGCAGGTGGACCGCAGCCTTGAAACGTACATGGAAGACAAGGAGATTCGCAAGAACTGGGCGGTCCGCGAACGCATGGCGGTGTGTATTTCGGCCAATCCTTCGGGACAATATTTGATCGCCCGAGCAGCACGCATGGCGCGGCGCATGGACGCGGAACTTTATGTCGTGCACGTGGATCGTGAATTCGGCGCTCGGGAGCTGAACCAGAATGCGCTGATGGCCAATTTTCGATTTGCCGATAGCCTGGGCGCGCAAGTGATTCGCCTGAAAGGTCCGAGCGTGGCCGATGAGATCGCGGAGTTCGTGCGCGCTAAACATATCACCCAGGTGATTTTTGGGCGCGCTCCGCTGCATGACTGGCGTAAATATCTGTATTTGTCGGTGGTGCACCGGTTTTTGCGGGAATCGCCGGCGGTGGATGTGCACGTGGTCACCCACGAAACAGAGGACTGATTTCCTTGGTGCATTTCGGCCCGGCATTTTGTGCGACTTCTTTATTCGCCGATGATACCCGGCCGGCTACTCGCCAGTTGCAGGAGCGCGCGGCGTGCCCGCCGGAGCCGCCGATTTGATCAGAATGGGCCAACGGGGGAAGGCGAAGGTGGCGGCAACGTCGTCGATCACATTGACCTGGCAGGTGTAAAACCCCGGCTTCAGCGATTCGAGCGGGATATCGATTTGGAAGGTTACCGCTTTCCGTTCGGGCGCGCTGACTTCGCTGGCCACCAGCGGCTTTGTTTCGTAGACTTTTACGCCGTTCTGTAGAAACTCGATACTCGACAACACCCGCACGCCGCCGTGCTGGGGCTTGGGCTGACCCGCCAGGGCCTTCCCCGCCGCGTCGGTCGCGGACGGCTGCGTGCCTTTGCTCTTTGAAGCGTCGTAGACCTCGTATTGCATATACAAATGCTGGTCCTGCGTGAAGACGTGGGTGATGTTGGGAACCAGCTCGTTTTGGCCTTCCACGAGGAGTTTGGAAGCGTTCTTCTTGCCGCTGGCCGGCACGCGTTGGCTGGCCAGGACGATCGAACTCATCTTGAGCGGAACTTTGCGCAAGTCAGGAACCTGCACATCGGTCTCAAAGCTGCCCATGCGCCCGTTCTGATTTTCGCGGACCACGAATTTCAGGTGGTAGCTGCCCGGCGCGAGAAGGAACGAGGTGTTGTACTGGATATTTTTGCGACGGACTTGCTGGTTCGCGTCCACTGCGAGCTTGACGGTATCGCGTAATTGTCCGACACGCACTTTTCCGTCCACGCGTACTTCGCCGACAATGTCGATGGTAGCGTTATCGCGGTCTTTTTGCTGCACGAAGGGAATCTGCGATCCGGGAACCACCAGCGAGACGAGCAGCTGATAGTGCGAGTCATCCTGGCGGAAGTACGCGGCGCCGGCAAAAAGAGCGACGTCGGTCTGCGGAAGCTCCGCGGCCAGTTCATCTTCGAGTTGTTGCTCGCGGTCGGCGCGCGTCGAATGCCCGAAATCCCGTCCCGCATAATAACCCGAGCGGTATTCCAGTTTTATATCCGGGCGATTGATCTGCACACGCAGGCGGCGGAATTTGCCGTCTTTCGCGGGATTGCTGCTGGTGAATCCAAGAACGTAATAAGCCGAGCTGTCTTTTTGCACCTGCGAAAAAACGCCCGTGAAATCGTTGGAGTCAAAGAACGCTTTGCCACCCGTATCCGCGGCCAGGGTAGCCAGGGTGTCCTGCGACGAGGCATTGGAGCTGAGGTCATTAATAATCGATGCTCCGGAATATGCCGAGACGCCGTGAATGCTGGCGGACTGCGCCTCCCCGCCTGGAGGGAGGGCCTGCAGTCCGCGAATGTCGATGGGATAAATGGAGACATTGGCCTTCACTGCCGCTGCGGTGGCGCCGCGCAGCGCGGACTGATTGTCGACACCCTGCTGGGTAATTCCGTTGCTGAAGAAAATGATCGATTTCTTCTGCGGAATCACTCCGAGCGTCTTCATCACGGATTCTAACGCGATCAACTTGCGGTCCGCGCTAAAAGTGTTGTAGTCGGTATCGTCCGGAGTAAACGAGCCGCCCGTCTCGGCCGCGCCTTCGGCAGCGCCTGCTAGACCGTTATCAAAGCCCTGCCCCCCGCTCGAGGAGAATGCGTTGAGGACTGCCTGGATTTTGCCGCGATCATCGGTGAAATCCAGATTTACCTGAAGGTTGGTGGCCAGCGAGACCACCGCGATCAGGTCGGCGGGTTGCATCTTGGTTTGGATAAACTTATTGGCGGCATCCACGGCGCGATCGATCTCCTCGGGCTCCATCGCGCTGAAATCGAAAAACAGCACCATCAAACGCCGGTCGCGGGCTTTCAGCGCGCCCTGCTCCGTCGAGCGCAGCAACGATCCCTGCGCGGCCACGCCGGACACCGTGACATCCGCGGCGCCCGCGGTCTGCAACTCGTCCACATCCTCAAAGTCAAAGGTGGAAACCCTCTGCTGCTTGTTGTCTTCGAATAAAGAGAAGTCTTCTTTCTTCAGATCGCGGATCAAGTTACCTTTTCTATCGCGCGCCACGACGTTGACCAGCACCAGCTCGCTGTTGACGCGGATGGGCGAAACCCCCTGCTCTTCCTGCTGCACCGGTGGCGGCGGTTGCCGCCCTGGTGCCTGCGTAGCGCTCGGAGATTGTGCTGTGGCCGACATCGAGAGCTGCACAGCGAGCGCACCCAAGGGCAGCCATAGCGCAATCCTTCTGAGCGGAAATACCCGGAGGCTGGCGTTAAGCATCGGCATGCTCATCAAAACCGGAACCGCGCGTACATGGTCACGCGCCGCATATTTCCAGCGCTGGTCACCTCGCCAAAGCTCGGAGAATTCACCACCGAGCCGATCGAAGTGTATTGCACGGTGTTAAAAACGTTGCTGGCGGTAACGCGTATTTCCAGCGCGCGGAATTCCTTGATCACGAAAGTCTTGCTCACGGACATATCCACGGTGAATTGCCCGGGCCCTTCGATAATGTTGCGTCCCACATCGCCGTAGGGAGAGTCCGTCGCATTTACGCACGTGGGGGCCGTGCCGGATAGCAAACTCGCGGTGGTCTGCGGAACGCAGAAAGCGTCCACGTTGAACCACTCCGCCGCACTCTGGTTGGCGACCACCAGCGGCTGCCCTTGCACATAGTTGGCGCGCAGCGAGCCGCTCACGCCGCGATCAATATCCAGAGTATTTCCAAGCACGTGCGGGGTAAACGGCAGGCCAGACGCGATCGTGAAATCGCCGCTAAACTGCCAGTTCCCCAAGATGTGCGCCGCAGCGCCACTCGATGCCAAGCGGTGATTGTCGCCGAGGGGCAATTGATAGATCCAGTTCCCCGTGATCTTGTGGCGCTGGTCAAAGGTGGAAAGCCCGCGGTCCGCCGAGATATCAAACGGATTCTGCGCCACCACCACGGCGCCGCCGCCAACCGACCCCGCGTCGTCGATCGACTTGGAAAAAACGTACGTGGCGCCAATACCAATGCCGTGCGCCAGCCGTTTGCGCGCTGAAAAGGTGCCCGCGTGCAAAATGGAATTCCCTTCCGACGACTCATATATAAAAGGTTGCAAACCGGGAATTTCCAACGCGCGGTCGAGATCGAGGTTGGTGCCTTTCGCGCCGTTGTAACCGACATTGATGACCACGCCGCCCGCCACCTCGCGCTGAATATTCAGGTTCCAAATCTGCACGTAGCCGAGCCGGTAGTTCGGATTCACAGCAAAATTGTTCGTGATCGTCCCGGCGTTGATCGCCGGGAAACCGTTGGCCAGCGTCAGATCACCTGGGAGGGTGCTGGCGTTGGTGGCCGTCTCGGCAAAGGGCGGCTGAAACGCAAAGTTGCGGATGATGGTCGAGTACTGCGCCAGGTTGTAGTTAATGCCGTATCCGGCGCGGAGCACGGTCTTTGGCGAAAATTTCGCCGGAGGCTTCCAGGCGATGCCAACGCGGGGTGCAAAGTCATCGCGGTCCGGCCGGATCAAGGAAGCGGGATACGAGCCGTAAAAGGTCCCGGTGGCGCCGGGCAATACCAAATCCGCCGCGGAGAAATCCGGCGCAACATCCAGATTCGCGATGCGGTTCTGCGCTTCGGTGAACGGACCCTGATATTCGTAACGCAGGCCTGCGTTGATCGTCAGGTTGGCGCGCACCCGCCAGTCATCTTGGGCGTAAAGGTCGTAGGAGTTAGCGCTGAAGTTAAAAGCGTCGGTGCCTGAGCTAACCGTCTGGATGCTGGTCTGCTGCGGCAGCCCCAGCAAGAAATCCGCGAAGTCCGAACCCGTACCGGGATTGGCCTGCTGATCGCCGCCGAGCGCCGTGGCATAACCGCTAAAAATGAAGCTGCCTTCAGCATTCTTTGCGGAGCGGAAATCCTGCAGGATGCGGCGGTAGTCGCCGCCCAGGCGCAAATTATGCTTGCCGCGATGCCAGGTCACGGTATCGGTCAAGGTATAGGTCTGGTCCAGTTCGCGGCTCGGCACCGGATCGCTCAGCCCACTCAATGAGCTAAAGCTAATCGTCGGCAGCCCCCAATCAAAAGGACTCGTCGAAATTCCTCCAATACCCGCGTTTCCCGCCACGTCCAGAATGCCAGAATAGAGATTAGCGGTGGAAACGTGATTGTGGTTGTAAGTTACGCGCAGGGTATTGGAGAGCCTTCCTTTGCCGTAGGTCCACCCCGCCGTGGCGTTCAGCCCCTGGGTGTCGGTGCCCCCCGCGAGCGAGGGAAATGGATTCACCACGTTCGCAGAGGTACGCGACAGGTTCAATCCCAAGTTGATATTGTTTTGCGGCCCTCGTCTCCCGCCGCCACCGCCACCGCGTCCTCCGCCTCCACCCAGTGGACCGCCCGGACCTTGGCCTGAAAAATTGTGAATCAGCCGGATGCTCACGGCGTCGGAGTTCGATTCATCCGACGTCACGTAGTGAAAGTTCTGCGACGCTCCCGGACCGTTGGGTTGGGGAATGTAGTTGAGCAGAGCCGTCGCTGCCGGACTCAAGGCCGAGGAAATCACGTTCCCGGGAAACGGATTACTGCACGTCTGCCCATTCACCACTCGAATCGTGGCGGGATTAAAAATTTGGCCGCTGAGCACCGGCTGCCCAGTGCACTGATTGATGACTTCCGCGCCACTCGAGCTGACGACCGGGGCGCCGAGCAGCGCACTGAAATCACCGCTGCGTTCGGCCAGCGTCGGCACGTTCGAGAAGGAATCGTACGGCGTACTCCCGCGCGTACCGTTCCAGCCAAAAAAGAAAAATGTCTTGTTGCCGCCATTGAAAATTTTCGGAATGTTCAGCGGGCCGCCGACGTTGGCGCCGAATTTTGCTTGGTTATAGCTGGCCTTCTGGCTCACGTGGCCGAGCAACGCGTATGGCGCGGCATCGAGAGATGCGTTGTCGTCACTGAAATAGAGAAATCCGTGCGGCTGATTCACATTGAGCCCCTGCGGCATGCGGCCAATCGAAAAGATGCCGCCGCCCGGGCCACCGAACAAACCTCCTGCGCCCCCCGGGCCTCCGCCAAGCCCTTGGGCTTGCGCGCGTTCGCGAAACTCCTGAATGCGCTGCTGCAACTCGTCTTCGTTGCCCGCGCCAAAGTCCTGTGTTCGCCCCTGCGCGCCAGTGACGCTGACTGATTCGGTTGGGGTATCCGCACCAGCGCCGTTCAGCGGCAGCGAGCCAACATCGGGCGAGGCTGTGGGCGCGCCTGCGGCCACGGCTCCATCGGAGAGCGACGAAAGCGCGCTGTCGAGAGCCAGACTTTGAAATCCCCGGCCAGCGGCGGTCAGTGCGGCGTTTGCAGCGTTCGATTGTTGCTCCTGCCGCGAGGCCAGCAACAGTTCCGCGTCTACCTTTCCCGCAGCATTTTCCGGATTGAGCACCACTTCCTGCGTGAGGGTGGCGAAGCCCATGAACTCGACGCGCACGACATATCGCCCGCGCGGGATTCCGACCAGAAGAAAGGTTCCATCGCTGCCCGTCACCGCGGAAAATTTCTTGCCCGTAAGGGTATTGGCCGCGCTGACCGCGACTCCCGGCAATGGCGTTTTCCCGGAATGCACGCTTCCGGCAATCTGGTAGGCGACCGGCGGCGCGGTCGAGGGCAAAGGTGGGTTTGCTGGCGGCGCGGCGGACGGCACGGGGGCTTGCCGCGCAGGCGGATTCTCATGCGCGTCGTCCTGCGCTGCGGGCGCGCTGTTCTGCGGCGGCGTATTCTGGGCCCGCGCCGGTTCGCCAAGGCAAACCGCAGCGGCGATTACCAGAACTTTCACGGCGCTTGCCAGTTTCAATTCGGTGGCTCCGATGGCTTGTTCGGCGCAGCGTTCGTCGCGCCGCCCGGCGCTGCACTTTGCGCGCCAGCAGCATCACCTTGCGCACCACCCGGTCCAGCACCTTGCTGCTGCGCCTTTTGTTGACCGCGTTCTGTGGCCCGGCCCGCGCCCGGAGTCGTCAAGCCCATTTCCTGCATGCGCTTCCACTGTTCCGGCTCGATCACCGATACCGACTTGGGTACAAACTGGTTCTGCTGCAACTCGCCGCGCGCAAAGATGTGGTCGCCCACCTGAATGTCGGCCATGGTCACGCTCTCGCGGCCCTTGCGCAAGGAGGTGTCCTCGTTCAACTCAAAGGATTGTTTCACGTTGTCGGTGCGCATCACCGTAATGCCCGGCGGATCAATGGCCTTGACTTCTCCAACGACAAAATCCTTGCCCAACGTTCCCACAGGATTCTGGCGATTGGGCCCTCCGTTTGGTCCGCCGTTGCCCGTGCGTCCGGCAATCATCGACGCCGTTATGCTGTAGTCGGGATTCTCTTCGCCGCGCACGAGCACGGCGTCGCCCACTTTGAAATCCTTTAATTTCGCGGCTTCGCGATCCCGGCGAAACTGCGTCTGGGCCGTAATCTTTATGGTCTGCTCGGAACCATCGGGCCGGGTAATGCCAATGGATCCATCGCGAATCACGGCAATACGGCCGAGAACAGGCCGCGGGGTATTCTCATCCTGCCCCTGGCGGTGCTGCCGCCCGCCGGCGAGCGGGGCTGGCGCAGCGGCATCGGGCGTTTGCGTCTCCTGGGCCTCGGCTCCCA
>JBEKSZ010000146.1:0-14656 GCA_049516615.1 Candidatus Acidiferrum sp. | reverse complement strand
GGGAACTCCGACCGCCGTTTGCCAGGCTGGCCAAGAGAAAATTCGCGCGATCAAAATCGCCGGTGCGAATCAGAAGCAGTGCCAGGTGGTATTTGGCGACGCGCACAATTTCCGGATCCGCGATGCTGCCCAGCGCTTGTCCCTGGGAGAGATGCTCGAGGGCCTTGGCATAGTCCTTCGTTTCGAATTCGCAAAGGCCGAGGAATATCCACGCGGGGCTGGCTTCTGGTGCGAGTTGCGTCAGAGTTTGAAATGGCGGAATCGCATCCGCGTACCGATCGTGCTGGTACAACAGGGTGCCGAGACTCCACCAGCCCTCTTGCCAGTTAGGGTCGATTTTCAGCGCCGCTTGATAGTTGCGGACGGCATCGTCAGCGCGTCCGGCGTCGCGCGCTGCGGTGGCAGACTGCGCATAGGTCTGGAACGCGGAGTCCTTTGCCGGACCGCTCTGCGCGGGAGCTTGCGCGCGCAAACACGAGGCCGCGGAGCACAGCAGCAATCCGAGCGCTATCCTCAGACGGATCATTCCTAAGGGAGAATTCATGGCATCACCGCAAACGCGCCAGAGACTCCGAGCCTAGCATTTTTCGTGGCATGATATCGTCCGGACATGAGCGACCTCCACGCGCGCGCGCGCCATTGGCGACACGCTTTGGCATTTTCGCGCCGCGCCTTTCTGCGACGACTTTCGATGCTCGCGGGAATTTCCTCCGTCGGCCGTTGCGCGCTGCTGAACGCTTTGCCCGCGCCGCCTCCGGCCTTCGAGCAGATCCCCGCAGCCAGGAGCGGCATCAGCTGGGTGCACACCGCGGGAAAGTCGCCGATGAAATATCTGCCGGAAACAAGCGGGGCGGGTTGCGCGTTTTTGGACTACGACCGCGACGGCTGGATGGACATTTATTTGGTGAACAGCGGTCCCAGCGATTTTTACACGCCGCCGCGCGCGCTGCGCAACGCGCTCTACCGCAACAATCGCGACGGCACTTTTACGGATGTGACCGAGACGGCCGGTGTTCCCGGGGGCGGCTACGGCATGGGCGTGGCGGTCGGCGATTACAACGGCGACGGCTTTTCCGACCTGTACGTCACGCAATATGGCCGCAACATTTTGTACCGCAACAACGGCGACGGTACCTTCACCGACGTGACCGAACGCGCGGGCGTCGCCGCGCCGGGCTGGAGTTCGAGCGCCGTTTGGTTTGACTACGACAACGACGGGCGTCTCGACCTGTTCGTCTGCCAATTCGCCGAATTCGATAGGAATCTGCCCTGTGGCGTCGATGTGGACGGCACGCACCACTACTGCATTCCGCGTATCTACAAGAGGCGTCCGAGCTGGCTGTTTCATAACAATGGCGACGGAACGTTCAGCGATGTGAGCCAAGAGACGGGCATTGCGGCGCATGCGGGGAAAGCCTGGGGCGCGGTGGCCACGGACATAAATAACGACGGGCTAATGGATCTTTTCGTAGCCAACGACACGGTCGCGAACTTCCTATTTGCGAATCGCGGCGTGCATTTTGAGGAAATCGGGCTGGCCGCCGACATTGCCTACAGCGCCGACGGGCGAGCCCGTTCCGGCATGGGCGTGGATTCCGCGGACTTCAATGAAGACGGTTTCATGGACCTGTTCGTCGCCAACATCGACCAGGAGATTTTTTCACTGTACCAGAACAACCACGACGAAACCTTCGACGACATGGCCATGCAAAACGGCATCGGCATGGCCACGCGCTGGATGTCGGGTTGGGGATTGAAATTCTTCGATTACAACAACGACGGCAATATGGACCTGATTATTGCCAACGGTTTTCCCGACGATCTGGTCGAGGAATATTCCCGCGAAGTGACATACAAGGAGCCCCTGCTTCTGTTTCAAAAGCAATTTCACAGAGACGGCGCGCAATACAAGAATGTAGGCGCACAAAGCGGGCCCGTTTTTTCGCAGAATTTCCCCGCGCGCGGTCTGGCTATCGGGGACTTCAATAACGACGGCGCGGTGGATGTGCTCATTTCCAACAACGATGCGCCGCCGCTGCTGCTGCGCAACAACATCGGGAAACAAAATCACTGGCTGGGCGTAGAGCTCGTCGGCAAGAAATGTAACACCGACGCGATCGGGGCCCGCGTGACCTATCAATCCGGCGACCTGACCCGTCACCGCATGAAAGTGGGCGGGGGAAGTTTTTTGTCGGCGCATGATCCGCGGCTGGTGCTGGGTTTGGGCCAGCGCGACAAAATCGATTGGGTTGAAGTGAAATGGCCGGAGCCGAGCGGCGTTGTACAGCGCATCCTCAATCCACCCGTCGACCGCTATATCACCATCACAGAAGGTGCGGCGGCCGCCCCCTGAGGCCGGCACTTTTCATCTGGCCAAGCCGGCGCTGGCAAACCTATTGCCACATCCCGGGTTCATATTTCGCAATCACCGCGCCGGATTTCTTATCAAGGAGCACCACGGCCGCACGCTCTCCGCCGAGCATAACGCCGAGATGCCCGCCGCTGAGGTTATCCCGCAGGTTGACCCGCGAAGGGTTGGCGCCCCGCTCGTCCGAGACCAGGATGTAGAGCACGGCATCCTCGAGAACCGCCGCATGCACGAGTACGCCGCCTGGCAACGGATCGAGCAGGGTGAAAGCCGGGGCTACACCGGCTTTCCCGGCGACGTAACGGTAAAGCTCGCCAGCCGCCGCCAGATCTTCGGCCAGTTCGAGCGGGTAGGCGCACCAGAAGATGCGCCCCGCGCCGCGAGAGATTTCGCGCACGCTGCCATCACCCTTAAACTGCAAGGTATCGAGCCAGGTCTGTTTGTCCTGATCAAAATTCAGAAAAAATCCCTTTTTGTCCACGTCGAAAACGGCTTCATGAAACGTGAGCGGCGCCGTCTGCGCGCCGGGAACAATTTGCTCTTGCCGGACGACCACTTGCCAATGCTCATCGCGATCCACGGGCCCGCTGATCAGCAGATTTCCGCCGCCAGCCGCGTACTTTAGCAGGGCCTGCCAAGTTCTCTCCGTCAAAGCTTGCGGCGAAGGCAAGATCACCAGTTTCGGGGAACCCAGCTGGTCGATTTGATTCTCAGCGATCAGATATGGCGCTAGGCGCGCGCCGTAGGCCAGCGCGCGCACCGCATTGCGCTGCGCGGCGATCTGCAAATCGGCGATCGCAGAAAATTGCGCAGCCTGCGAGGTTACGATGGCCACCTCGGGCGGTACCGGTTTGCGCAAATGCGGCGAAAGCGCCGCAACGAACGCGCCAAAATCGCGCATCACCGTGGCTTCGGGTTTTTCCGTGCCATCGGTGCGCACCGCGCCGATGGGCGTTTCGTTGCCTTCGGTCATGTAGGAATTGGTGTTCCACAGCCACTCGATGGCGCCGGAGCCTTGCACAAACGATGTCGCGAACTTGCGCTCAAAGAGTGCCGCCTCGCTCTGCAAGTCACGACGTGCGACTTCATCGAGATTCAGTTCGCGCTGCAAGCCGGTCTCTTGAATCAACATGGCTTTGCCGGGCTGCTTGGCAACCAGGGAATCCCACAGAATGGAATCGTTCTGCCACCAGGAATGATTGGTGGTGAAATCCACCGAAGCGCCAAAAAACGCGGGAGACAGGCGATTCACGTAGCCGCCTTCATCCTGTCCGACGGTGACGAGCTGTTGCGAGCCCGCGCCGCGAATCGCTTGGCGCATACCCGCAACCCACTGGGCAAAGCATTCCTGAGAAAAAAGTGAGTAGTCGTAAACTTTCAGGGAGTTGTGCCCGGTATACATCCCGCGGGAAGTGAATTCAACTGCCTGCGGAAGTGCGATTGTTCCCTGCAGGGAAGTTGGCAGCACGTTCCAGGCTGCGGCCAGCGCCGCGCGGTCGGGATAGCGATTGCTCAGCCACTCATTCCAGCGCGCCAGTTCGACGCCGTCTTCGTTGGGCAGCAGCGTCCACAAATGCTTTGAGAAGCTGGGTTCGTTGATTAAATCCCAGGCCAGAAACGGCACGTCGTGGAAACGCGCCACCACAGCAGCAACCAGCGCCTGCTGCTTGCGCACCGCTTGCGGATCGAGATAGGGATTCGCGCCGCCGAGTACCTCCGGCAAAAATGCGAAGAAATTGAATTGCACCGGCAGGTTATATTTCCGGGCGGTCATCAGATAGGCTTCGACGGTGCGCATGGTGCGTTCATACGGTTGGCCGTTTTCGTCGCAGAATTTGTCCCAGCCGGTCCACCAGCCCGCGCGCAGCATATTCAATCCGGCGGAATGAATTTGCGCCAGGTCGCGGTCCCAGACGTAGACATTGGGATGCTCGAAATACAGGCGTTGCACGTCGCTGGACATATAGGTCGTTCCCGCGACCGCCACAGGGTGCCCGTCGATCTCGAGAAAATCTTGATTCACGGTCAACTTCGGTCCGGAGCGCAGGTATGCTGCGTCGCGTATCCAGAAGCCGGAGTGGTATAGCGCCAGGGTCCTGTCGCCGTCGAGAACCTTGGCTTCCACAATGTGGAAGCCTTTGCTCAGCGGAGCGGGCAACGCCAATCTCTCTAGGCCGGCCAGCGCGACAGTCTTTGACGTGCCACTCAAGGGCTGGGTCTCGGGATATACGGTAATCTTTACGGTCGCCGAGGCGGTTAGGGCAACCGCGGCTTGCCAGTGCACATCGAGCTCGACAGGCTCGCCCGGCAGGTACAGCGGCAAGGTTGCCCGCGCGGTAAAGTCCACACTGCCCTGCATCGCACGCTCGGCCGCGCCACGAAGCAGATGTGCAGCGGGCGCGAAGAATACGGAAGTCAGCTCCGCGTTGACGAAGACCCAGCGACCGCCGTCGAAGCCATTTTGCAGGTGATCGATTTCCATCATGGGAGCGGCCAGCTTGCGGCCGTCTTTCACGCCCCAGGCGAGGGCATCGAGCCGGGCATCGATGGAGCCCGCAGAACCGCCGCGGCTATAAAGATCCACAGCGCTCAGGCGAATGACCGGACTAAACGCGCGCTTCCAGGCAAACGGCTCCGGCTGGAACGTAGTTTCGGGATTGGTTTCAAACCTCAGACCATCCGAACCCGCGGTGTCCTGATACTGATCGATCAACAGCTGGCGCGCGAAGCGAACACTGTATTCGCGCAATTTCCATTTGGCATCCTCGCGATACGCCGCGCGCGTAAATGGCTTTCCGCCGAGCACCAGCAAATTCCCGCCGCGCTCCAAGAACGAGTAAATGGCCTGCCAATCCCGTTCCGGGAACGCCGAACCGTACGGCAAGATCAGCAGCCGCGTCGCCGCGGACTCAAGAGCTGCGCCAAGATCGTCGGCGGCCGCAAAATGCGCGCCGGGTGCCGCTGCGGCCAATTGCTCGCGAGACGCCGCGGCGGAATCTGCGGAAGGGAAATCCGCTTCGTAAAAGATAAGGGCGCTTGAAAAATCCTGCGCAGGGAGCGGAACGGCGCAGGGCGCAAGAACGGCGACCGATAGCAGGGCGAAAACAACCCACGATCCACCACGGTTCTTCATAGGCAAAACCTCAATCTTTAGAGTGCTGCGAGACGGGAGACCTGCACTTATATCACTCCACCATACGAAACAGTCAGGTACAAAATCGTTATTGCTGTGACCCGCTCTGTGGCATTATCTGGCGGGCCGTCAGTGGCGGCAGGCAGAGCCCGGAGGTTTGGGTATTGACTCTGCCGAAAAACGCCTCACACTACACGGCGGCACACCGGTTGCACGCAAATTCCTGAACACCGTGAGCCTACTGCGAATGCCTACTCCCGCTATCATCACTCCTGTCGGCGCCAGCGCCGAGTCCGACGGCAAGAATTACACCGGCGCGCTGGCCATGGTGACGACGCTTTTCTTTTTTTGGGGATTCGTCACCGTCCTGAACGACATCCTGGTGCCGCATCTGAAGAATATTTTCGACCTCAGCTATGCGAAGGTCATGCTCATTCAGTTCGCGTTCTTCTCTGCGTATTTTATTTTCTCGATTCCCGCCGCAAAAATCATCGACGCGATCGGCTACAAGCGAACGATGGTCACCGGGCTGGTCACCATGGGGATCGGCGCATTTCTTTTTTATCCGGCGGCGAGCGTTCCTTCCTACCCGCTGTTCCTCGGCGCGTTGATGGTGCTGGCCGCGGGCATCACACTGTTGCAGGTGGCCGCCAATCCTTACGTGGCGGTTCTCGGCCGGCCGCAAACCGCGTCCAGCCGCCTAAATCTGACACAGGCGTTCAACTCCCTGGGAACCACGATTGGTCCGTGGATCGGCGGTCTGCTGGTTTTGCACGCGCGGTCGACGGAGATCCCGGCCAACAGTCAAATGTCCGCGCAGGTTCTGCAAGCCTACCGCGTACAAGAAGCTTCTTCAGTGAAGGTGCCGTATCTCATCATCGGCGCGGCGCTGATTCTTTTCGCGCTCATCATCGGCTTGTTCAAGCTTCCGGCGATGCCCGGCGCGGAACGCCACGGAAGCAGCGGAGCGAAGACCAGCCTGTGGAAGTACCGGCACCTGGTGCTTGGCGTGGTGGGCATTTTCGTCTATGTGGGCGCGGAAGTTTCCATCGGAAGTTTTTTGATCAATTATTTCACGCAGGCCAGTATTGGCAACTTGACGGAAGTTGCGGCCTCTAAATACGTTTCCTACTATTGGGGCGGTGCGATGGTCGGTCGCTTTATCGGCTCGGCGATTTTGCAGAAAGTTCGCACCGGTGGGCTGCTGGGCATCTCGGCGATCGCGGCGGCCCTTTTGGTTTGCACTTCCATGCTGACGTTTGGACAAGTCGCGATGTGGAGCATCATCCTGGTTGGGTTTTTCAACTCGACGATGTTTCCCAGTATTTTCACGCTGGGAATTGCGGAGCTCGGACCACTTACCGGAGACGGTTCGGGACTGCTGATCATGGCCATCGTGGGCGGCGCAATTTTGCCGGTGGCGCAAGGGGCTCTGGCCGACTCCATGGGCATCCACCACGCATTTATATTGCCGGTGATCTGCTACATCTATATCGCATACTATGCCTTCCGCGGCTCGCGACCGGTGATTCCCGCCGCGGGTTGAGGTTCGCGGGCGGGTGTACAGAACATGGGCATCCCTGAAGACACGAAAAATCTGTTCGTGGGAGTGGATGTAGGCGGCACAAAAGTCGCTGCGGGCCTAGTAAACCCACAAGGCGAGATTGTGGCCAATGTTCGCAGGCCCATGGTTGCTGATGGGGATGCCGCTGCCGGACTCGCCTCCGTCACCGATGCTATCGAAGCGCTGTTTGTGGCCAGTGCCGGCGCTCGCGAAACCATTCGTGGAATCGGCATTTGTGCGCCGGGGCCGCTTGATCCCTACGCCGGGGTAGTCGTAAATCCTCCGAATTTGAAATGCTGGAGAAATTTCCCGCTGGCTGCGGAGATTTCGCGGCGCTACAACCTGCCGGTAAGAGTCGATAACGATGCCAACGCCGCGGCGCTGGCGGAGGTTCTGTGGGGCTCTGGACGCGGCTATCGCTACGTGTTTTACGCGACGATTGGCACGGGTATAGGTACGGGGATTGTCTTTGACGGGTGCATCTACCACGGACGAACCGGGGCTGCCGGGGAGGGCGGACACGTCAGCATCGATTACCACGGTCCCGTATGCGGGTGCGGGAAGCGCGGGTGCATTGAAGTGCTGGCTTCGGGGACGGCCATTGCGCGGCGAGCTCGCGAAGAATTGGCTGCGAACCCGGAGCGAGCCTCGGTGCTGCGCGATCTGTCGGGCGGCAAGACGGAAGCCCTCACCGGCGAAATGGTTGGACGCGCCCACGCCGCGGGCGATGCTCTGGCCACGGAAATTCTGCTTGAAACGGCGGAACTGCTCGCGGTATGGCTGGGGAACACAGTGGACCTGCTTGATCCCGACGTGATGATTCTCGGCGGGGGAGCTGCGGCGTTGCTGCGACCATTTTTTGAGGAGATTCGCAGGCGCATGGAACGGCACTGCGTCAATTCGCGGTATATGGAAGTGCTCCTGGCGCCTGCGTTCTATGGTGCGGATTCGGGGATTGCCGGTGGGGCGGCGCTGTGCACGCGCGTGCCGGCTGGATGAACTGAAGCGACCCAAACTAAGCGCACCTGCCGGGCCTTGAAAGCATTCAGGCGCAATTATTCAGGGTAAGCCTCCCCGGGATGCGCTATGCGGATGCGGTGATCCGTAAAATTGCCGTGCATCTCTGGAACGTAAACCTTCGGCATGTGACAGGACGCGCAGTTCTGCGTATTGACGGGACAGGCTGGTCCGGGATGATCTGCGGTTTGTTTTGCCCCGGCGCCGGTTACGTGGCAAGCGAGACAGGCGCCATCGTAGGCCGCGGTTTCCGTCTCGAGTTGTTTATGCGGATTATGGCAAGCGATGCAGGTCAGGCGGGCATCGCCTTTGCCCCAGCATTTGCTCTGCTCCAAGCGATAGGGTTGCGATCGCGCAGTGGACGGGCCGGTGATCCCGGCAAGTTTCACATCCCAAAAGGTGCCGTGACAGGCGCCGCAGAAATCCACCGAATCGGCGGGCTGCAATGTCGCAGAACTAAAAATGGTTGCCTTGGCATCGTCGGGGATTCCGGTCAGCTTGGCTGCTTGCATCGCGGAGACATGTTTCGCGCCGGGGCTGTGGCAAGCTTCGCAGCTCACGCCGGGGATCAGGTGTTTCTCATCGAATTCTTCGCCAATCGTCGACGCCGTCGTGTGGCACGCAAAGCAGCGGGCAACCTCGGCCGCTCCCACCGGGCGGTACATCGCTTCTTCCGGGCTTTTCGCCGAACCGAGCGCTCGCGCCGGTGTAAATTCCAGGTTTTTGAGCGGCGCAAAATAGGTGACGCGTGCTTCGTAGAAATTTCCGTCCTCTTTTTTGAACAGATAAGACTGTCCGACGCGCCCCACGCCAAAGGCCCACAACAGCGGGTATTGCAAAGTCGTCTGGCCATCCGTGAGCGAATAGACGGTTTGCTGGGCATCCGTTTTCAACTCGTATCTGTAGTGAGAAAACGCGAAATTCAGTTTGGGGTGGTCGTGCAGAATCGGGGATTCGCTCGCCAGAAATGCGGCGTTGGCCATGGGGATGGCTTTGTGTGTGCCGGCGATACCCGCGTGGCAGGAAGCGCAGGCTTTCGCGCCAGCGAAATCGTCTCGCGATGCCGCGCTTTGCCGCGGCCAGAAACCCGGCTCGGCGAGGTGGTCGTCCGTCGAGAGCTGCGCCCGCCCGCTCGGCGGAGAAAATAAACAAGAAAAGAGGGCCAAAAATCCCAGGGGGTAAGTTCGGCGCACCGCTAGTCCTGCGAACTGCGGCGCTGCAGGAACTCCATCTTGCCGCGCCCGAGGAGGGGAGGTGCCGGGCCGGTCGAAGCGCGCACCACCAGTTCCGGTTCGATGGCGATTTCCGGAACGTATTCGGAGACGCCTTCGATCTGTTCAATGACACACTGCGCGGCAATCTGCCCCATGCGCTGCAGCGGCTGGCGCACGGTGGTGAGCGCGGGGGTGGCGAAAGCCGCGCCGGGAATATCATCGAAGCCCACCACGGAAACATCCTCGGGAATGCGCAGGCCGGCTTCGTGGAAGGCCCAGGTCGCGCCAATCGCGGAGACGTCGTTATACGCAAACAGCGCCGTGAACGGCTGGTGCCGGAACATGAGGTCTTTCGCGTAGGGATAACCGAGTTGCGGCGAAGACTCCGTGCTGTCGATCTGCACCGTCAATTCCGGGCGGATGCGAATGCCCAGCTCCGCGGCAATCTCGCAAATCGCAGTCCATCGCGAAGCAGAATCAGAGCTCGCCGGATGGCCTTTTAGGAAGGCAATTTCTTCGTGTCCGAGTTCCACAAGATGTTTAAGGGCCAGGCGGGCGGCCAGCTTGTGGTCGAGAGTGATGTTGGTCACCCCTTCTACGCGTTCATGACCGGCCACCGCCGCAGTGGGAATCGGCGGTTTTTCCTTGATGGAGGTATCGGTGGTGATGAAGCCTTCTACCCCGCGCTCGAGCAGGAGTTGCGAGTAAGCCTGCAACAATTGCGGGTCGTGGCGGTGAATCACGGTGAGGAAAAAATAGTTGTTCTTGCGTAGATATTCTTCGATGCCGCTGATGACCATGGCGCCGTAGGCATCGCCGATTTCTTCGGCGATCACGCCGATCGTGTAGGTGCGCTGCAAGCGGAGGGAGCGCGCGAAATAGTTGGGGCGGTAGTTGAGTTCCTTGGCGGCGTGGAAGATGCGTTGCTTGGTCTGCTCCGAAATAGAACGCGCCGCCGGGGAGTTGTTGAGGGCCGCCGAGACCGTGCCGGGAGTGAGGCCGAGACGCTCGGCGATGGTCTTTAGCGTGACCTTGACTTCGCGTTGTCGGCCGGGGTGTTTTTTGGCAGTCACGGCAATTTCAGATCCGGCGAGATTGTAGCGCAAACCGGGACGATTTGGGTGGGGACCGGTCGTGGATGAAAGAAATGATTCGGTTAATGCGATAAATTCTGGGGGCGGGAGGGGGCCGGACAGTGGATCCGGCGACGGGCCCGGGGTAGCCGGAAAGCGTTAAGCCAGCGAGGGTTGGGGAGGGACCGGGCTGACGCCGGTAGGCGCGAACAGGGAGGGCTGGGGCGCGCAAAAGGGGGCCGGGTGGGCTGGGGGGCGGTAGCGGGGTTCCGGGCAAAAACCCAGAATAACCATATTGTTCCATGAAATATCATTATTTCTGCTTGACAATCGCCTCTAGTGCATTTATATAAGGGCTAATAGAAATGCATTACGTCGAGGGGTCGAGAGTCAAAGGGGTCGTTGTCTTTCCAATTCCGCGCAACAAAACAGCTGATTGGGTGTGTCGCTAGTGACGGAGGTTCGGTCGCGACAAATCGAGATTGTCGCTTGGCCGGATTCAAAAATTTATCGAGGTGGGCGGATGATGATTCAAAGTTTGCAGTCTAGAGCCGGGCAGAAGCATGGTTCTTTTTCTCGCGCAGTATTGTGTATTTTGCTGCTGGCCGCAGCGATTCCTTTCGCGGCAAGCGCTCAGCAGTATTCGGGCACCATCACCGGCACGGTGACGGACGCAGGCGGGGCGGCGGTGGCCGGCGCTTCGGTAAGCTACGTCAATATTGGAACCAACGCCGCGGATTCAACGAGCACCAGCGAGTCCGGCGTTTACACCTTCGCGCAGTTGGCGGTGGGTGTGTATAACGTGCAGGTCAAACAACCAGGATTCAAGGAGTTTATCTCGAAGAACGTGGAAGTACACACCTCCACGGTTACCGAAGTGAATGTGCAGTTGACGGTTGGTGCGGTCACGGAAACGATGACCGTAGAAGCCAGTGACGTGCAGGTGCAGACGACCTCAGCGGAAGTCGGCGAAGTGGTTTCCGGCACACAGGTGCGGGAACTGCCGCTGAACGGCGAGAACTTCATGGGGCTGGTAACGCTGTCGCCGGGCGTTTCGGTTGCGAGCAGCTTCGACAGCCGCGACAAGGGCCTGCAGGGCGGCGCGGACTTTTCGGTCAACGGCAACCCTTACAACTACAATTTGTTCCTCGTCGACGGCGTGAATAACAACGACGTGGGGTCGGGACGAACGATTCTCGTGTATCCCTCGGTGGACGCCATCGCGGAATTCAAGATGATCCGCAACTCGTACGGGCCGGAATACGGGCAGGCAGCGGGCGCGATCATCAGTATCACAACGCGATCGGGCGAAAACCAGTACCACGGTGGTTTTTTCTATGCGGGCCGCAATGACAAGCTGGACGCCAACGACTATTTCTCAAACTTAAACGGCACAGGAAAGGCCGAAGAACGGCGGAACGACTGGGGCTATCACATAGCCGGACCGGTGATTCCGACTTGGAAAGATCACCTGTTTTTCTTCTGGAACCAGGAGTGGAACCGTGAAATCCGCGGGCAGTCTGTGGCCTCATGCGTACCGACGGCGGCCGAACTCGGCGGAGATTTCAGTCAGAATTTTTCCGGCGCGGTTGCACCCACGGCGGCGAATCCCGCAGGAACACTTGCCACAGATCAATGCGGCGCCACGCAGCCGGCGGAGTGGACGGGACCTGTAGGCGGGCCCAATTCGTATGTATCACTTATTCCGGTGGCGCAACAGGGGGCAAATGCCTTCATCATCGCCAACCCGGATCCGGCGGGAGTATTGATCTCCAAGTTCTATCCCCTGCCGAACCAAGCGCTTCGCGGTGGCAACAATTGGGCCAGCTCGGAGAACTTGGCGCCGAAATGGAGCGAATGGAACATCCGTACGGACTATGACGTCACGAAGAAAAATCGCATCACGTTCCGCTACACCAATGATTCATGGGTGAGTCCGGGACCGGACAACACGGCGTTCTGGGGCGTTTCGCAGTTTCCAACGATCAACTCCGACTGGAGCCAGCCGTCCAAGAGCGTGATGGCGAAACTGACGACGCAAATCAGCAATACCTTAATCAACGACGTGGAATTCGGTTACGGTCATAATGCCATTATCACGACGCTCTCCGGCACGGAAGCGAGCGTGGTACCACAAATCAACGCGGCGGTGCCGACGGCGTGGCCGTCGTCCTTGAAACAATCCGATACCTTTGGTAACGGCGGCGCGGTGTGGGGTGGACTCTCGCCGTACGGTAGCGGGCAGACGATGTGGAACATCGCACCGTACGGGAACCATGAAGACCTCTACGCGCTGCAAGACAACATATCCAAAGTGCAAGGCAACCACATATTCAAGGTGGGGGCGTATTACAGCACAAACGCCAAAATCGAAGATGGAGCGGGAGGCTCAGACCAACCCCAGTTTAATTATTCGAACGGCGGTCTGAACCTCTGCCCGAACTCGAATCCAGGCTGCACGACGAACCAGGGACAGCCGGTTGGAGTGGGACTAGGCAACCAGTTGGCCAACTTGCTTTATCCGGGTCAGGAATACGTGACGCAGGAAAAGAACGTCAACGCCACGGCGCTTGTCCACTGGCACGATTTCGAATGGTACGTGGGCGACAGCTGGAAAGTACGGCGGAACATAACCGTTAACTATGGGTTCCGGTGGTCGTTCCTGCGCGAACCGTACTCGGGCGACAATAACTGGGCGAATTGGAGCTTGGCGGATTATAGCCCCGCTGAAGCCGTCGCGAATCCTTCCGATGCCTGCAACGGCGTGATCATCGTGCCGGGGACGTCGCCTTGCGCGGCAGCCGCGGCGCAGCTAGCGACTCTGGGCATTACCCTTCCACTGTCCAACGGCACACCGGGCGCGAACCGCGCCCTGGTGAACAACAATAACCACTCGATTGCCCCGCGATTGGGTGTGGCGTGGGATGTGCGAGGCGATGGCAAGACGGCGGTACGCGCCGGCGTCGGGCAGTTCTTCCAGCGCGAACCGGTGGGGTTGCTGGAACAACTAGCGTTCACCGCGCCGTTTGAAATCCAGGCCACAGACATACGGACGCTCGGTACGGCGACGCCGCTTTCCAATCCACAGGTATCACCGAGCGGAGCGGAAAATCCGCGAGCAGTGATTCCCAACAGCTGGCAATGGAACCTGTCGGTGGAGAGAGAACTCTTCCGTAACACCGCATTGCAAATCGGCTATGTGGGCAACAGCGGCATCCACCTGACCTCGGGTATCGATGCCAACCCGGTACCGGAATCGCTGTGGGACCAAGCAGCCTTCGCGAGCGGCGGGGCGTTGAACGTTTTCCGTCCAGCGGGTAACTTCGGGAGTATCCTGGAGTTCGGGCACAACGGGAAAGCGGACTATCACTCCCTGCAGGTGCTGTTCCGCTCACGACTAAGCAATTTCTCAACCTTCCAGATTGCTTACACCTATTCCCATTCGATCGGCAACGTGCAGCTCGATAACTCGTCCGGCAGCGTAAACTCCCAGGCGGTGACGGACCAATCCGATTACGCGCTGGACAAAGGAAACACGGACATCAACCGGCCCAACGTGCTGGTGGCGAACGAAGTGTTCTATCTGCCCAAGCTAGCGAATCACGGCAACCTGGTTCAGCAGACGGTGGGCGGCTGGGAACTCAACAGCATCATCAACGTCGCGGATGGCGCGTCGACCACGGTGTTTTCAAATGGCGCAAGCTGTGGCTCCCTTCCGGCTCCTCTGGGGACCTGCTCCCTGAACTCGCTGCAAGGTTCCGGCTTCAACCAGAACAACCGGCCGAATGTCGTACCGGGCGTAGGTTGCAACTCGGGCGTGAGTGGCGACCAGATTTTCAACCCCGCCGCATTCACACTGGTGGGATATCAGATCGGAACTGTGGGTAACGAACCGCGCGGTTACTGCTTCGGCCCCAATTTCCGGAACATAGACATGCAGCTGGCGAAAAACTGGACCTTCCGCGAGCGCTTCCGCATCAAGTTCAGCCTGGACTTCTTCAATCTGTTCAACCATGCGAACTTTCTGGGCACCGGCCCGAACATTAATAACAGCGGCTTTACCGCAGCCGGAATCCTGTGCGGCACGAGCGCGCTCTGCTCCCCGACGAACAACATAATAACTTCAGCTAGCGGTGCCCAAGGGGGATTTGGCCAAGCCTCGACGGTACAACCCGGGCGTGAAATTCAGTACACGCTGCGGTTCACGTTCTAAGCAACGCTCGACTGTAGAAACGAACGACAACCTGCGGCGGGGCTTGCTAATTGCAGCCCCGCCGTTTATCTTTC
>JBEKSZ010000145.1:0-14700 GCA_049516615.1 Candidatus Acidiferrum sp. | reverse complement strand
ATTCAAAACGCAGATGGCGCTCTTCGCCGGGAAAACCTTCTTCGTGTTCGCGCGGAGCCTGATGCCAGGGCTTGGCAAAGTTCTGATTGCCGCGTCCCCCGCGCCCCCCGTGCGCTACCAGCACACGCTGGCCGGGAACCACCAGATCCGCCAGGATGCGGTTGTGCTCGTCGAAAACCAGGGTGCCAACCGGTACCTGCAAAATCGTGTCGGCTCCGGAATGCCCGCTGCAGTTTGAGCCTTCTCCGTGCCGGCCGCGCTCGGCCTTGAATTCGCGGTTGTAGCGATAGCGCAAGAGGGTATTGTCGTTGCGATTGGCTTCGACGAAAATGCTGCCGCCATCGCCGCCGTCGCCGCCCGAAGGCCCGCCGCGGGGAACGAATTTCTCGCGCCGGAACGCCACGCAGCCGTTGCCGCCGTCGCCTGCTTTTACGGAAATTTTCGCTTCGTCAACAAACACGGATTAAACCCTTCTCGACCGCGCCAAAAAAATAACATCGTCTGAAGAAACAAAAAGCGGTCCCGGCTAGCCAGGACCGCTCAGAAAAATCGGACACTGCGCACCACGTCTCAGTGCACGGCGCTTAGTTTACCGCCGCGCTCGGTTGCTCATGCGCGTGCGCGGCCACGCTGATGTAGCGGCCGTGCCGCCCGCGGTCGGTGAACTTCACGTAGCCGGTGACCAGCGCGTACAGCGTGTCGTCCTTGCCTTTGCCCACATTTTCGCCGGCGCGATGCTTGGTGCCGCGCTGGCGAATCAGAATGGTGCCGGCATTGACGAGCTGCCCGCCGAAGCGCTTGACGCCTAGGCGCTGACCGTGTGAATCGCGGCCGTTGGTAGAGGAGCCGCCGCCCTTTTTATGTGCCATTGCGCAATCCTTTTTATTTCGAATCGCCGGACCAAAGTCCGGGGAATGAGTTGGTTACAGCTTAATCTCGCTGACCTTCACGGAAGTGTAATTCTGCCGGTGACCACGACGAATCTTGTACTGGTTGGTCTTCTTGAACTTCAATACGATAACCTTCTTGCCGCGGTCCTGGGCCACGATTTTGCCGGTGACGGTAGCCTTGCTGGCGTCGTCGCCATGCAGAATCTTTTTTTCCCCGTTGTGCACGGCCAGAACCGAGCCAAAGGTAACGTCTTCACCAACTTGGCCCTCTACCCGCTCGATTCGAATAGTGTCGCCCGGCGCGACGCGATACTGCTTCCCTCCGGTCTTTATGACTGCGTACATCATTCCTCCAAAGCTAAACGCAAACCACAAGTATACGGTAGGTCGCGCCTGATCGTCAATCGTGGAATTCACCTTGCTAGAGCCCCGTCACACCGTATCCCCCTTGCGGGTTCCCGAAGTGTGTGAGATCGAAGGACAAAAGCTGGTGCATTGCTGAACGGGAGCGGGGAGATGAGGGTTGCTGCTGTGGAAAAGTGGGAATCCCCCCGGGTCGGGGGGATTCTCAAGTTAGGTGGATACCTTGCGATCTAGGAAGCGGCGCGTCCCTTGCGGAAGATGCGGAAGAGCCCATCCTTTCCTTCGCAACCGCGGATGACAAACCTCGCGCACCGCGACTCGTCAGCCGCTTCGGACGGCCCATTCCGGGCCGCTTAAAGTCTTTGTTTTGATGGTCTTCTGCAAACGTTGCTGGCGCACGCGTTGCCGCGTTTTCCTGCCGGAAAGAGGAGACAAGCCTTTCTTGCGCCACGCGCAGAAGTCCCGGCCCTCTCTCGTTGCAGACGAACCCAGAAGGGGATCAGGAAAAATTCTCTCGGGAATTCCTGAGCACGCCCGGGAAGATTCTGAGGGATGCGGCGGGCGAACACAGAGAGCGCCCCTACAGGATTTCCCTGACTGGTAAATTCGCGGCAGGGAGGCATTTTTTTCGCGGACAAAAGGTGGCACAGCGATGGAAACAAAGGCGTTAGGAATGGCGGACAGGTTGCAATTCTATCGCCGGTGGGGGAGACGAGCCGAGGATCCCTTTAGGGGATTGAGGGCTGGGCCGGTTCGTTACTCCCCCCTTTTTTTCTTCCCGCCTGCGCGAAAATCGTTTTCCACAAGACTCGTTTTCCGACAAGACCTTGTGCACTGCAGGGGTTCGCTTGCTTTCCGCGCGTGTTCGGCGGAGTTTCGCTCCGCTGCATGCGCCGCCCGGCCGCAGCCGGTGCGCCCCGTGCCGCGCCCCCGCAAGAACGGAACTGCTTCTCAGGCAGATTGCCCGACTGCGGATGGCGGAGCGCTTTGCCGGCTTACCTCGTGGCGGGTTTCGTAGTCACTGAGGGTCAGGGCCAGCATGATGGCTAGCCAGAACACGGCGCAGAAAATGACCAGTTGCGTGCGCTTGGGGCTGTACTTGGCGTGCATAAAAAAGAGCACGACCAGCGTGGCTTTGATGCTGGCGATGACCAGCGCGATGACGATATTCAGCGGGCCGAGATTCACGTAAGCGGCCCACACGGTGGCCGCAGTGCAAAACATCAGCGCCAAGAAAATGCCAATGTACATTTTTGGCGATGCTATGTGTTCGGACACGTGCGCTCCCCTGGCTCCTCTAGTTGTGCCGGTCGATCAGATACAGCAGCGGGAACAGATAAATCCAGACAATGTCAACGAAGTGCCAGTATAAACCGGTGACTTCGACCGGAGTGTTGTAGCCCGGACCGAAGCGCCCGGCAAGCGATTCCTTGATGAGCCACAGCAACAGACCGGCGCCGATGATCATGTGCAGGGCGTGCAGACCGGTCATGCCGAAGTACAAAGAGAAATAGAGCTGGGCGTGGGAATCAAGCGAGATCAGGCCCTGCTCGGGATCCCCGGAATTTTCGGCGCGAACGGCCTCTTCGAGTTCCTTCTTTTCGGCTTCCGCTTGCGCTTCGCTTATGCCGCAGGAGGAAGGATTCTTGCTGCAGAAGGTGATGTCAAAATTCTTTCCGGGGATAAGGTGGTGGTCGAATTTCTGTTTGTACTCGACGACCTTGACGCCAAGAAAGGCAGTGCCAAGAATCAGCGTAAGGATCAGGAAGGTCGTGACTTGTTTCTTCTTGCCTACTTGCGCGGCCCACACCGACATGGCCATGGTCAAACTGCTCAGAATGAGGATCACGGTGTTTCCGCCACCGAGCCGCAAATCGAGGGTGTTGCTGCCCGCGCCGAAGGCCGCGCTGTAGGCGTGGCGATTGATGGTGTAGGTCATGAACATGCCGCCGAAGAACAATACTTCGGTTACCAGAAAGATCCACATGCCGAGCGTGGCGGTGTCTTTCTGCTGCTCCAGTGTTTCGAACTGTCCGTAAAGCTCTCCGGTGCGGTGCACGCGGTGCTCCTCTTCCCGATCGTTTCGCGGCGGCCCGCGGGCCGCCGTGCTGCCAGATTCCCGACCAATCGCCGGGAGGAAAACCCGGCACCTGTAAAATCTGAAGCGCCCTTCGCGATGGCCAGGGGCGCAGAAAACCTAGTCGTCGCCGTGGGCCGGCAGCAGACCCGGTACGCCGGGATCGAGCTGCAGGTCCGGGCGGTGCTCGAAATCGTACGGTTCCCAGTCAACCCGCGGAGAGACCTCGAAGTTCTCCGTGATCGGGGGAGAAGCGGTCTTCCACTCAAGCCCGGTGGCGGGCCAGGGATTGGGACCTGCAACCTTGCCGTATTTGATGGACCAGGTCAGATAAATCATCGGCAGCAGGTAGCCCAGGGCCAGGATCGAAGCGCCGGCCGTGGACATTACGTTGAGGGACTGAAACTCCGGGGGATAGCTGTGATAGCGGCGGGGCATGCCGAGATAACCCAAAATAAATTGCGGGAAGAAGGTGAGGTTGAAACCGACGAACAGAATCACCGCGGCGGTGCGGGCCATAAACTCCGGGTACAATTTGCCGGTGATCTTGGGCCACCAGAAATGCAGCCCGCCGACGTAGCCCATGACCGCGCCGCCAACCATGATGTAGTGGAAGTGGGCGATCACGAAATAGGTGTCGTGGAGGTGGATGTCCAGGCCGAGGCAGGCCAGGAAGAGACCGGTCAGCCCGCCGATCAGGAACAGGCCGATGAAACCGAGGGCGTAAAGCATCGGGGTGTCGTAGGAGATCGAGCCCTTGTAAAGCGTGGAAGTCCAGTTAAAGACCTTGACCGCGCTCGGCACGGCGACAAGATAGCTCATCAGGGAGAAGGCCAGCGCGGCGTAGACAGATTCGCCCGTGAGAAACATGTGATGGGCCCAGACGAGGAAGCCGATGACCGCGATGGCGATACTCGAACCGGCGATGAAGGAATAGCCGAAGATGGGCCGGCGCGCGAAAGTCGGAATGATTTCGCTGATCACCCCCATGGCCGGAAGAATCATGATGTACACCGCGGGATGTGAATAGAACCAGAACAGGTGCTGAAAGAGAATAGGGTCGCCGCCCAGCGCGGGATTGAAGAACCCGAGGTGAAACATCCGCTCGAGGCCGGCGAGCAGCAGGGTGATGGCGATAACCGGAGTGCCCAGGATGAAGATGATGCTGGTGGCGTAGTGGGCCCAAACGAACAGCGGCAAGCGGAACCAGGTCATACCCGGCGCTCGCATGGTGTGCACGGTAACGACGAAGTTCAAGCCGGTGAGAATCGAAGAGAAACCGTTAATGAAGATGCCGATGACCGCGGCGGTCACCGCGGAATTCGAATACACGCTGCTGAGGGGCGTGTAGAAGGTCCAGCCGGTGTCGAGGCCGCCGGTGCTGAAGGAATACAGCACGAAGGTGCCGCCAATGATGTAAATGTACCAGCTCAGCAGGTTGAGCTTGGGGAAAGCCAGATCCTTGGCGCCGATCATGATGGGCAAAAGGAAATTGCCCAGCACCGCAGGAATGGAGGGAATCAGGAAGAAGAAAACCATGGCCACGCCATGCATGGTAAAGAGCTTGTTGTAGGTTTCCGGAGTGACGAGATAGCCGCCGGGGGTGAGCAGGTGGATGCGGATGAGCGTGGCGAAAATGCCACCCACAAAAAAGAAGAAGGTGACCGACGCCAGATAGAGCAGGGCAATGCGTTTGTGGTCGGTGGTCAGGAGCCAGGACTTGAGGGTGTGCTCCGCATTCAAGTAGTGCTCTTTAGGCATTACGTGTACAGGTGCTGTGGTCGTGGCACTCATAGCCTATTTCTTTCCCGCAGCCGGCAAAACGCCCGCACCGGTGCTGGGCACCGGTTCCGCCTGCAAAGACTTCACGTACGAGATCAGATCGAGCGTCTGCTCCTCGGTCAGCTGCCCCTGGAAGGTGGGCATCAGCGGCGCGTAGCCGGCAACAATTTTGGCGCTGGGGTTCAAAATCGATTCGCGGATGTAATTCTCATCGGCGGTAAGCGTTGAACCGTCAGCGAGGCGCACCTGGCCCCCGAAGACGCCGTTCAGCGAGGGCGCGCGGCCCTTGCCGTTGCTGAGGTGACAGGTAATGCAGGCCTTCTCGGCAAAAAGCTTTTCGCCGGCCAGCACAGGATTGGGATTCACGCCGGACGTGCCCGCCAGCCACGCGGTGTATTCATCCGGCTCCATCACCGTGACCCAGCCGCCCATGACGGCGTGATTGGTGCCGCAGTATTGCGAACAGTAGAAGTGGTATTTCCCGACCTTGGTGGGCCGGAACCACAGGGTATTGTAATGCCCGGGCATGTCGTCCATTTTTACCCGGAAAGCCGGAATGGAAAAATTGTGGATGACGTCTTCGCTGCCCATGATGAGGCGGACGTTGTGATTTACCGGCACGTGCAGCTCGTTGATTTCTTTCTGGCCGTTGGGCTGCTGGATCTTCCACATCCACTGTTTGCCGATGACATAGATATCCAGGGTATCGGGAGGGGCATGGCGGAAGTCGACATACACGACGGCGCCCCAGGCGAACATGGTCATGGCCAGCATGAGCGGTACGGCGATCCAGGCGGACTCAAGGCGCATATCCCCGTGGATGGCGACTCCGATTTCCCCGGGGGACTTGCGCTTAAACTTGTAGAGGAAAATGATGATGGCGATGGTCACAGCCACGGCAAAGAAGAGGCAGACGGCGATAATGTAGATCATCAGCGCGTCCACGTTGGGTGCGAAGTTGGAGGCCTGCTCCGGATAAAGTGGCAATTGCGACTGCACGGCTTAGTGCGCTCCTTGCGGCGTGGCCAGTTCGCGGCGCCGAAAAACCAGAATGCCTGCAATGATGACCAGGATGGTCACAATCCCCGCCAGACGAACGATT
Organism: Candidatus Acidiferrum sp.; assembly: GCA_049516615.1. GTDB lineage: Bacteria > Acidobacteriota > Terriglobia > Acidiferrales > UBA7541 > Acidiferrum. The sequence goes on along the minus strand of JBEKSZ010000145.1, from coordinate 8,486 downwards.
TTGAGGATGGCAGCGCTGTAAGTGGCGGATGCCGGGTCGTACTGGTAGCAGAAGAGCAGCACGCGATCGATGGGCGTGCCGATCTTGCCGGCCGAGGCGTCGACGAGACCGAGGCGCACGTCGCGTCCGGGATACTCGACACCGTAGAAGTAACGGGAAATTCTCCCGTCCGGCGTAAGGATCATGATGCCGCTGGCATGCGAGAAAAGATTGCTCCCCGGCAGGAAGTTGTAACGGAAATTCGCGGCCTTGGTGGCGGCGTCGATGGAGTCCTTGGCCCCGGTAAGAAAATGCCAGCCCCCAGCAGTGGCCGGGCGATTGAAATGCCCGATGGCGCTTTTCTTTTTTTCCGCAGCCATGGTGGAATCCTCGCGCGGATCGAAGCTGATGAAAACCACTTCGTAGTCCTGGCCAGGAGTGAAGGAGAGCATCTTCAGCGCGCCGACAACACCCTGCTCAACCTGACTGCACAGCATGGGGCAACCGTAGTAGACAAAGGCCAGCAGCACGGGCTTGCCGTGATTGAAGTATTCCCCGAGCTTGATGCTTTGGCCGTTTTCGTCGGTAAAGGGCAGATCGAGAGGCATCTGGCGGTTGAGCGTGGGTTCAAAACCGACGTTCTGCAAACCGGGGGGGAGCGTTGTGGAGGTCTGGCCGACGTTGCTCGGCGAAACCTGTGCGCGCAGGGCCGCGCTCCCGCCGAGTACGAGAAGCAGGCCGAGGATCGCCGCGATGGTGCGCAGGTTAGGCATTCCTAGTTGGTCTTTCCCGATGCTGAATTCGCCTCCGCCGCAGCCGCGGGTTTGCCGGCCTCGCCGGTCTTTGCCGGCGCTGCCGACCCGTGCACGCCCTTGGCGACGATCAGTTTCATGGCTTCGCTCACGGGAATCTGGGCGATGCCGGAGTTTTGGTCGACCCAGCGGAATTGCTCGTTGGCGGCGTTGTCCGCGCGGATTTTTTCACGCAACTCGAACTGCGGGTCGTTTTCATGTCCCGGGAGCCCCTGCAGGCGCGGCTCGGGCGGGTACATGGTGTCGGCTTTTTGCTCCTCGGTCATCATCTTGCGCATGGGCATGGCCGGCGTTTCCGAGTCCAGCAGCACCTTGTCGCTGACGCGCTGAAAAACGCCGGCGGCCGCAAAGGCCAGTACGGTAGCGATGGCCAGCGAAATCAGGTACCAGTAAATCGTGCGGACCTGCACGTCGCGCGGTTCGAACGCGACGGTGTCGTGACGCGGTTCCGCGCCGCTGGCGGCATGCCCGGTGTTGTGGCGCTCAGTGCTCATGCGTGGCAATCGCCTCCGCAAGCTTGGGGTCGCCCAGCGGCAAAAGCGGAGCGCGTTTCAGATTCCAGGCAAAAAAGGCCAGCCAGAGCCCCAGCAGCGCGATGGGCAAAACAAAATCGAGCGCGTGCGGCCCGGCGTTGCGATAAAACTCCGGCTGCGTCAGCCAGTATAAATCGACCAGACGCATGAAAATCATCCACATGGCAACCTTGGGGAGGAGACTCTGGTTGCGCTTTAAGTCCTTCGAGAGCAGCAGAAAAAAAGGCACGAAGAAGTGGAAAATCAGAACCACGATGGCCACGATACCCCAGCTGCCATAAAGCCGCGTGCGGTAGAAAGTGATCTCCTCTGGCAGGTTGCCGGACCAGATGATCAGCAACTGGGAGAAAGAAAAATAAGCCCACAGCATGTTGAAGGCAAAGAGCAGGCCGCCAAACTGCCAGAGATGGCGCCTGTGCAGCAAGCCCGCCAAGGGGCCGGTGCGCGCAAGGAACACCACGATGATGGCCATGAGGGCCATAGAAGAAATGAGCTGGCCGGCCACGAAGAGGAAGCCGTAAATCGTCGAGGCCCAGTGCGGGGAGATGGACATGACCCAATCGATGGCCGCAAAGCTCAGGGTGAAGACGTAGAGAATGATTCCCGGGCCGGCGAACATCTTGAAGCGCTGGCGCAAGGCGCGGTCTTCGCGGTCGACGTCCTGCTGGCGCGACCAGCGGTTGAAGATCCACATCAAGAGTAACCATGCCGCGAAGTAGACCAGCGCGCGAACCCGGTAATTGAATGGCGTCAGCCACCAAACCTGCATTTTCGACAGCGGCTCGGACTGGAGCTTCTCGGGATCCATCCAAGCGCCGTACAAGTGCGGCATGCCGAAGAAAAAGATGGGGGCGAACAGAACGGTCAGCAAGGGCAGCGTCCGCGTGGCCGATTCAAGCGGTCGGCGGATCATGATGCCCCATTGCCCGCTGGTGAGATGCTGCAGCATCAACAAGCCCAGCGAACCGAGCGCGAAGCCGAGAATGAGCATGTAGCCCATGAGGTAGGCGCGGAAAAAATTGTCGTTGTCGCGAACGCCGAGGAAGCATCCGAGAACCAGCGCAATGGCCCCTACGGCCAGTGCCGCGGTCTGCAGGCGGCCTACGCTTTCCGGCGCTTGGTATTCCTGCACGCTCATTTCGCGGAATCTCCCTTGGAAAGCTTGTCGCGCAAATCCGCCGGCAACTCAGCGGCATGGGCGTGGCGGCTGAGCTGCAGCGCGCGCACGTAGGCCACGATGGCCCAGCGGTCGCGCGGGGGAACCTGCGCGGCGTAGCCGTACATCTGCCCGAAGCCGTTGGTAATCACGTCGTAAAAATAGCCGTTGGGCGATTCGCGCAGGCGATCGATGTGGTAGCTCGGCGGATGCTTCATGCCGCGCAGGGCCACCATGCCGTTGCCATCGCCTTGCAAACCGTGGCACGGAGTGCAGTACACGCCGTAGCGTTCGCGCCCGCGCTCGAGCAGAGCTTCATCGACGGGCAGCGGAAAGGCGTTGGAATCCTTGGCGATCATCAGCTCATCGTTGGCCAGCGAGCCGCGCGCCACGGTGTTTTCAAGAAGCGGGCGCTCGGAGCGGCCGTCGTGAAAGAAGTCGGAGGGCGAGAGCGGGCGGTTCTTGGGCTGCGTGGCCATGTCCTGGTGCAGCTCGTCGCAACCGCTGAGCGCGAGGCAGGCAAAAGCTGCCAGCAGCAACAGCGATGAAAAGCCCGCCGCCTTGCGCCGGGCGCTACTCATCCTGCACCTCGGTGACGTGCTGGGGGCCGAGGCTCTCCAGGAAGCGCGCGGTCTCCGCCAAATGGAATTTCGGGTCGCTGGCTTCGATGCAGATAAAAAAGCGGTCCGTCGAGGCGCGGACAAAGCGTTGCATGTTGAAAACCGGATGGTGCGGGCGCGGCAGGCCGTTCATGGCCAGCATGCCGAAGACCGCGGCCAGCGATGCGCCGAGCACGGTTAATTCGAAGGTGACGGGGATAAATGCCGGCCAGCTGTTCAGCGGGCGGCCAGCGACGTTCATGGGGTAGCTGATCACGTTGACCCAATATTCAAAACCGAAGCCGCCGAGACCGCCGCACAGTCCGCCGAGGAGGGTTACCAGAGCAACTTTGTTGCGCCCAAGGCCCAGGGCTTCCGTCAGACCCTCGACGGGAAACGGAGCGTAAGCGTCCATGTGCTTGTAGCCGGCGTCGCGAACCTGTTCCGCTGCGTGCAGGAACTGCCGCACGGTTTCAAACTCCGCCATCACCCCATAGAGTTGTGCTTCGCGGTGCTGCATCAGTCGTGATCCTTTGAAGTGTGCGCCACGAGCTCGCGCATTTCGGCCATGGCGATGGCCGGCAGAGCACGACAGAACAGGAAGAGCAGGGTGGTGAAAAGACCGAGCGTTCCTGCGAAGGTCGCGTAGTCCCAGACCGTGGCGGAGTAGCGGCCCCAGGCGGAGGGCATGAAGTCGCGCGTGAGGCTGATGACTACAATGACGAAGCGCTCCAGCCACATGCCGGTGTTGATGACCAGGGACATGACAAAGAGCGCAGCGATGTTGCGCCGCACCTTCTGTATCCACAGCAGCTGCGGCGTCAAAATGTTGCACAGGATCAGCGCGTAATAATAGGGTGCATAAGGGCCGTGCAGACGCTGGTTGACGAGGAAGACGTCGAACTTGTTGCCGCTGTACTCGGCCATGAAAAATTCAAAGAAGTAGCCGTAGGCAACGATCAGGCCGGTGGCCAGCATGACCTTGGCCATGTTCTCGAGGTGGCGCATGGTGATGAAATCTTCAAGGCCGTAGGCTTTGCGCAAGGGGATGGCGATGGTCAGTACCATTGCAAAACCGGAATAGATGGCGCCGGCGACGAAGTAGGGCGGGAAAATCGTGGTGTGCCAGCCGGGAACGATGGCCACCGAGAAGTCGAAGCTTACGACGGTATGCACGGAGAGCACCAGCGGCGTAGCCAGGCCGGCGAGCAGCATGTAGGCTGACTGGTAGCGGTGCCAGTGGCGCGCCGAGCCGCGCCAGCCGAGGGCCAGCGCGCCGAAAATCATCTGCTGCCATTTCTGTGGCGCGCGGTCGCGCAGGGTGGCCAGGTCGGGAATCAAACCAACAAACCAAAACAGCAAGGACACCGTGCCGTAGGTGGAGACGGCGAAAACGTCCCAGATCAGCGGGCTGCGGAATTGCGGCCAGATGCCCATGGTGCTCGGATACGGGAACATGTAGTAGGCCATCCACGGGCGGCCGGTGTGGATCAGCGGAAAAATACCCGCGCAGGCCACGGCGAAAAGCGTCATGGCTTCGGCGAAGCGATTGATGGAGGTGCGCCATTTCTGATTCAGCAGGAACAGAATCGCGGAAATCAGCGTGCCGGCGTGGCCGATACCAATCCACCAAACGAAGTTGACGATGGCGAAACCCCAGCCGATCGGAATATTGATGCCCCAGATGCCGACGCCCTTGGCAATGAGCCAGGCCACCGCGACGGTTAGCACCATGAGGAAAGTAAAGGCCAGGGCAAAGCCCGCGAACCAGCCGAGGCCGAGCGGGCGCTTGATGACCACGTCGGAGATGGTGGCGGTCACCGACTCGTAGGTGTGACCCGGCGCGATCACCGGTGTCAAACGCCGGATTTCCGGATGGTTGAGGGGCGGGTTGTTTGCGGGCAACGCGTCGCTCATGCCTTGTCCATCTCCGGGTTGGGATTGCGCACGGCGGCGAGGTAGGTGGTGCGCGGCCGCGCGTTGAGTTCGCCCAAAATCGTGTAGTTGCGCTGCTGGGCTTTCAATTTCGCTACCCGGCTTTCCGGATCGTTCTGGTTTCCGAAGACAATGGCCTCGGCCGGGCAAGCGGATTCGCAAGCGGTGACAATTTCACCGTCGCGAACCGGGCGATTCTGTTTATCCGCTTCAATCCGCGCGTTGAGGATGCGCTGCACGCAGTAGGTGCACTTTTCCATTACCCCGCGACTGCGCACTGTGACCTCGGGATTGCGCAGCAATTTTAATTGCGGCGTCTCCCAATCCTGGAAGCGCAGGAAATTGAAGCGCCGCACTTTGTAGGGACAGTTGTTCGAGCAGTAGCGTGTCCCGATGCAGCGGTTGTAGACCATGTCGTTCAAGCCTTCGGCGCTGTGTACCGTGGCGCCCACCGGGCAGACCTGCTCGCAAGGCGCGTTTTCGCACTGCTGGCAGGGCACCGGCTGGAAAAAGGTTTCCGGATTGTCGAGCGCCTGGCTGTATTCGGAAGGATCGCCTGCGTGATTGCCGACGGTTTCCGAAGGCGAATTGGTGTAATAGCGGTCGATGCGGATCCAGTGCATTTCGCGGCCGCGCATCACCTGATCCTTGCCAACCACGGGGATATTATTTTCCGACTGGCAGGCCACCACGCAGGCGTTGCACCCGTTGCAACTGTTTAAATCGATGGCCATGGCCCAAGCGGGCTTGTCCGTGGGGTACGGGAAATCCTGCGGCTTATAGAGGGATACGGCTTTGTCCGGCTGCTCGTCGCCTTCGTGCGCGAAATTCGGATTCTTTCTGTACTCTTCGAGCGTGCCGGTTGCCAGGATCTTCCGGCCTTCCATGTTGAAGTGATACTGCGTGCAGGCCAGGGGATAATTTTCGCCGGTCTTTTTGAGGGTGCCGCCGCTCGCGGTAAACAAGCCTTCTGAGCCGCGAACCACGTAGGCGTTAAAGCCTCGATTCGTGCCGGTGTAGCCTGCGTGGCTGCGCCCGTAGCCGAGCGGCAGAACCACCACACCATCGGCCTGTCCCGGCAAAGTCCATATCGCGGCGGTCACTTTGCTGTCGGAAAGCGCAATGTCGACGACGTTTGATACCACCTGGCCGTGCTCGCCCCCGCGCGAGGCCCGGGTATAGCTTAGCTGCAAATTCTGCGCGGTCTTGGAACTGACGAGCGCGGCATTGTCCCATACCAGCTTGGTGACCGGCTTGGGCAACTCCTGCAACCAGCCGTTGTTGGCGAAGCGCCCGTCGTAGGCCGAGGGATCGGGACGGAAAATAAATTCCAGCTGGTCGGCCGGTACGGGTTTCGCGGGGGGCAGGCTAGCCGCGCTGAATTTCACCGCGCCGGCCACCGCGGGAAACGCCGAGTTCAGAACCAGCCCGTCGTTGAGCGTCTTGCGCCAGAATTTTTCAAAGTCCACGGCGGAATTCGCCGCTTTCAGGCGCTCGCGCATGGCGTCGTAATCGGAAACGCCGGGCTTATCGCCGAAAGCCGCGAGCACCTCGCGCGCCGAGTGCGTCGAATAGAGCGGCGCAATGAGCGGCTGCACCACGCTGAGGGTTCCGTCAAAGGCCCGCGCGTCGCCCCAGGTCTCAAGGAAGTGCGATTCCGGAACATGCCACTGGCTGTAAGTCGCGGTTTCATCAAAGTGCGAACTCACGCGGATGGTATTGCGCACCTTTTGCATCTTCGCGGCAAAATCGAAATTGTGCGGCGCGGTATAAATCGGATTGGTGCCGATGATGATCAGCGTGTCTACTTTGCCGGCATCCATGTCGGCGCAAAGATCGCTGATCGATTGCAGGTGATTGACTGGCTGGGCTTCGACGGGCTCTGTCTGATAAACGGTCACTCCCGCATTGCCGAGCGCCGCATTGATGGCGTGCGTCAGAGCGTGTACTTCGGCGCTTTGCTGCTCGCCGGCCACCACGAGCGAACTCCCGCGATGCTTCTCTAAATCCGCAGCCAGGGCCTCCAGCCATTTTTCCGCGCCCGGCAGACTTGCGCTGCCGCCCAAGCCCAGCTTGGCGGCGAGCGCCCGCGCGAAGAGTTCCACCTCGGAAGCCCGCAGGGGCAGGCGATGATCAGCGGTCGCGCCGGTCACCGTCGGGGTCGGCTCGACGACATACAACCGGTTCATCTGGCTGTCCGTGCCGGTGATCTTCCGGCGGCGGTAGAAATCCTTCATGTACCGCACATTGCCCGGACCCGTTGCCAGAAAATCCGCGTCCAGCGACAAAATCACATCGGCTTTGTCCACGCGATACACGGTGTTTAAGTAGCGGCCGAACGCCAGCTTCGCGCCCTCGCGCCCGCCATCGCTGACCGCGGGCTCCCACTGATGCCACTTGGCCTGGGGATAGAGTTTGAGGAGCCCTTGAATTTCCGCGGCAAGCGACGGCGAGGTGACCGTCCCCGTCAAAATCCGGAAGCCGGCGCCCTCGCTGCTCTTGATGGCCGCCGCGGCAGCCTGGGTGCTGTCCAGAAATTGCGACCAGCTGCGCAGATCGCCAAAATTCGTGGTGATTTGTGCGCGGTCCGGATCGTACAAATCGAGAATGGAAGCCTGCGCAAAGGCGTTGCTCCCGCCGAGGCTCGCGGGATGATCGGGATTGCCTTCGATTTTCGTCGGCCGCCCCTCGTGACTCTCAACCAGCAAGCCGATGGCATCGGCTCCGAAAGGCATAACCGTGGCAAAAAACAGCGGCTTGCCGAGCACCATGCCTTCCGGCTGCTTCACATAGGGAACAACATTTTCCCGGGGCGGTATGCCGCAACCTGAGAGTCCCGCAAAAGCCAGGGAAGCCGCCATCAGTTTCAGGAAATCGCGCCGGTCCACTCCTTCATCCCATTCCGCAGGCGCCTGCCGCGGAAATTCCCGGTGCAACAACTGTTCAAACTGCGGATCCTCGGCCAGCTCTTCGAGCGACCGCCAATACTGCTTTCCGGTTTTTGCCTGCAGCTTGGCACGCACAGCCGCCAAATCCAGGGTGTGCTCGACGAGCGGGGCATCGCCAGCGACCTCCGCGGCCCTGGTGGCCTTCAGGATGCGCAAGCCTTCCCGAGACGCAAGCTGCTGGCCGTGATGATGTTCGTGTGTATGCTCGTCCATAGATTCGCGCTTGTTCATCCCATCCAGCCCGTCTAACGATGACACGTCGAACAGCTGGTCAAATCCCGCACCGATCGAATGTTGTACTGCGCCGCGAGCAGCTTGCCCTTTTCCGCCTGATCCGGCCCCGGCTTCCAGTCCATGTTGAAAATATCCTTCTTTTCCCGCAGGTTCTCCTGCGCGTTGCGGTGACAATCAAGGCACCACTGCATTTGCAGCGTGCTCGCCTGAAACAGCAGGGGCATCTGATTCACCTGCCCGTGGCAGGTCGAGCAGCCAATGCCTTTGTTCACGTGGATGCTGTGATTGAA
>JBEKSZ010000144.1:0-14767 GCA_049516615.1 Candidatus Acidiferrum sp. | reverse complement strand
GACCTTTCCACCGTGGCTTTGGAAACTGGTCGCATCGATCTAGCCGATCGATACAACGAGGAAGCGTCCGATATCGAGAGAGCGGGTCTCGACCAGTCGGGAATTGAAGAATCGCAACTGCTCACCGCTAGGATCGAAGCTGGCAAGCGCGACTACCCTGAATCCGAGCGTTTGTTGCAAGGCTTGATAGCGAACCCCAAAGTGGAGACCGCCCTGAAGTGGGAAGCGGAAGCGCGTCTAGCGAAAGTATTTGATGACGAAGGCAAGATAGTGCTGGCGGAGAAAGAATATCGCGAGGCCATTGGCACGATCGAAACAGCGAGGGCGTCCCTCGACCAGGAAGATTTCCGCCTTACGTTTATTTCCGGCGGCATCGAGTTCTATGACGACTATGTAGACTTTCTTCTGTCCCACGGCCGCCCGGATGACGCACTACGCGTGGCGGAATTGAGTCGCGCGCGAACGTTGACGGAAGGGTTAGCCTCGGCATCACAAGCGGCTTCCGTATCCACCAGCAATCTCAGACCGCAACAGATCGCGCAAAGTGCGAAGGAAACGCTGTTGTTCTACTGGATCGGACAGGAACGCTCTCATCTGTGGGTAATCACTCCGGCGAAAACAAGCCATTTCGAACTGCCGAAAGGCTCGGAGATTGAACCGCTGGTCAAGTCGTACCGGGATGCGCTGATGCGCACGCGTGGAGCCGATGATTCGGGGGGCGCGGCTGGCAAACAGTTGTACGCGATTTTGGTTGCGCCGGCCCAAAAGCTGATCTCGACAAATTCGAATATCATCGTTCTCCCCGACGCGAGCTTGTCCGGTTTGAACTTCGAGACGCTTGTGGTCGACAAGCCCCGGCCGCATTTCTGGATTGAAGACGTGACACTGACCACCGCGAGTTCGCTGACGTTGCTCGCGGCGTCCACCGTGCATACCGCGGCGAAACAGAGAAACTTACTTTTGGTCGGAAACACAGTGCAGCCTAACGATCAATTTCGCGCGCTAGCACAGGCGCCCGCGGAGATGAGCATGATCGAGCGCTATTTTCCTCCAGAACGGCGCGAAGTTCTCGAGGGCGCGCAAGCCACGCCTTCGGCGTATCTTGAGAGCAATCCGGAGCGTTTTGCCTACCTGCACTTTGTTACCCACGGCACGGCCAGCGTGACCCGTCCGCTGGAATCCGCGGTCATCATGAGCAAGGAAGGCGATTCCTACAAACTCTACGCCCGCGACATCGTCAAACATCACCTAACCGCGCGATTGGTCACCATTTCCGCGTGCGAAGGCGCGGGCAAGCGCGCCTATTCGGGCGAAGGCTTGGTAGGCCTGTCTTGGGCATTTCTCCGTGCAGGCGCGCATAACGTCGTCGGCGCATTGTGGGAGGTCAGTGATTCGGCCGCCCCGCAAATTATGGACACCTTCTACGGCGAGCTAGGCAAAGGCAAGGATCCTGCCTCAGCTTTGCGCACCGCGAAGCTGAGATTGTTGCATTCCGCCGATGCGGCGAGTGTTTTTCGCAAGCCCTACTACTGGGCGCCATTTCAACTCTACGCCGGTTCCTAACCGCTTACGTCCTGTTGTGCCGCAGCGGGATCGCGCTAGCCGACGCCGAGCGAGAAGATGATCAACTCTGGCGGCTGCTCGCGCAATGGTCTCTTTGTCTATCGTTTCAGGGGCGGTTTGCCGAAGCCGCCGCGATCCTTGAGCAACGCGGGTTCAGCGATCACGTCTCGACAGCGACGCGCGCGCGTGTGCTCAATCAAAAAGGACATGTCCTTAGCAGGGTCGGCAACTTCACTCGCGCAAGAGCCACGCTTGATGAGGCATTGCGCTTGGCAAACCAAGCAGATGTACCTCCGCTCGTCGGGGAAATCCAGGTTTGCCGATTAACGTTGTTCTTCTACCTTGCGCAGTACGACGAGGTAGGCAAATGCGCGCGCTCGGTGTTGCAGATCGGTGAACGGCACAATCTGCCAATGATGGAAGCCAGCGCCTGCGCGGGCATCGCGAAAAGCCCTGAGTGCGCGATCGACACGGGAACGTCAAGGAGAATTCCCGAGGTTAGTCCCCGCAGTCGCATTATTCCGAATTTCAATTCCCGTGCATCCCATCTACTTTCTTCATCTTGTACGCTCTCCGCCAAAAACACGCACACGTAGGAGGGCATATCCGCCAAATTTTCAATCTTTAGCCTTCGCCCCAGGCTAATCCTAATAGAATCAATACGATTCGCAAGAATCCCCTCCCGCCCTTTAAGATGAAAGCGTTTCCTCGTACCCCCGGGTTAGCGTTCCCCGAGCCTAGCTCCCGTCTTGCTTGTAGAGACGGCTTACAAGACAATGTGAGGTTCCCACCGGCTGCTTTCTCCAGCCGTGAACCGTAAGGCAGGCGATTCCGGCAGGGCCGCAAAGGGCGGAGAAGCGAGCGAAATGTCGACTGAGGACCAGTTAGCCAAAGACCAACTAGCCAGGGAGCAACTCGCTAAGCGACGGATCGCATATTTCTCGATGGAAATTGCGCTCGAGAACGCTATGCCCAGTTACAGCGGCGGCTTGGGCGTACTGGCGGGAGATACCATTCGCGCGGCGGCGGATCTGCGGGTGCCGGTGGTGGCGGTTTCGCTGCTATATCGCAGGGGCTATTTTGTGCAGCGTCTCGCGGATGACGGCAGCCAGAGTGAAGAACCCGCCGAATGGAAGGTCGAAGATTTTCTGCATGAAGAAGCAGCCCGTGCCAGCGTGCCGATCGAAGGACGCCGGGTGGAATTGCGCTCCTGGCGCTACGACGCCAAGGGCGTGCGCGGTTACGCTGTACCCATTTACTTTGTCGATGCGGATTTGCCTGCCAACGCGGAAGTGGACCGCCAGCTGACAGGCACGTTGTACGGAGGCGATTCCTACTACCGGCTGTGTCAGGAGGTTTTGCTGGGGATTGGCGGGGTGCGCATCCTGCGCGCGCTGGGTTACCAGAATTTGGCGCGCTTTCACATGAATGAAGGGCACGCGGCGCTGCTGTCACTGGAGTTGCTGGCGGAGGAGGCCCGGGCCGCGGGACGCAAACGCATTCGCGGCGAAGACATCGAAAAAGTGCGCAGCAAATGCGTCTTCACCACGCACACGCCGGTGCCCGCGGGGCACGATCGTTTTCCCATGGAATTTTTGACGCGCGTCTTTCCGCAGGAGACGAATTTTCTGGATTTATCGGATGCGGCTTCCGCGGCGCTGATGAAACGTGTGCTGCAAGTGCAGGAGCCGTATGCGGACATGCAAGCCGCGGCCAAGGGCGGCGCAACGTTGAACATGACGCAACTCGCGCTGGGCCTGACGAAATATGCCAACGGCGTGGCCAAACAGCATGGCGTGACTTCGCGGCAAATGTTTCCGGGCGTGCCCATCGAGGCCATAACCAACGGTATCCACGCGGGCACGTGGACTTCGCCGGCCTTTGCGCAGCTCTTCGATCGTTATGTCCCGGATTGGCGGGAAGACAATTTCAGTCTGCGCAACGTGCTGAGCGTGCCGCCCGAAGAAGTCTGGACCGCGCATTTGCTGGCCAAGCACGAGCTATTTGATCTGGTGCGCAAGAAAACGGGCATCAAGCTGGACCCGGAGGTCTTTACCGTCGGATTTGCGCGCCGGGCTACGGCTTACAAGCGCGCAGACCTGCTGCTCAGCGATATGGACCGCTTGCGGCAGATCGCCAAAAACGTCGGCAAATTTCAGATCGTGTACGCGGGCAAGGCCCATCCGAACGATAGCAGCGGAAAGGATTTGATTCGCCGGATTTTTGCCGCCAAGAAAGCGTTGCGCAAAGCCGTGCCCACGGTTTTTCTGGACAACTACAACATGGAAGTGGGCGGAAAAATGACCGCCGGCGTGGACCTGTGGCTAAACACGCCGCAGTTCCCGCTGGAGGCTTCGGGAACCAGCGGGATGAAAGCCGCGGTGAATGGCGTGCCGAGCCTGAGCATTCTGGATGGCTGGTGGGTCGAGGGTCACATAGAAGGCGTGACGGGATGGGCGATTGGCGAGTTGCGCCGCGGATTGCCCATGGAACCGCCGACAGACGATCGCGCGGAGGCGGAGTCCCTCTATCACAAACTGGAGAACGCGATTTTGCCCCTGTACTACCACGACCGGCGGAAATTTATCGACGTGATGCAACATGCCATCGCCGTGAACGGGTCGTACTTCAATACGCAGCGTATGGTCGAGGAATACATCACCAATGCTTACATTCGCTGACCGCCGCGCTTCTCCGCGTTGTCCATGCCTCGCTGCACCGGGAAGGACGGTGCTGCATTGTTGCGGAGACCGGGGCTAGCGCAACTTGTTTTTGTACATGGCCATGCCAACGGCAGCGTCCATGCCGATTTTTTCAAGCGCCGCAATCTCGCGGTGCGCCTTGATGCCGCCGGCGGCGATGACGGGGTGCTTGGTTGCGCGGCGGAGTTGGCGAAACCATTCTAGGTTGGCGCCGCTCATGGTGCCTTCGCGGTCCACGTCGGTGCAGAGAAACGCGGAACAGAACGGTTCGAGCTGCGGCATGACTTCTTCGGCGGAGAGTTTTAGTTTTTCGCGCCAGCCTTTGATGGCGATTTTGGCGTTGACGGTGTCCAGCGCGATGACGATTTGTTTCGGATCGATTTTGGCGGTCAACGTGCGCAGAAATCTTGCGGCGATTTTTCCTTCCTGGAACGCGGCGCTTCCCACGATGATTTGATTCGGTCGCCACTCGACGATCTCTTGCGCGCGAGCGACGGTGCGGATGCCGCCGCCAATGCGGACCTTCATCTTGTATTTCCCGCGCGCTGCCCTGCAAAGTTCGCGAGCCGATTTCTCGTTCGATCCCTTCCCGGTCGCGGCGTCCAAGTCGATAATGTGCAGCCACTCGTAGTCCTTGAAGGCCGCCAGCTGGCCAAAAACATCCGCGACGGCCAACTCGCGTTTCTTCCCGTGAACCAGTTGCACGGCCTGGCCGTCTTGCAAGTCGATGCAGGGAATCAGCACGGGTAACGCACCTCGATTTGTTGCGCGACCAGGAACCGTTTCAGTTCGCGGATGGACTGGATGTTGTCGTGGAAAATCGAGGCGGCTAGCGCGGCGTCAGCGTGGCCATCGCGGAAAACGTCGGCGAAATGCTGCGGCAGTTTCGCGCCGCCGCTGGCGATGACCGGGACGTTAACAGCTTTGGCGATGGCGGAGGTCAGCGGAATATCGAAGCCGATTTGTGTGCCGTCGCGATCGACGGAGGTCACTAGGATTTCGCCCGCACCGCTTTCCACCGCGCGCTGCGCCCAGGTGATTGCGTTCATGTTTGCGGAATCGCGCCCGCCGCGCACCATCACCTCCCAGTGACGCGCACCCTTGGCGTCGGCTTTCAGCCTGGCGTCGATGGCTACGACCACGGCTTGCGCGCCGAATTCGGCGGAGAGTTCGCTGAGCAATGCCGGGCGTTCCACCGCGGCGGTGTTTACCGTGACTTTATCGGCTCCCGCGCGGATGACAGAGCGAGCGTCTAGCAGGGAGCGAATGCCGCCGCCTGCGGTTAGGGGGATGGCCAGTTCCGCGGCTACGCGGCGGATGGTTTCCAAGAAGGTTGGCCGGCGGTCGCGCGCGGCGGCGATATCGAGGACCACAAGTTCGTCGGCGCCTTCGGCGTTGTACCGCGCGGCCAGTTCGGCGGGATCGCCGGCGTCGCGCAGACCGACAAAATTTACGCCTTTGACGACGCGGGCGCCGTCGGTATCGAGGCAGGGGATGATGCGGCGAGCCAGGCTCATGGCGTCACCGGTTGAGTTCGCGCGATGCGGATCGCGGTGTTTTTAACACCCGGGGCACAGGGGGCGCGGAGGAGAGAAAAGCACGGGTCTGAAGACCCGCCGCTACAAAGGCGCGCGGGGCGGGCGCCCGGGCAAGCTGAAGCGCAGCGTGCTCCGCCTATACAAAGAATGGCGCGGCGCCTCATGAGTGGATCCTCAGGAAGTTGGCGAGGAGGCGCGCGCCGGGTGCGCCGCTTTTCTCGGGGTGAAATTGCACCGCACAGATGTTCTCGTGTTCGAGCACGGCGATGAAGTCGGCACCGTGATGGCTGGTGGCGATGGCCGGCGAGGATTTTTCTGCGGAGTTGCGCGCCGCGTAGGAATGCGCGAAATAGAAATAGTCTTTTTCCGAGATGCCTTCAAGGAGACGCGACTCGCGCCGGAGCTCTAGGGTGTTCCAGCCCATGTGCGGGAGTTTGGCTGTGGGCGGCAAGGTGGTGACCCGCCCGGGAAGAAGTTGTAGGCCGGTTAGTTCGGGGGCTTCGTCGCTCGAAAAGAAGAGAGCCTGCAGTCCTAGACAGATCCCCAGAAATGGGGTGCCGTCGTTGATTTTTTCCAGCAGCGGCTGGCGGAGGCTGTTTTCGTCCAGTGCGCGGATTAATGCCGCGTAGTGGCCCACGCCTGGGAGGATCAGGATTTTTGCCGACGCGATTTGTTGGGGTGTGCTGGCGCGCTCGGACGTTAGGCCTTGGCGTTCCAGGGCGCGCTGGACGCTCGGGACGTTGCCCGCGCCGTAGTCGAGTAACGTTATGGTGTTCATATCGCCACCATTTCTGTTCGGCGAAGTGGTTCCGGGGACGAGATAACCCCGAGACACCGAGCGTGCAGAGGTACCGAGAGACGAGAAAGGCCCGGGTGGGAACACCGGCAGCAACAACGGCGGGCTGGGCATCGGCCCGGGCAGGTAGGGGCGCTGCATGCTGCGCCCCTATAAAGGCTTGCGGAGCGGCATCGACCAGGACGGCGGGTCATAGAAGGCCTTTGGTACTGGGCAAGATGTTGCGCAGACGCTGGTCGCGGGAGACGGCGAAGCGTAACGCGCGGGCGAAGGATTTGAAAAGGGCTTCGATTTGGTGATGGGAGGAACGGCCGTAGAGACAGCGGAGGTGGACGTTGGCTTTGGCGGATTGCGCGAAACCCTGGAAAAAGTCTTCTACCAGTTCGGATTGGAAATCGCCCACGCGCGGGGCGTTGATTTTCGCGTGGATTACGACGTGCGTGCGGCCGCCGAGGTCGACGGCGGCAGCGGCAAGCGTTTCGTCCATGGGCATTAGAAAATAGCCGGCGCGGAAGATGCCTTTTTTCTCGCCCAAAGCTGCGCTGACGGCTTCGCCGAGGGCAATGCCCACGTCTTCCACGGTGTGATGCTGATCGACGTCGAGGTCGCCTTTGGCGGTGATTTGCAGATCGAAGGCGCCGTGGCGCGCGACCAGGTCGAGCATGTGGTCGAAGAACCGGATGCCCGTCGAGACCTTGGATTTGCCCTGGCCGTCGAGATTCAGTTTCAAGCGGATATCCGTCTCACGGGTCCGGCGATGAATAACGGAGGTGCGCGGCGATGTCGCGGACTTTGGCATTTTGTCTCAGCCTTTCGCGATGGCTTTGAGGAGTTGGCGCATCTCTTTTTCGCTGCCGATGGTGATGCGGACGAATCCGGGGCCCATATCCTGGGTGCGGGCGCGCACAAGGATGCTCTGGCGTTCAAGTTTTTTGAAGAGTGCGGGACCTTCGGGGCCGAAATTGGCGAGCAGAAAATTTCCCGCGCTGGGGTAGGTTCTGATGCCGCGCGCGGTTAGTTCGGAGGCGAACCAGGCGCGCAGGCGTTTTACGTTGGCGACGTATTTCTCGATGGTGACATGGTCGCGGACGGCGGCTTCGGCGGCGACCAGCGCGGCAATGTTGATGGGGAAAGGAGGCATGGCGCGGCGCAGGATCCTAAGAGAGTTTTCGTTGGCGATGACCGCGCCGAGGCGCAGTGCGGCGAGGCCTGCCGCTTTTGAGAAAGTGCGGGCGCTGAACAGATTCGGGTAGCGATTGATCCACGGGGTTACTGTCGCGCCGGAAAATTCGACGTAGGCTTCATCAACGACGATGGCGGTGTGGGTGGCGGCGTTGAGCAGCTTCTCGATGTCGCTTGGTTGCAAGAGCGTGCCCGTCGGATTGTTGGGATTACAGACGAACATTACGCGCGGTTTCTTGCGCAGGGCTTGCAGCGCGGCATCGAAAGGGAATTGCATTTCGCCGGTGTAACGCAGCACATCGATTTGCGCGCCGGCGATTTCCGCCCAGTAGCGGTACATGGGGAAGGTCGGTTCGCAGATAACAATGTGGCTGGCGGGCTCGACGAAGGAGTCGAAGAAGACGCGCAGGGCGTCGTCGCCGCCGTTGGTGAGCATTAATTCCTGCGGGCGCACGCGGAAATATTTTGCCAGGCGCTTTGTGAGCGCCTGATACTCCGGGTACATGGCGAATTGCTCGGGCGTGATCTTTGCCAGTGCGCGAAGGACCGCGGGCGAGCATCCTGCGGTGTTTTCGTTGAAATCGAGGCGGATTTTTCCGAGGCGGCCCTCGGCAGGGGCTTCGTAGGTGCGGCGGTCGAGGATGGCTTGACGAACCGGGAGTGTCGCCTTCATCGGCGGACCTCGACGGCGTTGGCATGGGCCGGTAAACCTTCCACACGTGCCAGGGTGACGGCGTCCTTCGCGAGATTTGCCAGACCGCGCTCGCTGATGTCCTGCACGGTGATGCATTTTACGAAATCGGCTGCGGAGAGACCGGCGCGCATGCGCGCCCAACCTCCCGTCGGAAGAACGTGGTTGCTGCCCGAGATGTAGTCGCCGAGAGGCTGCGCGGCCCAGGGGCCAAGGAAAACAGTGCCGGCGGCGGTGATTTTCTTGAGCAGGCCCTCCGGACTGCCGGGAAGGCTGAGATGCTCGGGCGCGAAGCGATTGCTGAAGGCGCATGCCGCTTCTAGAGAAGAAGCCAGCACAATCGCTCCGGTTGTGCGCATTGAACAATGTGCGGGATTGGTGGACGGAAGCTTCTCGAGTTGCAAGGCCACCTCCTTCTGTACTGCGGCCGCGAACTTCGCAGACGGGGTAACCAGGAAACTGCCGGCGTCGGGAGCGTGCTCGGCCTGCGCGAGAAGGTCAGCGGCGATCCAGCGCGGATTGCCGCTAAAAGCAAGAACGATGGCCTCGGTGGGCCCCGCGGGAAGATCGATGGCGCAGTCGCCACTGACGAGTTGTTTCGCGGCAGTGACGAAACGATTGCCGGGGCCGAAGATTTTGTCCACGCGCGCGATGGATTTCGTGCCATAGGCGAGCGCGGCGACGGCTTGCGCTCCGCCAATGCGGGCGATTTTCTGCACGCTCAGAATGCTTGCGGCGGCGAGAAGTTCGGCATTCGGTTTAGGGCAGACGACCGCGATGCTTTTTACCCCGGAGACTTTGGCGGGGACGACGGTCATGACCATCGTGGAGACCAGCGCGAAGCGACCGCCGGGTATGTAACAGCCGATGGAATCTATGGGGCGGATGAGGTTGCGGATGATTACGCCCGGCTCGATGTTGAGTGACCAGGGGCGAGGCAGTTGCTGCTCGGCGACGCGCCGGACGTTCCGGGCTGCGTGCGCAACGGCACGAACAAATTCGGGACTGACCTGTTTTGCGGCAGCCGCGATTTCGCCCGGCGCGACCCAGATACCTTCGCGGCGGAGATCGAGCGCATCGAATTTCTTCGCGTACGCCGCCAGGGCGGTGTCGCCGCGCTTGCGAACGTCGGCAATGATTTTGCCGGCTATACGTTCGGCCTCGCGATCGCGTTCCTGGCGGGCGCGCAGAAGGTTTTTTTCGACGGCGGGGGTGAGTTTGAGAATGCGCATCAGAGCACGATCTTGTTCAGGGGATATTCGACGATGCCCTGGGCCTTGGCGGCCTTCAGCTTGGGCAAGATTTGGCGGACAACGGATTCTTCGATGATGGTATTGAGGGCCACCCAATCGGGATCGCTGAGATTGGAGATGGTGGGGTTTTTAAGCGCGGGGAGGACCGCGAGAACGGCCGCGAGATCGTCGCGGTGAACGTTGAGGAGCAGGCCGACTTTGCTGGCGGCGGCCATGGCGCCGTTGAGCATCAGGATGAGATTGTCGGCTTTCTCTTTTTTCCAGGGATCGGTCGCCGCGGCGCGGTTCATGATGAAGACGGTGGCGGATTCGAGAACGGTATCGACTACGCGCAGACGGTTGGCGCGCAGAGAGGAGCCGGTTTCCGTGACTTCCACGATCGCGTCGGCGAGTTGCGGGACTTTTACTTCGGTGGCGCCCCAGGAAAATTCCACGCGGGCTTTTACCCCGTGTTTGGCGAGATAGCTTTCCGTGATGTGCACGACTTCGGTGGCGATGACTTTGCCTTCAAGGTCGCGGGGCTCGCGCATGGGGGAATCTTCCGGGACAGCCAGCACCCAGCGGACACGCGAAAGGCGCTGTTTGGCGTAAACAAATTCGGCGAGCTCGGCGACTTGCGCACCGGTTTCGACCACCCAGTCGTGGCCGGTGACGCCGGCATCGAGCGCGCCGGATTCTACGTAACGGGCCATTTCCTGGGCGCGCACGAGCAGGCATTCGATTTCGAGGTCATCGATGCTCGGAACGTAGCTGCGCGAGCCGAGGGAGATCTTCCAGCCGGCGCGCGCGAACAGATCGATGGTGGCGTCCTGCAGGCTGCCTTTGGGGATGCCAAGTTTGAGTTTCGTGGAGGGAGCGGAAGCGACTTTTTCGTTCATCGAGGTTTCTCCGGCGAATAGATTTTTTCCGGATCGAAGGTGCGTTCGGAGACAATCTCCAGTTCGCCGCCCGGAGTGAGCCCTCGAAAGAAACAGGAACGATAGCCTTCGTGGCACACGCCGGGGCCGACCGCTTCGACCTTCACGAGCAGGGCGTCGGCGTCGCAGTCGACGAGCACTTCGCGTACCTTGAGAACGTGACCGCTCGATTCGCCCTTTTTCCAAAGCTTGCCGCGGGAGCGGCTGAAGAAGACGACCTCGCCCTGGGCCCGGGTTTGCGCCAGCGAGACATCGTTCATGAAGCCAAGCATGAGCACTTGGCCAGTGCGGTGATCCTGAATGATGGCGGGAACGAGACCCCCGGCTTTCTGGAAATCGATGTCCACTGCTGGCTCCTTAAACTGCGCGCCGCGAAAAAATGCGCTCATAAAAACAAAAAACCCGCTGGGCCTTGTTAAGCCAGCGGGCTGAAGAGTGTGTTGTAAGGGAACCCCTATGCACACCTCAGCACGCGCGGCGTATGGCCGTGATGATGGTGGCGGTGCGCAAGCGAGATTGATGTGACAAGCATGTTCAAGAAAAAGGTAAACGAATTCGAGCCCGGTGTCAAACTTCTTGCAAAGCCCGTCTGGTGACTAGGCGCTGGTGTGAACGGCCAAGTGGCGGACAGCGATGGCTGGGCGCGTCCGATTTAGTTCACGCAGGCGTTCCCAGCTGAAGCAGCCGAGCAAATAGCCCATGATGCCGAAGAGTGGCGCAAAGGCGTCGCCCAAAAGCTCGACGTTCCGCGGATCGGACGTGATTGCGCCGATTGCAAAGCTCATGTGCGGACCAACCCATACGCCCACTCGCGATGGATCGAGCACCTTGGCGGTTGCCAAGCCCATAAAAACTAAGGCCACAAACAGGGCGAGGGACGCCGAAAAATATTTCAGAAATCGCACGAATTCCTCCTTGCGCCGACCGGGTCGAGCGCAAACCCCGATTGCTTCTGCATATATATATACGTTCGGGAGGTGCAAAAGTTTTGCTGGATTCGCCTTCTATCTGCCTGGCGGAGCCGGATGACGCGGTGGCGGCTATTTGGGTTTGTAGTTCATGGTCATTTTCAGCTCGACGGCGACGCCGAACTTGCTGTTGGGCAAGTCCTCGACGCGCACAACCTCGGCGACATATTCGCAGTTCATCGGATCATGACCGGAGGTATAGGGGAAGGTGACGAAGACGCGCATGCCTTTGTAATAGCCTCTGCGCCGGGAGTGAAAATAAATGCCTTCTTTTGAAGCGTTTACGCTGACAATGAGATCTTCAAAGTGGTCGTCCCGAGGCTCGGAGGGACGTACGCGAACCGGACGGGCCATCTTCACGCGACGGCTGCGCCGCTTTTGCGGGTAGTTGTTCTCTGAACCGGCGGGTGCCGGAGAGGGGATTTCGATGGGCGTGTTGGCTGACATAGGTAGATCGGAGTCATTGGCTGAAACGTCTGACCCTCGCTCTGAATCTGATAGTGCACGATAGACACCAGACCTGAAGACCAATTGGAGGGTCGTGTATGGAAGAGAAACTTCGCAAGGACGGCCAGGAGTGGAAGAAACAACTCACGCAGAATCAATACTATGTGACCAGGGAGAAAGGCACGGAGCCACCGTTTACCGGGGAATACGAGAACACCAAAACACCCGGGACGTACAAATGCGTTTGCTGCGGGCAGCCGTTGTTTCGTTCTGAAACAAAATTCGCCTCAGGTTCGGGGTGGCCCAGTTTTTATGCCCCCGCCGACGAGCAAGCTGTGGAAAATGAAGGTGATACGTCTCACGGAATGCGCCGGACCGAGGTTAAATGCAGCCGCTGCGAGGCCCACCTTGGGCATGTCTTCGACGATGGACCGAAGCCGACGGGGCTGCGCTACTGCATCAACTCGGCAGCTCTCAAACTCGACAAGGATTGATTTCGCAAGCCCGCGAGCGTTTCTACGAGGATAACCGGGAAATCACCGGGCGAACTAACACGAGCCGTTATGCCGCAGCAGAGCCCATCGTGGCGAGTTCCGCCACGGGATCGCGCTCCCAGATGCCCAAGAGCAGCACCTTCGCGCCGCTTGGATATTTGAAAATGTAGAAAACGCTGTCTTGGCCTTCCATCTCGTAGAATCCCGGCCGCCGCGGATCGGGCCGCGCCGGGGCGTTCCTGGCGAGTAACGTACGGAGTTCCGCCAGCTGCTGTGGAGCGTGATTTCGCAGGTCTTCAACAATCGGAGGTAGTTTGCTGGTGATCATAAATTCGTGCGCCAAGTTGAGTCTGGCGCTTCCCTCATAGATACAGACGTCCAAACCCGGAAAATGTTTCGTGAATCGAACGACGGGCTACAGGTTCCGTCACCGTAAATGCCCGGCGCAAGTGGTAAACTCTAAGGTACTCTCTCGTGCCCCGCCCCCGTTGTATTGGATGTCCGCTTGCGAGCGGCGGTCACGGAATTTATCGCGCGCCGTTCCTTGCTGCGGACCACCTAGGTAAATTGTGACGCGACAACAAAACGGCGTGTAACCAGTAATCGAAGTACTTGCGCGCATGCCTCTTCTTTGAGACATTGTGTGGACGGAACTAGTCCTTGAAATGGCTCGTACAGAAATGGAGTGGTCCCAGTGCCCAACAAGGTAACGGCGAAGAAGAAAGAAGCTGACGGTTTCGGCAAAGATCGTCGCCGCAAGCATCACCATTTTCTGGTAACCGTTTACTATGCCGACGGCGAGAAGTTCGGGCGCGTGTATACCGATAAGGAGAAGGCCACGCGTTTCGCGGAACGGCAGCGGCGCTCGCCGGTGGTTAAGTCGGCGCGCATTTCTCTGGTGTCTTGAGGCGGAGGTTGCCCGGAGTCTCCAATGATTAGGGCAGGCGGATGACGCAGGACTTGTCGGTTGTCCGTCGGGCGTGTTATAAGGATTAAGAAGGTTTGCGGCCTTAGTATAGTGGTAGTACGGAACCTTGCCAAGGTTCAGGTGTCGGTTCGATTCCGATAGGCCGCTCCATAATTTTCAACACGTTACGCCGCTACGCCGTTTTCCATATTTTCCAATTGAGCCGATTTGGCCCCTTTGGAATACGCCGCCTCGGCGTTCTCGACAGGAATTCTTCCAGAATAGAGCCTCGTAATCGCAGCCGTCGTATGGCCCAAATCTATTGAAGTTGGCTTGCGCCGCGCTCTCGAGCGAGGAGAGTTCTTGTTGCACTATCAGCCCAAGGTCAATCTCGGCACAGGTGAGACCACAAGCGTCGAAGCCTTCATACGCTGGCAGCACCCAGACCGAGGGCTCATCCCTCCTGCGCAGTTCGGGCCCGTCGCCGAAGATAGCGGGCTAATTCTACCAATCGGCCGCTGGGTATTGCGCGAAGCGTACCGTCAGGCGCGCACCTGGCAGGACGCCGGACTCTCGCCGGTGTCAATGGCCGTCAACGTCTGTGCGGCAGAGTTCCGCCAAAAGGATTTTTTTGAAAGTGTCCGAACAGTCCTCCAGGAAACCGGCCTGGACGCGCGCTACCTCGAACTCGAGCTCACTGAAAGCGTTCTTATGAACGATGCTAAATTCACGACTTTCGTACTGCAGAAGCTCAAAGGAATGGGAATACACATCGCGGTTGATGACTTTGGCACCGGCTATTCAAGCCTCAGCTATCTTCGCCAATTTCCTATCGATATCCTGAAAAGTGATCGATCCTTTGTCAACCAGATCACCTCCGATTCCGGTCACTCAACGATTGTAGACGCAATCGTAAGTATGGGAAGGAGTCTCAAGCTTCTCGTAGTTGCCGAGGGCATCGAAACGAACGAGCAGACGACGTACCTGCAAGCGCACCACTGTCAACAAGGACAGGGCTACCTCTTCAGTAGGCCACTGCCGGCTGCACAATTTGCTGTCTTGCTGCAGGCAGGACTGACGGGAGTTCTTGCCAACCAAGGATCTCAGCTCAATGGCCATTGGACTTAGCCGAACCGGCGGCGGCGATGTCTGCGGCCATGAAGCGCAGCATCTGTTCTTTCAATTGGGCGTCCACCTCGTCCGCGATGGTGACCACGTCTGGAAGCAACGCATTAAATTCCAAATTCTTTACGTTTTCGTGCAGCATGGTGAAGATGCTGACTTGCAGGAGACGAGACTCCTCTACCGC
>JBEKSZ010000143.1:0-15397 GCA_049516615.1 Candidatus Acidiferrum sp. | reverse complement strand
GGGCGTACGCACGATACTGGCGACGCGCGGCGATTGGGAAGTGGTCGGAGAAGCGACCAACGGAAAGATGGCCGTGCAAATGGCCCAGGAGTTGCTGCCTGACCTCATTGTGATGGACATCACCATGCCGGTGATGAGCGGTCTGGAAGCGGCCAAAGAGATTGCCAAACTGAGTCTGCCGAGCCGGGTGCTGGTTTTGTCCATGCATGAGCTGCACTATAAAATCGAAGACTTTACGAAAATGGGGATTCACGGGTACGTTTTGAAGTCGGACGCGGTGCGCGATTTGATCCGCGCGCTCGACGAGCTATCGGGTGGCGGGACCTTTCTCGTAAAGAAGGGGACGGAAGGGAAGCCCTCGGACGGTGCCAAGCAGGGTTCCACGATGTTTTTGATGGCGCTGAGCTTGGCGTAAGCATTCGAACCAGAAGTTCCTGCCGCCGCAGAGTGCTCCTCCTGAATCGGACTTGTTGCCCGGGCATTTCAGATTTGAAATGCACGGGCCCAGAGGCCCGCCAGAACTATTCGATCACCGATAGTTTTGCGTTCCCTTAAGGAAACTATGAAAGATATGGAGATCCGCGGACGATCCGGATTTGCCGCCATTGTTGGCAGGCCGAATGCCGGGAAGTCCACGCTGATTAACCGGCTGGTGGGCCAGAAGATCGCCATCGTCACCTCGAAGCCGCAGACCACGCGGAACCGCATTCAAGGAATTGTTACGCGGGCTGAGGGACAGATTGTTTTTATTGATACGCCCGGGCTGTATGACGCGGATTCCGCGCTGGGGCGGCAGATGATGCATGAAGTGGCGGCGGCGCTCGAGGATATCGACGTGCTGCTGCTGATGGTCGATGCCAGTCATCCACAGACGCACATGGACGAGTTATTGCTCTCCAAGGCCAAGCGATTTGGCGGCAAGACCATCTTGGTTTTGAATAAAGTGGATCGCGTGGCTAAAGAAGGACTGTTGCCGCTCATCGAAGGGTTCTCGAAGGCCTTTGCGTTCGCGGCGATTGTGCCGGTGTCGGCCCTCAAGGGTGGAGGATTGGAACAGTTGCAGCAGGAGATTTTGCGGATGTTGCCGGAGGGCCCGCCGCATTTTCCCGAGGACCAGATTACCGATCAGCCAGAGCGGTTTTTGGCAGCGGAAGTGATTCGCGAGAAAGCCATCCAGTTGACGTATCACGAACTGCCCTATGCGCTGGGCGTGATGGTGGACAAGTATGAGGAGAAGCCGCGGCTGGTGCGGATTGAAGTGACCCTTGCCGTCGAACGGGATTCGCAGAAGAAGATTCTGATTGGGCATAAGGGCGAGATGCTCAAGAAGATCGGGACCGAGGCCCGGAAGGAATTAGAGAAGATGCTCGGGTCGAAGATCTATTTGGGGCTGTTTGTGAAGGTGATGCCGGACTGGCGGGAAAATCCTGCGCGGGTCAGGGAATTTGACTGGCATGGGCAACTGGAGGCGCTCAGTGAGTTGCAGCGGGAACCGCCCGAGGATGGAGACTAGCCGTAAGCTTTCGGTGTCACGCGGGTACCATTTTTAGGACCGAACCCCTAATCGAGTCCGGCCCTCGGCAAGCTGGGGGCGGCCCGTACCAGGAACTCTATTCCGGGGCGGCAATGCCGAGGGATTTCATTTTGCGGTACAGGTGGCTGCGTTCCAGCCCCAGCGCGGACGCGGTTTGGGTCATGTTCCAGCGGTGTTCCTGCAATTTTCTCAGGATAAACTCGCGCTCGTAGGCGCTGCGGGCTTCATGCAGCGTGTTATAAGGCTGGTGCGGGGATTCCGCGGCGCCCCGGAAAAGCTCGGGCGGGAGGTGGTGGGGCTCGATTTTGGCTTGCGGGCACACGATCACCAGGCGCTCGACCAAATTGCGGAGTTCGCGGACGTTGCCGGGCCAGGGGTAACGCAGAAGGACGTCCATGGCCGGGTCGCTTAGCTCGCGGACTTTTTTACCGTAGGCGACGCTGAATTCGTTCAGAAAATGGTTGGCCAGGGTCGGGATGTCGCGCAGGCGCTCGCGCAGTGGAGGGACGAAGAAGGGAATTACGTTGAGACGATAGAAGAGGTCCTGACGGAACGCGCCGCGGGAGATTTCGTTTTCCAGATTCTTGTTGGTGGCGGCCAGTACGCGAACGTCCACGGCCACTGCTTGGCTCGAGCCGACCGGCTCAAAGCGCTGCTCTTCGAGAACGCGCAGAACCTTTGATTGGGTGCGCAGGCTCATGTCCCCGATTTCGTCGAGGAATAGCGTACCGCCATTGGCTTTCTCAAATTTGCCAATTTTGTCTTCGCTGGCCGCGCTGAAGCTGCCTTTGAGGTGGCCGAAAAGTTCGGATTCGATTAGATCTTCGGGAATGGCGGCGCAGTTGACTTCGACGAAAGGCCCTTTGCTGCGCAGGCTCGCGGCGTGTAGGGCCCGGGCGACCAGTTCCTTGCCGACTCCACTCTCCCCGTAAATGAGAACCCGCCCGTTGGTAGGGGCCGTGACCGCGATTTGCTGGCGCAGCGCTTTCATGGGCACGCTGTCGCCAATGACTTGATAGCGATGGCGCAGTTCGCTGCGCAAAACTTGATTTTCGTCCTGCAAACGGCGTTGTTGCACCGCGTTGCGCACCAGCACGGTTATTTTTTCTAGCGACAGCGGTTTTTCAATGAAATCGAAGGCGCCCAGTTTTGTCGCGCGGACGGCGGTTTCGATGGTGCCGTGACCGGAGATCATGATCACGGCGGGCGGCCGCGGCAGCGATTGCAGGCGGGTCAGGGCTTCGAGGCCGTCCATGCCAGGTAACCAAACATCGAGAAGAATCAGCTCGAGATCCTCGGCGGCGGCGCGTTCGAGAGCCGCTTCGGCGGAAGGTACGGCTTCGACAGCGTAGCCTTCGTCCGCAAGAATGGATGAAAGCGATTCGCGTATGCCCGCTTCGTCGTCGACAATCAGAATGCGTGGCCGCGGAGCACTCACGCGGTTTCCGATCCGGAAGTGCCGGGTTCACCGGCCAGTAGCGGCGTGGCGTCGGCGACCGGCAGGAGCACCAAAAAGCGCGAACCCACGGGCACATTGTCTTCGACGTGCAGTGTGCCACCGTGTTCGGCAACGATGCGAGCAGCGATGGCCAGGCCGAGACCCGTGCCGCGATCCTTGGTCGAAAAATGCGGAAGAAAGAGTTTGTCTTTATCTTCCGGGGAGATGCCGTGACCGGTGTCGGCGACGCAGATTTCCACGGTGTCGGATTCAGAGTAGACGCGGGTAGAAATCACAATTTCGCGGTAGCGCGCGTTTTCGAGGGCTTCCGCCGCGTTGTCGATCAGGTTGACGAGCACGCTGCGAAGCAGCGCGCCGTCGGCACGCACGGCGGGAAGATGCTCGGCCAACGCGATTTTCACGGTAATGCCGTCGAGGCGTCCAGAGAAAATCTCGACGGCCTCGTGGATCAGCGAGGTGGCGTCGGTGGCCTGAAGCTTTGCGCTGGGGAAGCGCACAAATTGCGAAAACTGATTGACGAGGTCGGCGAGCGTGGTGACTTCGCGTTCGATCAAGCGCGAGCATTCGCGAACCAGTCGCGTGAGCTCGGGATCCGGGTCGACCGACGGCCTGCCGGAGGAGGAAGCTTCCGTACGGCGTTCGAGAAAACGCGTGAGCCGCTGTGCCGACAACTGTATGGGAGTGAGCGGATTCTTGATTTCGTGCGCGATGCGGCGAGCCACTTCCTGCCAAGCGGCCAGTTTTTGCGCGCGCAGCAGTTCGGAGAGGTCATCAAACACCACGACGAATCCTGTGTTGGCGCGGCGCGGACCGAGTGAGCTAACGGTCACGGCGAGGTGCAACACGCGGCCGGCAACCACGGTCTCGATTTCGCGTGAGGCCACGCCCAGACGGAGCGACCGCCGCATCAATTGACCCACGACGCGCGATGCTTCGGGCCCGAGCAATAGTTCGAGCGAACCAAGATCGCGAGCGGCATTACCGAACATGCGCACCACCGCGGAATTGGCGCGCAGAATCGCGCCGCTGGAGTCGAGTGAAAGCACGCTGGTGGGAATATTCTCGAGCACGGTCTCCATCAGTTGGCGCCGGCGTTCGAGTTCCTGCACGGCCTGCTGCAAATTGCGCGTGAATTGATCGATCTGCGAGCGGCTGTCCCGCAATTGCGCGGTCATGGTGTTGAACGAACGCACCAGGAGTCCAAGTTCGTCCTGCTGCTGTTCGGGGACCTGATACTCAAAATTTCCCGCGGAAACTTCGCGGGTACCTTCGGCGAGGGCCTGGATGGGCACGGTGACCTGCTTGGCGAGAAAAAGCGCCAGCCAGGTCACGGAAAACAGCAGCAGCATGGTAAAGAAAAGCAGGATGAGGAGCATCTGGCGCTTCAGTGCGCGCAAGTTTTGTTTTTGCGAATAATATTCGTTGGTTTGCGACTGGATCTCGCTTATGCGTGCGAAGAACCCCGGAGGGGTGCGGTAAGCCGCTACGAGTGAGCCGGCCTGGGGGCCTGCCGCCAGAATGGGCACGCGTGCCGCCAAGTAGCTTTTCCCGTCCGCCTCCCAGACCTCCACGCCACTTTGCAGCGAGCGCGATTGCTGGCCAAGCACCCCGGGCTGCGCGCAAACGCGGATGGAGCGGTCTTCCGGCGGATTGTCGCACATCACCCCGCCGCGCAGGACTTTGCCTTGCTGATCCAGAATCCATACGGCATCGGCGCCCAACGAGGAGGCGTGCTGCAGCAATTCATCGATGGGCACATTCGCGAACGGGACAGATTGGCGGGCCAGCGCGCGCAGGCGCGGGATTTGCGACTTGCCCAGGTCATTGAGGAGGAGTTGTGTCTGTTCCGACGCGACTTCGAGCGGTCGGGGGAACCAGCGTCCGAGCGTGCGGTTCAGAAGAGAATAGCTCACGAAAAACATAAACAGAATGGGCAGCAGAGAGAGGGCCATGGCGCCGACAACCATCTTGGATTTGAAACGCGCTCCGAGCTGGTCTTTGCTGCGCTCCGCCCACAGACGCAGGACGGTCCGGGTTAAAATCAGCGTGAAGGTGAGTAGTGCTGCAGTGATAACGCTGGAGACGGCATACAGCGTCACGGCATCGCGCCAGTTGGTCGGCTCGAAGGGCACGCCCAGGGAGCCAAACGTAAACGCCGCGGCCAGCAGCAAAGTCAATAAAATTCCCGCGACGGCAAGACGGAGGCGCTGGCTGGACGCGAGGCTGCTCATGCCGGAGCCCCAAGCGCCGCGTCGCGGCCTCGCGCGAAAACCATGGATGCGCGGGGGGCGCGTGGCGCAAGGACATTTTTCGTCACTCGTCCGGGATGCTGTTCCAATGCGGCAAAATTGCGTTGCTCAAGCATCTCATTGGCACGATAGCCACGCCGGGGGAGCAAGTCAAGAATGGCGCCTGTCCTTAGTGTTGGCTACCTGTCCAACGGTACAGGTATTAGCCATTTCAGAACGGTCCACGAAAATCCGCGTATCAGGACGAGCGCCATTTGTTAAGGTGAACGCTGGGCCATAACCCGGCAGGGAGTGCTGCGGATGTCCGTCCGTTTGGGCGAAATCTTAGTTAAAGAAAGCCTCATCACGCAAGACCAGCTGCAGAAGGCGCTCGAATTTCAGCGCGCCAACGGCGGTAAGCTGGGAAGCTGTCTGACCAAGATGGGCTATATCACCGACGACGACATCACCGGTGTGTTGTCGCGGCAATACGGCGTGCCCTCGATCAATCTGCGATTTTACGAAATCGACCCCATCATCATCAAACTGATTCCGCAAGATACCGCGCAGCGCTACCAAGTGATTCCACTGTCGCGCGTGGGCTCGGTGCTGA
The DNA here is from genome assembly GCA_049516615.1 of Candidatus Acidiferrum sp. Lineage (GTDB taxonomy): Bacteria > Acidobacteriota > Terriglobia > Acidiferrales > UBA7541 > Acidiferrum. The sequence goes on along the minus strand of JBEKSZ010000143.1, from coordinate 9,563 downwards.
CCATTGCGATGACCGATCCGACCAACGTCTTCGCCATGGACGACATCAAGTTCATGACCGGTTTCAACGTGGAGCCGGTGGTGGCATCGGAGTCGGCGATCGGCGATGCCATATCGCGGTTTTACGGGGCGGGCAGCGGAGGCACGAACCAGGAAGAGATCAGCAACTTGATGAAAGACCTGGTCGAAGACGACCAGGAGCTGGAACTGGCGGCGGAAGAAGCGGAGATGGATGCCGCATCGCTTGAAAAGGCCGCCGAAGAAGCTCCCATCATCAAGTTGGTTAATTTGATCTTGACCGATTCGGTGAAACGCGGGGCGAGCGACATTCACATCGAGCCTTATGAACAGGAAATGCGCGTGCGCTTCCGCATTGACGGCCAGCTGCAAAAAGTGATGTCGCCGCCCATGCGCCTGAAGGACGCCATCACCAGCCGTCTGAAAATCATGGCCAAGCTGGATATCGCGGAGAAGCGCCTGCCGCAAGACGGCCGCATCATGATCAAGTACAAAGCCGACGGCAAAAAGAAAGAACTGGATTTCCGCGTCTCCACCGTGCCGACGTTATACGGCGAAAAAATCGTCATGCGGCTGCTCGATAAGGAAAACCTCCGGCTGGACATGACCAAGCTCGGCTTTGAACAGGAATCCCTCACCAAGTTCGAGCGCAATATATTAAAGCCCTACGGCATGGTGCTGGTCACCGGGCCGACGGGTTCGGGAAAAACCAATACACTTTATTCTTCGGTGTCTACGCTAAACAAGGTGGACACCAACATCATGACCGCCGAAGATCCCGTCGAATTCCAGCTCGCCGGCGTCAACCAGGTGCAGATGAAGGAGCAGATTGGCCTGAACTTCGCCGCGGCCTTGCGCGCGTTCTTGCGGCAAGATCCCAACATCATTCTGGTCGGCGAGATTCGCGATTTCGAAACGGCGGAAATTGGCGTGAAGGCGGCGCTCACCGGCCACTTGGTGCTGTCCACGTTGCACACCAACGACGCGCCGTCCACGGTCAGCCGTTTGATGAACATGGGTATTGAACCATTCCTGGTGGCCACTTCGGTGAACCTGATATGCGCGCAGCGTCTGGTGCGGCGCATCTGCTCGAACTGCAAGGAGCAGCTCGAAGTTCCAGAGCAGGCGCTCATCGATGCCGGCTACACGCCAGAAGAAGTGAAAACCGTGAAGATCTATCACGGCAAAGGCTGCACTACCTGCAACAAGGGCGGCTACAAGGGGCGCACCGGTTTGTACGAAGTCATGGAAGTGACGGACGAACTGCGCGAACTGATTCTGGTGGGAGCTTCGGCGCTTGAACTCAAAAAGAAAGCTGTGGAACTGGGCATGATTACGCTGCGGCGCAGCGGGCTGACGAAAATCGCCGCGGGCCTGACAACCATGGAAGAAGTGTTGCGCGAGACGGTTTTATAAAATGGAAGGTGCCTGATGGCTGGAATCACGCTAAGCGAATTGCTGAAAAAAATGATCGAGATGGGTGGCAGCGATTTGCACATCACGACCAACAGCGCCCCGCGCGTACGCGTGCATGGCAAATTGCGGCCGCTGGACATGCCGCCTCTGACGGCGGCGGATACCAAGTCGCTGGCGTACAGCGTGCTGACGGACGCCCAGAAGCATCGCTTCGAAGAGAATCTGGAGCTGGATTTTTCGTTCGGATTGAAAAACCTGGCGCGCTTCCGCGGCAACTGTTTCAATCAACGCGGCGCGGTGGGCGCAGTGTTCCGTACCATTCCCTGGGAAATCAAAGGTTTCGATGCTCTGGGACTTCCAAATGTGGTGCGCGGAATGTGCGACAAGCCGCGCGGGCTCGTGTTGGTGACCGGGCCGACGGGATCGGGCAAGTCCACCACCCTCGCCGCCATGCTGGACAAGATCAACAGCGAGCGCGAAGAGCACATGATCACGATTGAAGATCCCATCGAGTTTCTGCATAACCACAAAAAATGCCTGGTAAACCAGCGCGAAGTGCACGCGGACACACATTCGTTCACCAACTCGCTGCGCGCAGCGTTGCGCGAAGATCCCGACGTGGTACTGATCGGCGAGATGCGCGACTTGGAAACCATTGAGTCCGCTCTGCGCATTGCGGAAACCGGGCACTTGACTTTTGCCACCCTGCACACCAATTCCGCGGCTTCCACCATCAACCGCATCATCGACGTTTTTCCTTCGCACCAGCAGCCCCAGATTCGCGCGCAGCTCAGCATGGTGATCGAAGGCATCCTTTGCCAGGCGCTGTTGCCGCGAATTGACGGCCGCGGGCGTTCCATGATTATGGAAGTGCTGGTGCCCACGGCGGCCATTCGCAACCTGATCCGCGAAGACAAGATTCACCAAATTTATTCCGCGATGCAGACGGGCACAGCCAACACCGGCATGCAGACCTTCAACCAGGGTCTGGCGAACGCCTACATGAAAAAAGAGATCACACTAGATATGGCACTCTCGCGCTCCTCAAACGCCGAGGAGTTGCAGGATATGATCAACCGGGGAGTGACATCCGCGCCGTCCGGCGGCAAGCAGCCGGTTGGCAAGCGCTAGAAAAAGTTTCAGGCTGGCGACGGCCTGGGTTTAGCAGGGGCAGTACGGAGGAGGGCATCACATGCCGGACTATAAGTATCAGGGAACCAGCCGCTCTGGCTCCAGTGTGAGCGGGGTGATGAACGCCACCAGCAAGGACGATCTGCGGAATATGCTGAAGCGTCAGCAGATCACCACCACCAAGGTTACCGAGAAAGGCAAAGAATTCAACATTCCTGTCTTCGGTGGCGGCGTCAACGCCAAAGAGCTGGCGGTCTTCACCCGGCAGTTCTCGGTGATGATCGACGCGGGGCTTCCCCTCGTACAGTGCCTGGAGATTCTGGCGGGTCAGCAGGAAAATAAGACTTTCCAGAAAGTGCTGACCGCTACACGCAGCCAGGTTGAAGGCGGCGCCACGCTCTCGGCTTCCATGCGCAGTGCGCCGAAGGTGTTCGACGCGCTGTATGTGAACATGGTGGAAGCCGGCGAGACGGGCGGTATTCTGGACACCATTTTGCAACGGCTGTCCGGGTATATCGAAAAGAACGTCAAGCTGCAGCGCGCGGTAAAGTCCGCGTTGGTTTACCCTGTGGGCGTTTTGACCGTAGCCGCCGCGGTAATCACCCTGCTGCTTTGGAAAGTCGTTCCGATTTTCGCCACCTTGTTTGAGGGCTTGGGCGTGACCCTGCCCTTGCCAACCAAAGTGGTCATCGTTGCCAGCCATATCGTCGGCAGTATTTTTGGTTTGCTGGCCCTGGTGGCCATTGGCGCCGGCATTTTCGGGCTCAAGATGTGGTACGGGACTCCGCAAGGGCGCTTCGTTCTGGACTCCATCCTTTTGAAACTGCCGGTCCTGGGAATCCTGATGCGCAAGATCGCCGTGGCGCGTTTCACGAGAACCCTCGGAACGCTCATCTCGAGCGGTGTGCCCATCCTCGACGGTTTGGATATTACCGCCAAGACCGCGGGAAACGCGGTCGTCGAACGCGCTTTGCAGGCCGTGCGCAAGGCCCTTGAAGAAGGCAAATCGCTCACCGAGCCTCTGCGCGATTCCGGGGTGTTCCCGGGCATGGTTACGCAGATGATCGCTGTCGGCGAACAGACCGGTGCCATGGACGCCATGTTGTCCAAAATCGCGGACTTTTACGAAGAAGAGGTCGACGCCGCAGTCAAAGACTTGCTGACCGCTCTCGAGCCGATCATGATTGTGTTCCTGGGCACGGTCGTAGGCGGCGTAGTTATTTCCATGTATTTGCCGCTGTTTACCCTGATCGGCAAGCTCAGCGACGCGCACTAGACCGCGCGGTTCGACTTTGCTGGGGGTTTTCGCGAGGTTCTCGCGGATTGGCGGCCTGACGCGCAGGCCGCTGGCCACGAAGAGGCATGCCGTTGGGCGACGGTTACGGCCAAAACATGGATCAAAACCTACTCATGCGGGAGTGGCTCGATTGGCTGACCCGCGTCCGCTTGCTGATGATCACCTTGATTCTGGCGGTTGGGGTGATGTGGCCGCAGTCGGTGTTGCTCGCAGGTTCCAGCCGCTATTTCCTGCCCCTCATCGTTTTCTGGCTGACCGTCGCCATCCTGCAACTCATTTTGCTGCGTTCCCTGCCCAATGCGCGATGGCATGGCGGTGTGCAGGTGGCCTGCGATGTAGTGATGATTTCTGCGCTGGTCTACGCCACCGGCCTGCAGGAGAGCTATTTCATTCCTTTGTATCTGCTGGCCATTATCGTCGGCAGCATTCTTTTTTCCCGCGCCTGGTCCTTCGTAGTGACCTGCATCTGTCTGGCGCTGCTCGGCGGTTTGACGGAGCTGGCTTACGCGGGACGCCTCCCGCGTACGTTCGTTTCCGTGACTACCCTGCAAAATGTGCGCATCGGCTTTTTGCGCAATGTAGTTTTATTTCTGACCCTGACCTATCTGGCCAGCCTTCTCGCCCAGTCGCTGCGCAGCAAGGGCCGAGAACTCGAGCAAAAGCACGAAGAGCTGCTGGACCTGCAGGACTTCACGGAAGACATCATCCATTCGATGCGCGGCGGTCTGCTCACCACCGACCTTGAAGGCCGCGTCCTGCTCCTCAATCGCACCGGTGAGGAGATCCTGGGGCATCGTTTCGCGACCATTCGCGGGAAGCTGGTCCGCGAAATCAATGCGGACTTCTGGCTGCCCGAGACGCAGGCCGGGCGCGAACCCGCGGGCCTGCGCAAGGAGATAAATTTTCTTACCCCCGAGGGCAAACAGCGGTACATCGGCATCAGTGTCTCGCCGCTGCGTTCCCGCGAACCCGGGCCGAACGGGTATGTGTTCAACTTCCAGGATCTGACCGAGCTGCGGCGCCTCGAACAAGAAGTGGCCACCAAGGAGCGAATGGCCGCGCTAGGACGGTTGTCCGCGGCCATCGCGCATGAGATTCGTCAGCCACTCACCGCCATGGCTGGCGCGGTGAAGGAATTGGCGCGGCTAGTCCCGCTCGAAGAGGACGAGAAACACCTGGTGGGCATCGTCAGCCGCGAGTCGGAGCGCCTGAACCACATCATCACCGACTTCCTGAACTATTCCCGAGAAAAGACCTACGAATTTCAGGAAGCTGATGTCCGCTGGCTGCTCGATGAAACTCTGACGCTGATCGAGCAGAAGCCGGAAATCGGCACAAAATACCATATCGTGCGTTCTTTCAATGGCCATGAGGTGAAAGCGCGCGTCGACTCCGGCAAGATCAAGCAAGTCTTCTGGAATCTTTGCGACAACGCGCTGCGCGCCATGCCCGATGGCGGCACCCTGACGGTGCGCATGGAAGACCGGCCGTTCTGGCTGCGCATCGCCTTTCAAGACACCGGCGTGGGCTTGGACGCCAAGCAAAAAGCCAAAATATTCGAGCCGCTGCAATCGGGGTTTGCGGGCGGCACGGGGCTGGGGCTGTCCATCGTGTACCAAATCGTGCAGGCCCACAGCGGACGGATCGTTGTCCATTCGGAAAAGGATCGCGGCGCGGAATTCATTGTCGAGCTGCCCAGGGTTGCCTAAAGAAGTTTAAGCAAGAGGTTCGCAGCGATGTGCTCTGAGAAATTGCGTGAGGCGTGATGCTAGCTACCAAGACAGCCACTAGAGAGCAGGCCCGGGAGATGGCTCACATCCTCGTGGTGGATGATGAAAAATCCATCTGCGAGCTTTTGGAGATCACCTTTCGCAAAGACGGCCACAAGGTGGAAATCGCGCACAGCGTCAGCGAAGCCAAGCGCAAGCTGGAATCCGGTATTTTCGACATCATCATCTCCGACGTGCGCATGCCCGGAGAGGGCGGCGTCGACTTACTAAAATTCACCAAGGAAATTGCGCCGAACACATTTTTCCTGCTGGTGACGGGCGTGCCCACGGTGGAAACCGCCATCGCGGCCATAAACGCCGGCGCGGACCGCTACGTAATCAAGGATCACGAACTAGTCGACCAGCTTCGCCGCACGGTGCGCGAAGTCTCCGAGAGCATGAAGTGGAAGAAAGAAGCCGGCTATCTGCGCCGCGAGCTTCGCCGGCTCACCGGGCTCGACAACATCGTCGGCCAAAGCCCCAAAATGCGCGCCATCTTCGATCTGATCCAGACCGTGGCGCCGCAAACCAGCCGCGTGCTGATCACCGGCGAAAGCGGCACGGGTAAGGAACTGGTGGCCCGCGCGATCCACGAAAACAGCCTGCGCGCGCAAGCGCCCTTTATCACGATCAACTGCGGGGCGTTTCCCGAGACCCTGCTCGAGTCCGAGCTCTTTGGATACATGAAAGGCGCCTTTACCGGCGCCAACGAGAATCGCCGCGGACTGTTCCAGGCCGCCGACGGCGGAACTCTCTTTATGGACGAAATCGGCAACATGAGTCTCACCATGCAAGTCCGGCTATATCGCGTCCTGCAGGAAGGCAAGGTCCGGCCGATTGGCAGCACGGAAGAAACCGATGTGGATGTCCGGATTATCGCTGCCACCAACAAGGACTTTGAGAAAGAGATTGCCGAAGGTCGCTTTCGCGAAGACCTCTATTACCGGCTGAGCGTAATTCCCATTCAGCTCCCTTCGCTCCACGAGCGTCGCGAGGATATTCCGCTGTTGGCCCGGCATTTCCTTGAGCGCTTCCGCAAATCGATGGAAAAGCCTATCGAAGGAATTTCTCCGGAGGCTTTGAGCCGGCTCGAATCCTACGACTGGCCGGGAAACGTCCGCGAGCTGGAGAACACCATGGAGCGCGCCGTTGCGCTTGAAACCACTAGCCAAATTTCTCTTCGCGTATTGCCAGATCGAATTGCCGGCTACGTGCCATCCTCCCCGATGGACCTTGCCAATGCCGTAGCCACGGATTTCCCGGAGGACGGACTGGATTTCGAGCAACAAATCGCCCAAACGGAGAAGCGTTTCCTCGAGATGGCGCTCGCGAAATCCGGAGGCGTGCGCACCCGCGCCGCGGAGCTTCTGAAAATCAGCTATCGCTCCTTCCGGCACTACGCCAAGAAGCATAGTCTGTGAGAGCATGGCCTCGGTCGCCCGCCCTCCTGCTTGTGCACGGCCTTGCTCACGTGCGCCTTTAGACAAGCACTTTCTCTTCTCGTTTGCCAGCGCGGCACCCCGACGGAGAGAATGAAGCTGTCGTTCGCGCGCCCGTTGAGCCCTCGAGCTGAGGAGACATGAAGCCTGCCACGTTTTTGCGCTCCGCAATCAGTCTCGCCCTTCTGTTTGCCATCTGCTTTCTTGCCAGCGACCGGTCGTTTTTTAACAGCCATATCGCCTCGCCTTTTTTCGCCGCGGTGCTCCTGAGCCTTTACCTGGTTCAGCTGCGTACGCGTCTGTCCCTCCGCGAACAAGGCGGTACATTCCTGCTCTTTGCGGTCCTGGCAGCTTTCGAGTTCCGTTTTCTGGGCTATCCGGCTACCTGGCCCGCTTGGTTGTCGCTGCTCGGCTTGGCGAGCGCGGCCATCTTGGTCCTCCGGTTCATCTGGGCGCTCGACTCGGAGCGCCGCCTGGCGGCCTTGACGCTTCTGCCCGTAATCTTCATCCTCTTTTCGGAATGGTGCGCGGTCACTTTTCTTGGTTGGATCGAACACAGCCAGCCCGTGGTGCTCGATCTTTATCTCTACTCGTTTGACGCCAGCACGCGATTGCAACTGCCGTTCCTTGTCGGGCAATGGTTCGCGCGGTTTCACGGCTTGCTGTACGCTTGCGTGACCGTCTATGTGTGTCTTGTGGGAATCATTAGCCTCACCTATATCGGATGCCTGTTGCGCGACGTCCGCGTCGCTTTGTCGGCTTTCGTTGCATTCATGATCACCGGTCCCATTGGCGTAATCTTCTACAGCATTTTCCCGGCGCTCGGGCCGCGCTTCATTTTCGCCGCGCAATTTCCCTGGCATCCCCTCGCAGCCGAGCAGGCTCGCCGCGTCCTGCTCGAACCCATAGCCCTGGCTGGCCCGCGAAACGCCATGCCCTCTCTCCACGCCACCTGGATTTTCCTGGTCCTCTGGTATGCGCGAGGGCTTTCCGGCATCGAGCGGACTGCCGCCGCGCTTGGCGTGCTCCTGACGCTGCTCGCCGCCCTCGGTACAGGCGAACACTACTTCGTTGATGTCGTCGTGGCCGCTCCCTTTACGGTTATGATCCTGGCCCTGACCAATTTACTCGTGGGCAATAACCGCCCCGCGCAACTCCTGCCGTTCGGCCTCGGACTGGGAGGGGTGACGGCGTGGTTGCTGGCCCTCCGTTATCTCCCGCACTTTTTCTGGCGTTCCCCCGCTCTGCCCTGGCTCGCCTACGCCGTTACCTTCGCGGTGTGCTTTACAGCCGTTAGGGGCCTCTCGAGCCCTGCTCCGGAGCCTCTGGACCGGGCGGCCGACCCAGCCCCTCAAACAGCCCGTGAATCGCTTCCGACTTCCGTGTGATTGCGGATTGGACTGCCGGTTTTGGGCATTGACCATGGACAGAAAAGGTCACCGGGCGACGCTTTGACCCCAATGGGCGGGGGAGCCGGCACTCCCCAAGTCGGACAAAGAGTACATAAGAACAATAGAATGAGCAATATAACGGAAATCGGTCGGCCTGGTCCTCTAGGGTCTTCAATTGGCATCCGCATTGCCTTTAGGTATGGCGTGCTCTGGCACTCAGAAAACTTCAAGGAGAAACGGAACAATATGAAGAAGCAAAAAGGATTTTCACTTATCGAGCTTTTGATCGTCGTGGCGATCATTTTGATCATCGCGGCAATCGCGATTCCGAACTTGCTCAAGTCCAAGATGGCCGCCAACGAGGCGTCCGCAGTGGGATCCACGCGCACCATTAACACCGGTGAAGTGACCTACGCCGCGGCTTGCCCTCAGATCGGCTACTCCGCGACGCTTTCGGAATTGAACACCTGGGTACTCTGCGGCGGCACGACCGGCGTCATTGACCCGGTTCTGGCCTCCGGCGCAAAGAGCGGATATACCTTCACCTATCCGGCTCCTACGGCGCAGAGCGGCCTGAACGTTGCTTACGTCATTACCGCCGTGCCGCAAAAGATCGCGACCACTGGTCAACGCGGTTTCTGCTCCAGCCAGACGGCCGTCATTCAGTACTCGATGAACGGAACAACGGTCTGCACGCTGACCTTGCAATAAATTGCTCTTGGGAGCGGTGATTTAAGATGCCGGTCTGGCACGGGCCAGAATGATTGATTTATAAAAAAGAGATGGTGCCCGGGAGAGGACTCGAACCTCCACGACCTTGCGGCCACTAGAACCTGAATCTAGCGCGTCTGCCAGTTCCGCCACCTGGGCACCGTGTTATCAACAACTTGCGAACTACCTTTCTGATTGCTCCTTTCCTGTGACTAATTTGCGTCCATTTTGCCGATTTTCCAACTTCTCCACCGCGTCGGTCAGGTCCTCTTCGGAAGAGATGTCGTACCGGTCAAAAATCTCTCGCGTTACGTGTCCGGTGATTCGCATTGCAGTCTTCTCGGACACTCCGCTGCGAATCAAATTTCGCGCTGCTGTGCGTCTGAAATCGT
>JBEKSZ010000142.1:0-14918 GCA_049516615.1 Candidatus Acidiferrum sp. | reverse complement strand
GGCGACGCGTTCTTTGTCTTCGGGCTCCGCGGGGCGATAGCGTTTCTCAAGCTTCAGCTTCTTCTTGGCGTCCGCGACATCTTCGAGCAGGACGAGCCGGCCAGTTTCCGTTAGGTATTGGTCCACGGAACCAATCAGGCCTCGGAAAATGCTATACACCGGAACGCCCAGCGCTGCAGCTTCGCGATTCATGGTGCCACCGCCGCTAACCACCAGATCGGAGTGCCAGATGAGGTTCATACCGTCGACGACGCGCTCGGGAATAAGAACCTTCCCCGAGGCAATCAGCTTGGACCAGTTCTCGCGGATGCTCGCGTCCTGGCGCGCATTGCGCGGCAGCACGACCATTTTCACCGAAGGATTTTCCGCCAGATAATCGACAACGCCCTGGAAGAGAACGTCGCTTTCCGGGCGGTGATAATGGGCTTCTGTCGCGGGCGGGCGAATGGTTACAACCAAGTCAGTCTCACTCAGGCCGAGTTTCCGACGCGTGGCAGGATCGGATTTAAAACACGGTACGTAAACATCTTCCTTGATGCCGCGGTAACGAAGGATGTGATCCTTGCTGACCTTGACCGCCGCATCGGGAATGACCGCCGGGCAGATAACCCAGGTGGGTTTCACCCACAGCAGACCCTGATGCGCGTGTTCGTAATCCAGGATGATGACGGAAGGAATTCCGAGGATATATGAAGCGAGCATTTGCGCCCGCGAACCGTGCGACAAGGCCAGGTCCGGCTTTTCGCGAAGAAGCAAAGGGAGCAGGCGCGTGGCGCGGTCCAGTACACCAAAAACCTTGAGGAGCTTGTTCTTGCCGTAATGGCGGCCGATCCGGTGACAATCTAGGCCGAACAGATCCACCAGTTCGGTCACCTGATACGCGTCGCGGGCCGTCAGCATCACTTCGGCGCCGCGGGCTTCGAGTTCCTTGATGATGGGAGCGAAGAAGGGAACGTGCGGAGAGTTGTCGAGATCGATCCAGATCTTCTTGCCCAAGGCTCCGCCCGCGCGCACTTCTTCACTCACTTGGGTATTTTCCGGTTCGAGTGCGTGGCTAGTCGCCATAGTACCGCCGCTCTTGCGAACGCTGTAGTCCTCTCGGCTGGGTAGGCATCAGAGTGAATACTAGAATCTCGCTAAGTTCCAGTTCGATTACCGGGAAGCCCTAATTGGTTCGCGAAAGCACGGGCTGACCCACAAATTCTAGCACTTTATCGACAACCCGGGCCTGCTGCTCGGCCTGCAAGTGCGGAAACATGGGCAAGGAAACGATTTGCGGGGCGATCTTCTCGGTCACCGGGAGGTCGCCCGTCTTAAAGCCGAGATGCGCATAGGCTTTCTGCTGGTGCAGGGGCACGGGATAGTGAATGCCGGTATCGATCTTGGCGTCCGCGAGATGCTTCTGGAGGCCAGTACGGTCGAGCACGCGCACAACGTAGAGGTGGTAGACTGCGCGCGACGTTTCGGGTTCAAACGGCGTGACCACGCCTTCGGCCTTACCAAAGAGTTGCCGATAGCGTTTGGCGGCTTCCTGGCGGGCTTGGGTCCACTCCGCGAGATGGCGCAGCTTTACGGTGAGCAAGCCCGCCTGGAGAGCGTCGAGACGCCCGTTGTAACCCTCGATATCGTGATAATACTTTTTGGCCTGGCCATGGTCGCGGATCATGCGCATCTTGCGCGCGATTTCTTCGTCGTTGGTTGTGGCGGCACCGGCTTCGCCACAGGCCCCGAGATTCTTGCCAGGGTAGAAGCTGAAGGCAGCGACCTGGCCGATGGAGCCGGCCTTGCGCCAGCGGTTTTCTTTCTTCGAGAAATACTCCGCGCCGTGGGCCTGGCAGGCATCTTCAATGACCAGCAACTTGAAGCGATTGGCCAGTTCGAGGATGGCGTCCATGTCGGCCACCTGGCCGTAAAGGTGCACGGGAACAACCGCGGTGACCGGCGACTTGGTCTTGCTATCGACGAGTTTGCCGCTGCTCGGATCGACGTGGCATTTCTTTTCGAGATATTCTTTCAGCTTCAACGGATCCATGCAGTAGGTACGTTCGTCGATATCAACGAACTGAATGTGCGCGCCAGCTTGGGAGATGGCCTCGGTGGTGGCGATAAAGGTGTGCGAGACGGTGACGACGGTGTCGCCCGGCTTGACGCCCGCTGCCATCAGCGCGAAACGCACGGCGTCGGTGCCGTTGGCCAAACCGACGCAGTAGGTGGTATCAGAATACTTGGCGAATTCGCGTTCAAATTCTTCGACCATGGGCCCGCCGATAAAACCGGCGGTGCGGAAGACCTTCTGGCAGACGGCCATCAGTTCCGCTTCGAGTTCAACGTGCGGGGTGACGAGATCGAGAAAGGGAATTTTTTCGTTGCTGGCCATCGTTTCATCCTTTGCGTTCAGTTGCTAGCGTATCGTTTTTCGCGAACCGCGAGGGTAACATTGCGCGGTACGCTCGTGCAGAATTACTTAGTGATATAGCGCAAAATGCGAGCCGGATTGCCCGCGACCACGGCATTGGCGGGCACATCTTTGGTTACCACACTGCCGGCGCCGACGAGGGCGTTCTCTCCGATGGTCACCTTCGAAAGAATGGTGGAACCCGAGCCGATGGATGCGCGTTTCTTGACCAGGGTTTGCTCGACTTTCCAGTCCTGTTCGGTCTGCAGCTGGCCGTCAGCGGCGGTGGCACGGGGATAGGAGTCGTTGATGAAGGCCACGTTGTGGCCGACGAAGACTTCATCTTCGATCACTACGCCTTCGCAAACGAAGGTGTGGCTCGAAATCTTGCAGTTTTTGCCCACCGTGGCGTTCTTCTGGATCTCGACAAAAGCGCCGATCTTGGTATTGTCGCCGATGGCGCAGCCATACAGATTAATGAATTTTGACAGCCTGACGTCTTTTCCGAGTTTGACATCCGGGGCGATCGAAACGAACTCGTTCATAGCTGGATGATTTTGCCTTTCTGCTTAAGCGACGCATCGGCAGCTTCGAGCGTTCTTACGATGCGCAAACCTGCTAGTCCGTCATTAAAGGGGGTCTTGTCGTTGAGGATGCAGTCGACAAAGTAGGCGGCTTCGACCTTTAAGGCTTCCACCTGCTCAACCTTGGGAGCCCACATATCGCCGGTGCGGTAGCTGACCAGCATCTGGTAGACGCCCTCGGTATTGCCGGCCATCGACACGCCCTTGTCATAGAGTTTGATCTTCTCGTCGACTTCGATGTCGTTCCAGACCAGCATTTTCTTTTCTCCGCCGAGGAGGGTCGTGCGCACCTTCACGGGCGAGAGCCAGTTGACGTTGATGTGGCCGATGACGTTGTTCGGATAGTAGAGGGTGAGGAAGGCGATGTTGGCGATGCCGTTGAGGTGGCCCTGGCCGGTGGCGACCACGGCTTCAGGCTTTTCCGCGATGACGTAATCCATAATGGACAGATCGTGGGGAGCCAGATCCCAAATCACGTTGACATCGTGTTGAAAGAGACCGAGGTTCACGCGCGTCGAATCGTAATAGTACAGCTTGCCGAGCGTGCCATCGTCAACAAACTGGCGGATGCGCTTGACCGCACCGGTAAAGAGAAAGGTGTGGTCCACCATGATCTTCAGATGCTTGCGCTCGGCGAGCTCAATGAGCTCTTCGGCCTGCGCAGCGGTGCTGGTAAAGGGCTTTTCGACAAAAACGTGCTTTCCATTCTCAAGGGCCGCCTTGGCAAGCTCGTAGTGGGTCCATACGGGAGTTACCACAGCGATTAGATCGATGTCCGGAGAGGTCAGCAGTTCGTTCGCATCGCTGGTGCAGTGGATCGAGGGATAGGCGCTCTTGACGCGCTGCAGGGATTTGGGGGTTTTATCGCAGACGGCGACCACGGTCGACTGGTCCTGGCCGTGGAAGTTCCGCACGATGTTTGGGCCCCAATAGCCGTAGCCGATCACACCCACTCTGAGCACGTTCTCTCCCGATTCGTTGCGGTCTGGCAGGCTTGCAGCGGGACCAGCAATCAGACTTGTACCCATATTATCCACCTCGATCCGGAGATTAGCTGCCAGATACTCGCGAAGCGTTACGAAACGAACAAGGCTCGCGCCAAGTGAGTGACGCGGGGTGAAACACAGGTCAACTGAAGATCGCCGGGTATCGCACCCCGCAAATGGCCGCGGGGGCGGGTAGCGTCCTAATAGGCGCCGTCGCCCATCAAAACCGCCCTCGGAGTATCGAGAAGGATCTTGATGTCCAGCATAGGAGTCCAAGTACGGGAATACTGCAAATCGAGGCGCACCATCTCATCGAAGGTGGTAGAGCTGCGGCCATGCACCTGCCAAAGGCCGGTAATTCCGGGCTTCACTTCAAGGAGACGACGGCGATGCCAAACGTCATAGGCCTCGAGTTCGTAGGGGATGGGCGGCCGGGGTCCGACCAGGGACATTTCGCCGATGAAGACATTCCAGAACTGGGGAAGCTCATCGAGGCTGGTACGGCGCATAAAGCGGCCGATGGCGGTAATGCGCGGGTCGTTGGTGAGTTTGTAGACCGGGGCTTTCTGACCGTCCGTCGCGGAAGTCTCGGCTTTTCCGGCGATAAAGTTCTTCACGTAGTCCTTGTGGATGGCGTCGCTGGTGGAGACCTTCATGGAACGAAACTTCAGGAAGGTGAAATGCTTGCCGTACTGGCTGACGCGCGGCTGGCGGAAGAACACCGGCCCTTTGGAGGTGAACTTGATGATGGCGGAAAGAATCAAAAACAGGGGTGAGAAAACAAGCAGCGCGGCAGCACTGCCAACGATATCCATGGCGCGCTTGATGATCAAAGAAGTCTTTTTCTTCTCTTCTTTTTCGAGAAGATCGGTATAGAGGGGGGCAGATACGGAACGGCCGGTACCGTCGCCAGCCCAGCTATCGGGAAAAGCGTAGAAGGCGATTTGCAGTTTGTCGACCTGGTCGCGCTTGAAGGATTTGTGCAGCCCGGCGGAAATCTTGGTCTCAATGGCCTGAATGGCGGCACCGGCTTCGGCGTCACCGAGTTCGGTGAAAATGGCGCCCACGACGGTTTCCGACTCAAACCAACCGGCCAGATCCGTCTCGCGGATTTCCGCGGCAACCAGACCCGCGACCTGCTCCAAGAGGGGCTTGTCCGAAGAACGTCCGGCAGTCCGCTTACAATCGACGAGCATCAACAAGAGGTGTTTGCGGGAGCGCTCGGAACGCTTGCGCTCGCGGCAGAGCATGCGGCGGAACTCTTCTTCGCCGACGAAGCTGGCGACGGTTTCGCTGCTGACGGTCTTCACAGGAACGCTAACTGTCGCCTTGGGGACGACTTTCGCGGCTGGGAGAACTACTGTGGTGATACTCACGTTTAGGCCCTCGATCTGTTTAAGCAAGTGCTACTCGCAAAAAATCTAAAGCCGATGAAAATTGCATTGTTAAACCGCCACCGCGTCGGAAATCTCGCGCAAAGCGGTAGTAGGTAGTGAGTTCCGGTCGCAAGGCGTTACGGACAAAGAATCAATTTCGACGGCTACGGAGCGCTGCAACAGGGTGACGGAAAGAACAAACTTGTGACGGCCACGGGACTCGGTCAAAATGCCTTCAAGACCGCGGAGAGGACCAGACTCAATGCGAACCAGGTCGCCGATCTCGACAAACGGGCACGGGTGGTTGGGTACGCCGGAAGCGACCAAGGTTTGGATCGCGTTGATTTCCACTTCGTCCACCGCTATCGGCTGGCGGTTGTAGCCGACAATTTGTACCAGGCCTGGAGTCTTCAAAATTGGCAGGCGGTTCTGAGCATCAAAACGGCAAAAGAGGTACCCCGGGAACAGAGGCGACTCAACTTCCTTGATGCGATCGGACCAGCGCTTGCGCTCTTTGGATAGGGGAAGAAACCACTCAAACCCCTGCCCGCCGAGATGTTCGGCCACAACGCGCTCGTAGCGGGTGCGCACCTGCAGAGCGTACCAGGGTAAGCCGATTATGGCTTCCGGTTGGATGACGCGCTCGCGGATTGGAGTGCCATTATGAGACATATATTTGCTAAAAGTTGCCCAAGCTACCGCTAGAAAACTCCCGAGGTGCCACCACTATCTGCAGGGGGGAAGTGCACGACGGATGCCATGCGAGTTCTCGGACCACAGCTCGCATAACATACACAAAATCATGTATTTAGCTCAAACGAAGGCGGCAGCAGCGAGGACCGGAGCGCGTCAAAGTAGCGCTTGAGGTGAACATTGCTAGCCTAGAGTTGCAATTGTTTTCCTCATTCTATGTACAAGAAAAGCAAGGACATAGGCGCAAGGTGACCCTGATATAGTGACTTTCCTGCGTTTTTGCTGGTGTGGATCGTCGAGGACTTTACCCGTCGACTGGGACGTCTTGAACGGCCGGGCAGAGAGGGCAAAACCGGCATCAGCGACGCTTTGGACAACGCCCAGAAACCTTGCCTATATACCCTTCGTAACGACCAGCGATTGCTATACGATGGCAGCAGTTCGGATTGACGGAGGAGAAATTCTTGCTGCCCGACGGCACACAGCGCGAACGCCAACGCCTGGTATTTTTTGGCTTGTGGCTGATTTTGTCGGTGGCGCTGCTTTGGAAGCCGGTCGACGCGCTCGTGCGTTATTCGCTCGGGAACGACAACGCTTCGCACATTCTGCTCATTCCGCTGATCAGCGCTTGGCTCCTGTACTTCGAACAGAAACGGATCTTCGCGCAGGTTTCCTCCGACTACGTTTCCGGCGCGATTTTGCTCGTGGCGTCGGGCGCTGTGGCGCTCGGGACGCTCTATTTCGGAGTGGCCTGGACGGGGACGGAAGCGCTTTCCGGCTACACCCTGGCGCTGGTGCTCCTCTGGGTCGCGGGGTTTGCGCTGATTTTTGGGCGAGCCGCCATGCGGAACGCGAGGTTTGCGCTGCTATTTTTGCTGCTGATGATTCCTCCTCCAGATTTGTGGCTGAACTACTCGGTGTACCTGCTGCAAAAAGGCTCGGCAGACATCGCGGAATTCATTTTCGACCTGGCCGGGGTGCCGGCGCTCCGCGACGGTTTCGTGTTCCACCTGGCGCATCTGAGCATTGAAGTAGCCAAGGAGTGCAGCGGGATCCGCTCGAGCCTGGCGCTGCTGATTCTGGCGCTGCTCGTCGGGCATCTCTTCTTCAGAACCTTCTGGAAACAGGCGGTTTTTGTGGTTGTAGGGCTGGTGATCATGATCGTCAAGAATGGCATCCGCATCGCCACGCTTACGATGCTGGCGCAGTACGTGGATTCAGGGTTTTTGTACGGCCGGCTGCATCATGAAGGCGGGGTGGTGTTTTTCCTGATCGGTTTGCTGCTGTTGCTGCCAGTTTTCTGGCTGTTGCAGCGTGGGGAAACGCCGCGAGGAGCAGTTCAGGATGCGACCGCGGGATGAACCGGGAGACTAGATTCTTTCCGCTACTTCCTTGAGCGGATAGCCATAATAATAGCCGCCGTAAGCGTCGCCCTTTTCCACGCAATTTAGAACCACGCCAAGAAGATTCTTGTTCACAAATTCCGAGGAGGCTTTCTCGGCCATCTGGTAGTCGGTTTGCCCGGCGCGGACGACGAAGAGCACCCCGTCGCAAAGGTCGGCGAGCATGCTGGCGTCGTGGACGGGGAGCGCGGGCGGAGAATCCACCACAATCCAGTCGAAAATGGGAGCGGCCATGTCGAGCAGGCGCTTCATACGCTCGCCCATGAGCAGCTCGCTCGGATTCGAAACCGGGTTGCCGCCAGGGATAAAGCACAAATTGTTATCGAAGCCCTTTTGAATGACTTCGAACTCATCGCACTCGCCGCGCAGGTAGTCGGTTAAACCCGGGGTAAGCGGAGCGCCGAGACCGCGGTGGAGACGGGAAGCGCGCAGGTCGCCATCGATGAGGAGGACGCGTCGTTCGTTTTGCCGGACAATCGAACTGGCCAGATTGTAGGCGACGAAGGTCTTACCCTCGGACGGGATGCTGCTGGTAATGAGGATCTTCTTGAGCGGCTGGGTCGAGGCGATCTGGTAGAGACGGGAACGCAGGGTGCGAAAGCGCTCCGCGCCGATCTGGTTACGATCCGCGCCATGAAAAACGCTGGTTCTAGGGTCGGCGACCCATCGCGGATGGGCGCATTTTTTCACCAGTTCTTCAAAGGCGGAACGCCCGGGGTCGGCAGGTTTACGGACGTCGCTGCGCGGCGCGGGGCGCTCCAGGACTTTTTCGGCGATGGAAGAAGCGGTCAGTTCGCCGGCGACATCGAGATGTATGGCGGGATCCGTCGCGAGTTTCGAGGATCGCTCTTCGGCGGCTTTTTTTAATGCTTCGTGGATGCGGCTCATGGGGTCACCGCGCTTACGCGCCAACGCCTTTCGGTTCCTGGTACAGCTTGCCGTCGGCAAGCGAGCCGGCGCGGTGGGCCTGACCGGCCACGACATCGAGAGCCGGGATGGAGACCAGCAGCGGGAGTTTCAGGCCAAGTTCGACGTCGCGTTCGCTGTGCAGCGATTTGTCCATGGCGGCGATGAGATAAAGGATCGCCAGGCCGAGTGCCAGGCCACCGCCGAAACCGCCGCCGGCAAACATCAATTTATTGGGAAAGGAGGGCTGGTTCGGGAGGCTCGGGGGATCGAAAATGTTGAAATTTTCGCTCTCCTGCTTGTTTTCAAGGACGCCTGCGAGCTCCGAGGTATTGTGTTTTTTGAGGAGATCGTTGTAATTCTCCGAAGCTGTCTGGTAATCGCGGGTCAAATCCTTGAATTCCTGCTCGACGACGGGACTCGACTGTACGCGGCCCTGCAGCACCCGGATGTCGTTCTGGATCTTGGCCTGGGCCTTGCCCAAATCCGCGATATTGAGATCTTCCTGGCGCAGGCGGGCGCGAAGCTGTTGCAGTTGTGGCGGCTCAATGGAGTTGACCTTGGGCACCGTAGTCGCCGGGACGCCGGCTTTTTGCTGCTCTTCCATGCGTTTCTTAATATCTTCGATGGCCCGCTCGGTTTTGAGCACGTCCGGATGCTGCGGCGTGTAGATGGCTTGCAGACTCACGAGCTTATCCTGAAGAGCGGCCAGTTGCTGGTCGAGGGAATCCGGGTTGACGCCGTTTGTGGACGTCGATTGCTTCCAGATGGACTCTTGCTGCGCCAGGGCCGATTCGGTGAGTGTCTTTTCCTGCTGCGCGCGGCTGATGGATTGCGTGTTGGATTCAAGTTGCGTGTTCATGCCGGTCAACAAACTGAGGTTGGTCTGTTCTTCGTCCGGCATTTCGAAAGGGTGACTCTGCTTGAAAGCCGCTAATTTAGCGTCTTGATCGTCGAGCTTTTTCTTGGCTTCGTCCAAAGCTTGCTGGAGAAAATCCATGGTCTGGCCCGTTTGCTGAATACGCTTGCGGGCGTTTTCTTCAAGGAACATGGAAGTAATTTCCGTGCAGATCTGTTGCGCCAGCTGACCGTTGCTGAAGGTCACGTTGATGTAAAAGCCGGGAAGCTGCCGGTTCTGGGTTCCGGCCATGGGCTCGAGCGGGGTAATTTTTATCGTGGAACGCAGGCGGTCGACCAAATCTTCCATGTGCACTTTGCCACGTTCTTCGGGGTACAGGCCGAGCTTTTCGATCACCGGCTGGAGACGCGAACGGCTGAGAATCTGTTGCTGCATGGACTCGAGGCGACGGTTGAGATCCTCGGTGATGACCGGCTCGATGATTTTCGCGGAAACCGTGGGCGATTCGACGAGGACCATGGTCTGCGACATGTATTTCTTGGGAAGGACCATGGCGGCCAGCGTCCCGAGGCCACCAAGGAACAGCGTGGTGAGCGGCAGAATCCACCACCAACGGCGCAGCACGCGCTTTACGTCAGCCACACTGATTGGGTTGTTGCCGACCATAATTTCCTGGTTTGCCCTCTTGGTGCTACGGCCGTTCTGGCGAAGCGGATTTTTAAGACCCGCTCGACCGTTAGATACACACCCGCGGCCGGTAGGTCTGAATTCGGCTACTTATAATGCACGGCTTCTGCCAACGACGGAGAACGCCTTTCATCCCGGCCATGGGTCGCGTAAGTCGCTTCGCAGATGGGAGTTGCGCCGGGAACGAAGCGCCGAGTACCCACCCCGGCGGGACTTCCTGCTGCGCGACCCCGCCAGAAGTGGAAGCAAACTGCCCAATTATCCTGCGAATTGTCCTCTCGCGAGGGAATCGCGAAACCGTGTCCGAGGCGCCGCTAGGCCGAGTAACCCGATTAAGTATACTATTTGCAACGGTTTTCATACAGGGGGGGAATTTCAGCTTCCCTTCTTTGGTTACGGGGTGCAAAATTGCACCACAACCTAGCCGCAGAGGAAACATCTCGAAACCTATGAAGCGCAACGCCACAGCAGCATTAACCGAACGACGCCGCGGGCGGCAACTCTCGGCCGCGATCGCCTGCGCCATCCTCCTCGTCGCTTTCGCCGGAGGCTGCTCGCGCGACCCGAATGTCCGTAAACAGAAATTTCTGAAGCAGGGCAACAGCGACTTTGACAAAGGCCGCTTTGCGGAAGCGGCGATTTCCTACGGCCGGGCGATACAGATTGACCCCCGGTTCGCCGAAGCGCACTTCAAACTGGCACAAACCTACTTGCGACAGGGCAGTTTGGCTGCCGGTTTTCAGGAGCTGAACCGCACGGTCGCGCTGGAACCGGAGAACTGGGCGGCGCAACTCGATCTCGGGCAAATGTATTTGGCGGGAAACCGGGCGCAAGACGCCAAGGATAAAGCCCTGCTCATTCTGAAGAGCAATCCGGCCAACGCCCAAGCGCAAATCGTTCTCTCGCAAGCCGAGAGCAAACTCGGCGATGAGAAAGGCGCGATGCAACAGGCCAAGGACGCCGTGGCCACAGATTCCGGCAAGTCTGCGCCGTACGTGAACCTCGCGATGATGCAGGAGAAAAGCGGCGCGCTAAGCGACGCCGAAGCTTCGCTGCTCAAGGCCAAATCGCTGGACTCGACGACGGGCGCGCTGATTGTCCTCGGACACTTTTACGAGCGGCAGAAGCGCTGGACGGACGCACAAAAACAGTTCGAGGCCGCGATACAGCAGGATCCTAAAAACCCCTCACCACGCAGCGAACTGGCCGTCCTCTATCTAAACCAGGGAAATCAGGACCAGGCCATCAGCATACTCACACAGGCCAAGCAGGATCTCAAAGACGACCCGCGAGCCTATCGCATGCTGGGGGATTACTATTTTTCGCGCGGCGAACTCGCAAAAGCGCTCGAGGAATTCGGGAGCCTTTCAACGCAGCACCCGAGCGATGCCCAGACGCGCAAACTCTATATTCAGCTGCTGCTTCTCAATCACAAGCCCGACGACGCCGATCGCCTCAATGAAGAAATCCTGAAGAAAAACCCGCGGGACACCGAAGCCCTGGTGGTCAAAGGGCAGATTCTCAACCTTCAGAAGAAATGGGATGAAAGCATTCAAGTGCTGCGCGAAGTCACCAAGGATGCTCCGGACAACGCCACGGCGCATTATCTCCTGGGCGTGGCCCTGTCAGCGAAGGGCGATCCCCAGCAAGCGGAACATGAATGGAACGAGGCCACGCGTCTGCGGCCGACCTATACGGAGGCCTGGCGCGACCTGGGCGCCAGCGCCACCCAGCGCCGCGACTGGAAGGGACTTGAAATCATCGGCGACCGCCTCGAAACCCTCGCGCCGCACTCGCCCGAGGGGTATCTCTTTCACGCCACCGCACGCTTCAACCAAAGCGACGCCGCCGCGGCCGAAGCGGACGTCAACCACGTCATTCAGATGGCCCCGCAGAACGCGCTGGGGTACGTGAAGCTCGGCGAAGTGCGCATGGCGGAGAAGCGCGCGAACGATGCGGAGGCGGCCTACCACCAGGCTTTGACCCACGATCCGCATTCCCTAGAAGCGATCCAAGGCCTAATGGGTGTGTTTTACTCTCGCAATAAACCGGCAGACGCTCTGAAACTGGCCGAGGAGCAACTGCAGCAAGCGCCGGACAGTCTACCGCTCCTGATGCTGGTAGCCAACGCGCAAGTCAATAGTCACCAGCCAGAAGACGCGGAGCGCACCCTGACACATGCCGTGGAGGTCGACAAGCAGAATTTGGGTGCCATCCTGGAGCTGGCCACTGTCGAGGACTTAGAAAAGAAACCCGACGCCGCGCTGGCCAACTTCGAGCGCGCCGCGCAGATCGCGCCCAATAACGCCACCGTGTATGTTGGAATCGGCAGAGAGTCGGAGGCGCTGGGGAACTGGCAGCAGGCCGAGACCGCGTACCAGAAGGTTTTATCCTTGCGGCCGGAAGATCCCGTGGCCTCTAACAACCTGGCTTATTTGATGCTGGAGCACGGCGGGAGCGTAAACGTGGCCCTCACGCTGGCACAAAATGGCCACAAGGGTCTGCCCAACGCGCCTAGCTCGGAGGACACGCTGGGCTGGGCGTACTATCACAATGGCGCTTTTTCCGTGGCCGCTCCGCTCTTTGAGGACGCCATCAAGAAGGTGCCGGCGAATCTGACCTATCACTATCATCTGGGCTTGACCTATCAAAAGCTAAACGACAGCGCCAAGGCCCGCGCGGAGTTGCAAAAAGTAATCAGCCTCGATCCCAAATCTCCCGTCGCAGAACAGGCAAAACAGGCGCTCGGCGGGTCGGCGGGAAACTCCTAGGAAAACCATCCCGCTCCGCAGAGCAAAAGAGCAAATCTCAACCAAAGAGAGAAATTCTATGGCCACTGAAGTTCTGGCAACTCCACGCACCGATGACGTCGTATCGCTGGGCGCCCCGAATGGAATCGCGATGGGCATCCTGAAGCGCACGGAAAAGACGCTGGGCAAAATCATCTTTAAGCCCGACTCCGCCGATCTGATCGAGGGCGTAAGAATCGAACCCCTGCAGGTGCACCCGGACGATCGCGGCTTCTTCATGGAAGTAGGACGCCTGGGCAAGGGCCTCGCGGCAAATATGACGCCCGAGGGCGCGCGGCAAATCCAGGTTTCTTACACCCTCACCTATCCTGGGACCATCAAGGCCATTCACTATCACGCCGAGCAGACCGATCTTTGGACACCTGTTTCCGGCATGGTGCAGGTCTTTCTCTACGACTTGCGGCGAAACTCGAGAACATTCGGCGCGATCAACACGCTCTATGCGGGACGTTTTCGTCCCTGGCAAATCCTGATTCCTCCGGGGGTCGGGCACGGCTACAAGGCGCTCGGGGTGGAGCCCATCCAGCTGCTGTATTTTACGGATCGCCACTACAATCCCGCCGACGAACTGCGCATCGCCTACAACGATCCCCATATCGCCTACGACTGGGAAACCCAACACAAGTAACCGCGCATGCGCATTTTGCTCATCGGCGCCAGCGGCATGCTGGGCACGGACCTCCTAGAAGAGTGGACCGAGGACGAAATCATTCCCGCGTCCTCGCGCGACGCGGACATACGCGACGCCGCCCAAGTGGGCGCACTGGTCAAGCGGACGAAACCCGATTGGATCGTGCTGGCGGCCGCTTATACCGACGTCGATGGCAGCGAACGCAACCCGGAGCTCGCCTTCGCCGTCAACGGCCAGGGCACGGATAACGTGGCGCGGGCGGCCAGCCAATCCGGAGCGCGGATTTTCTTTGTCAGCACCGACTATCTCTACGATGGCACGTCGAGTCGCCCGTATGAGCCGACCGACGCCATCGCCCCGCTGAACGTCTACGGACAATCCAAAGCGGCCGGCGAAAAAGCGGTGCAGTCCTATGGCCAGGATTGGTGTATCGCCCGCACCGCGTGGCTTTTTGGAGCCGCGGGCAACAGTTTTCCGGAAAAAATACTAAAAGCCGCAGAAACTCGTACAGAATTAACGGTTGTAGCCGATCAAATCGGCTCGCCGACCTACACGCGGGATTTGGCGGGGGCCATCCGCGACCTGGTGCGCGGTGAAGCGCGCGGAATCTTCAACGTCACCAACTCCGGGTCTTGTTCCTGGCATGAATTCGCGCAAGAGACCCTGCGACAGGCCGGTCGCGGCGCGGTACGGGTCCTGCCCATCAGCACCGCGCAAGCAGCGCGCCTCGCCAAACGCCCGGCCTACTCCGTGCTCTCACCCGCCAGTCTCAAGGCCCGGAACCTCACCTTGCGCAGCTGGCAGGAAGCCACGAAGGCCTATCTAGAAGATCTGCGCGCCTGCGGCAAACTCCATTGAACGCGCTCGGATCCCGGCTGCGCTACTGGCTTCCCGCCATGGTCGTCGCGGCGATCATCTCCATTTTTTCGACGCACTACTTCAGCGACCGGCAAACCGGCCGGATCATTATTCCCGCGTTGCGGTGGCTGCTGCCCTGGGCCAGCCCTCACCTGCTGCATTTGCTGCACATGGGCATACGCAAGCTCGCGCACGTGACGGAATTTGGCATCTTCAGCATCACGGTATTTCACGGGATTCGCGGCGAGCGCCACGGATGGCGCTGGACCTGGGCTCTCGCGACGTTATTGATCGCCGTCGCTTACGCGGGCTTCGATGAGTGGCACCAGTCCTTCGTGCCGCTGCGCCACGCTTCGCCCCGCGATGTGGCCATCGATGCCTTTGGCGCGCTCGTCGCGCAAGTGCTCGTGTGGTTTTATTCGATCTGGAAAGCCAAGCCGCCCGTAGCAGCAGATCAGCCCCTCGGGCTATCACGATAACCGCCGGGCTGCGGAGTCAGGCCCGGCCCCAACTTCACAAGATCCTAGCGAACGACGTTTAGGGTACGACGGCCTTCGCCCAGTTTGAGTGCGGGCTTTCCTCACCGTGCCAATCGACGGCTGTCGTTACGTAGTAGTAGGTGTCTCCGGCCTTGACGGCGTCATCGATGTATTTCAGTTCGTCGACCAGCAAGCCATTTAATCTCGCAAACGGTCCCTGTTCCGAGCTGCCGCGATATACGTTGTATCCG
>JBEKSZ010000141.1:0-19722 GCA_049516615.1 Candidatus Acidiferrum sp. | reverse complement strand
CGCAGCCGCCACAACCCCCGCCGCATCCCCCGCCGCAACCTCCGCCGCCGCAGCTGCTTGCGCCACCACAACCACTTGACGAACCGCCAGAGGAGAAGCTTCGCTGACGCGGCGGAATCAGCGCGGCAACGTGGGGAAAAACCACAGGCGAGACGGCTTCGAGGCCGTAAGCGGAGGCCAGCCACGCCAGGTCGCTCGTTGCCCCACCCGGAGCGAGTGATGCGGCGCGCAGCCGGAGCGTGGCAAAAAGCGATCTCACATCTTCGATAAGTCTGTCGCCCCGCGCGGTACGCGACGGTTTATTGAAAAACGAGGCCAGATAGGCGGCGAACGCGGCCAGGATGACGAGGAAAATGACATTCGTTCGCCCGCGACTTAAGGCGATGAGAATCTTAAGGGCGGCGACCCCGAGTAGAACGCCAAGTGCAATCCGATAGCGATGCTGCCGTGCCGTCCGGGTATCTAAGTCGGGCCAAAGTCCAAGACGCTCAAGATTTCGCTCGTAGTCGACGCAGGGAGAAGACGTTTCGAGAGATTGGAGGGTGACGCTAATGGCACTGGCTGTTATGAAGGACTCGAGAACGCGCTTTTCGATCGGGCGTTTGACGAGCGCTATGGCCCGGGGATCGCTAAGCTCCAAACGATTTTCCGATTGCGTAGAAAATAGATTCGGCGACCCGGAACTCTTAATCTTGAGAAATCCCCGGTCAATCAAGGCCAGAGTGACGACGCGAACGGCTTCACTGGCGCCGCCGCGCAGGTAGGCTATGAGGTACGGATCATCGAGAGGAGGGTTTTGAGCATCGCGAGTTTCGTCGTTCTGCCGCAAAAGGAAAAGCGTGAGGAGCACGGCGGCGGACAGCAGCGAATAAAAAAGAAGAAATTGCGGACCGCGAAAATCGAACGGGTTCACGGGCCAACCTCGGATACCAGCGCTTCGACTCTTCGGAACATGCGGCGAGCGTATTCCAGCAACTCAAAGACAATCCGACCAGCTGCGCCGGGTTCGCTAAGGCGGGCCTCTTGTATGGAAGCGATAATTTCCAGAGTGTTGTCCCAGTCCGGCAGGCCGAGTGCAACACCGAGGCGCGACAAAGCCTCTTGGGGCGAGCTTGCCGGGCACCCTTCAAGCTCGAGAACTGTTGCAGTGTAGGAACGAAGGGGGCCGATGAAATTTGCGATGACGAAAGCCAGCTGCTCTTCGCGAAGACCGCGGTTCACATACGCCGAGCGCAGACGAATCGCGATGTTGAGCAACTGCTGCTTTAACTGGCGGATCTCCGATTCGCGCGCGATGGAAGTATTAGCGAATGGATCGGGGCCAAAGAGTATCGCGCGGCGGCGAAGAATATCCGCGAATTTGGGAGCGAAGAATCGCGTAGCCGCAGGAATCTCTTCGCCGAGAAGAAACATGGGGCGAAGCTGGACGGCCGCCTGCGCTACCCGCAACGGCTCGCGAAGTTGCTCCGCATCTGCTTGCTCGAACGCAGTCAGGACGAGAACAAGATTGACGTCGGATGTCGCCCGCAGAGTTCCTTCGGCGGCGCTTCCATAGAGGACCACGGATACGAGTCTGTCAGCGAAAGAAGTCTGCGCCGCCCGGAGGAAATCGCCGAGAACTTGCGCAACCGGAGCCGGAAGTTGTGGTGGGTTTAGTGGGCTTCTCGGCATGTAGTTCCCGCCCAACGGCGCCTTGGTGACCAGCCACTTTTGCTGAGACATGCTAGGGCCCATTCCCCGTGAAAGTCAACGCGGCGCGGGCTAAGTGGGCGAGAGCCGTGCGGCGATTTCGTTGAAAGCACTCTTAGAGCTGGAGATAACTTCGTCGGCGCCCAAACTTTCGAGGATCTCGACAAACTCGTCCATGAAGCAACGAACCACGATCCTGGCGTTCTTGTTGCGCTCCCGCACACGCTTGGTAACGAGCAGAGCCGTCTCGATATCGTTGGAAGTGACGATCACCATTTGAGCGCGCGCAACCCCGGCATCGAGAAGCGAGCGCTCCTCTTTGGCATCGCCCACGACAACCGGCTCTCCACTGCGCAGCAGGTGTTCGACGACGGCGGGATCTTTATCAATGAGCACATAGGCGCGAGAGGTGCGGCGGAGATGGTTGACGATGCGCACTCCGAGATGACCATAACCGATCATGATGACGTGGTCTTTCATCTCCCTGGCGATCATGCGGCACCCTTCCTGCGGATCGTATCGTTGCACGGCTTGCAAAAAGAAGATCGAAATTACGATACCAAAAAGCACACATTGACCCCAGAACGTATAAAGTTCCCAAAGCGGACCGGAATGAACTCGCAAATACACCGCACTTAAGAAGGCGCCGGAAAGTGGCAGGTGATCGACGTGACGGAACGCAGCGGTGCCCAAGGCAAACCATAGCCCCAGCAGAGCAAAACCCCAACGGCATTGGCGGAGAAAAATTCGTACTCGTATCCACAAAAAGCGCCGCATGTAAGGGATTTCTCCAATCTCATCGATGGTGGTTTGAGAGTCTACCACTGCGCCTGGTTGGGCGACGATTGAGGCTCCCAAAAAGCGGTCGAGGGACGAGGAACCGTGATTTCTGTTCACCAGGGAACGTTTTGAGGCCAACGGAGGCTCGGTGGCAGACCATAGTTCGGGGACTTTGTCCGAGACTGTTGACGATCTTGGCGGTCCATTTCGCCCATCCGAGACGGCATCACCGGAATGGTTTCCGGAATAACTTGCGGGCTGCCATCATAATTCTTGCGGTTATCGTCACCGCGGCGCGGGTTTGGTCACGCGATGTCAGGTCGGCGGCAAGCTTTTCGGGCAAACGAGCCATGCTGGCGCGGAAAGTGCCGAGGGTTGGGAGGGCGTCGGTCACGCGCAGGCTGGCGGAATTCTCGTTGGAGCGCGATGGAGGCTACCGTGACGCACGATGTAGCGCCGGGCTTTCGGGTCGCCGCGCGGGAATTCGGACTCCAGATTGAGGTCGCGCACGAGGCGCCACGCCGCGGCGTTGAAACGCGGGAATTGCGGACCGGCTTCGTAGAGGAACCCGCCTTTCTGAACGGTGGCGATCACGCCGCCGGGGCGGTCGCTGGCTTCAAGGGGCAGGCAAGCGCCGCCCAGCTGCTTCAGGCGAAACGCGCAGGCGAGCCCCGAGATTCCGGCTCCGATAATCACTACCCTTTCGGGGTATCCCACAAAAGGCAGAACCTATCCAAAGAAAATGAAGCTCGACTTGCATCCAGAGCTCCACCCACTTACACATAGTAGGATGCCTCAGGGCAACTTGAAGACACTAGTGGAATTCGTGCGGGAATACGGCGCGCGCGGCGGGGAAATCGCGGTGCGGCAGCGGCGCGGCTACCGCATGGAAAGCTGGAGCTACGCGCGTATTGTGGCGGAAGCGAACCGCGTGGCGCGCGAACTCGAAGCGCGCGGACTCAGAAAGGGCGACGCGGTTTTGCTGTGGGGCGAGAATTCGGCGGAGTGGATTATCGCGTTTTTCGGATGTCTGTTGCGCGGCGCGGTGGTCGTGCCACTCGATCCCGGATCGCCACCAGGGTTTGCCTGCCGCGTGGCGGGCGAGGTGGGCGCGAAGCTGGTGTTTCGCGACGCGGAGAAAGAGTGCGGGTGGGGGCCTTCGCTGGCGCTCGACACCCTGCCCGAACTCGTGGCCGGCCATGATATGGCCGAGTATCCTTCGCCCGAGGGATCGCGGCAAGACACCCTTGAACTCATTTTCACGTCGGGAGCGACGGCCGAGCCGCGGGGGGTGGTGATCTCGCACGGAAATGTTCTCGCCAACATCGAGCCTCTCAGGCGCGAGATCCGGAAATACTTGCGTTACGAAAAGCTGGTGCACCCCATCCGCTTCCTCAACCTGCTGCCGCTCAGCCACGTTTTCGGCCAGATGCTGGGTGTTTTCATTCCTCCGCTGCTCGGCGGCACGGTGGTTTTTATGGGTGCCCTGGGGCCAGCGGAGTTCACTGGGGCCATCCGGCGCGAACGGGTATCGGTGGTGGTCGCGGTGCCGCGCTTTATGGAATCGTTGCGCCGCGAAGTCGAGCGCGCTTTAGAGCGCGACAGCGGAATGGAAGAATTTCGCAGGAATTTCCTGGCCGGCGAGAAAGAACATTTTCTGCGCCGCTGGTGGCGATTCCGGAGAGTCCATGCGCGGCTCGGATGGAAGTTCTGGGCTTTCATTTCCGGGGGCGCGGCCTTGCCGCCCGACCTTGAGAACTTCTGGAACCGCCTGGGCTATGCGGTGATTCAAGGCTACGGGATGACCGAGACGACTTCGTTGATCAGCCTGAACCACCCCTTTCGTTCGTCGCGCGGATCGCTCGGCAAGGTGTTCCCCGGAATGGAAGTGCGCGTCGATGAGGACGGCGAAATTCTGGTGCGCGGAGAGAATGTCGCGACAGCCTACCGGCAGGGCGGCGCAACTCATACGCTGGCCGAAGCGGATGGCTGGTTCCGCACGGGCGACGTGGCCGAGAAAGATGCCGAGGGACGCCTGTATTTTCGCGGGCGAAAAAAGAATGTCATCGTCACCTCCGCGGGAATGAATATCTATCCCGAGGACATCGAAAAGGCGCTGCGCGCGCAGGCCGGGGTGCGCGACTGCGTGGTCGTGGGTGTTGGGCGCGCACAAGGCGATGAACCTTACGCGGTTCTGCTCATGCATGGCGATGCAGGCGATGCGCCTCGCGCCGTCGAGGCGGCGAATCGGGATCTCGCGGAATTTCAGAGAGTCCGGCAATGGATGATCTGGCCGGAACCCGATTTTCCGCGCACGCCGACGCAAAAGCCGATCATGCCCAAGATTCGCGAACGCCTGATGCGGGTAGAGAGCCCGGACGGCGAGAACCCAACGGGCAGCGACAGCTTGTCGCAACTGATTACCCAGATCACGGGACGGAAGGTTGCCGTGAATTCGCGCGATGCGACCATCGAGGAAGATCTGGGACTTAGTTCGCTCGATCGCGTGGAACTTCTGAGCGTGCTCGAAGAGCGGCTCCAGGTGGACTTAAACGGAGCGCAGTTTGCCGATGTGAAGACCGTCAAGCAGCTCGAGCGCCTGCTGGCCACGGGAGCGACGGAAAAGGTTCAATATCCGTACCCCACCTGGCCGCAGAACGGGCTGGTCACGATGTTTCGCCTCGTCATTTATTACCTGCTGGCCTGGCCGGCCACCTATTTGCTGGCCGCGCCGCGGATTCGCGGACGAGAAAACCTCCGCAACGTCGAAGGTCCGGTTCTCGTCGTTGCCAATCATGTGACCTACCTCGATATTGCCTGGGTGTTGCCGGCGTTGCCCATGCGGTTTCGCCATCGCCTGGCCACCGCGATGCGAGGCGAGCGGCTCGCGGAAATGCGGCGGCCTCCGGCGAGCCTGGGCTTTTTTGCGCGAACCCTAGAGCGGCTGAACTATTTCCTGGCCTGCGCCCTGTTCAACGTTTTTCCGCTCCCGAAGCAGGCGGGATTTTTGCAGAGCTTTCACTTTGCCGGGGACCTCGTCGACCGTCGCTGGAGCGTGCTGGTGTTTCCGGAAGGCGTGACTTCCGAAGATGGGAATATGACGGCTTTTCGCGGCGGCATCGGACTTCTCGCGCGGCAGCTGAACATCCCGGTGGTGCCGCTGTACCTCGACGGACTGTTTCCCCTCAAACGGGAGAATCGTATCCTGGCGCGACCGGGGCAGGTGCGCGTGACCATCGGAAAGCCTGTCCGATTTTCGGCGGAACAGGACGCCGCCGAGATCACCCGCGTGCTCGAAGCGCGCGTGCGGGAGCTTCAGTCCTGAGACGCAGGCTTGCTGCGTAACGCCGACAGGCTGCGGACGGCAAAGAAAATCACCGCAAGAGCCGCGGCGAT
The DNA here is from genome assembly GCA_049516615.1 of Candidatus Acidiferrum sp. GTDB lineage: Bacteria > Acidobacteriota > Terriglobia > Acidiferrales > UBA7541 > Acidiferrum. Next base: position 13,857 of record JBEKSZ010000141.1, on the reverse strand, counting down.
GGCCACGGAGGCCCATTTCTGGGTCAGGAGGAACTGCTTGGCGGCCGCGCCATAGCGGGCACCCTCATTGCGAAAATTATGGCGATAACCAGGATCGCTATGAAATTTGAGACGAATCCAACTGGCATAACCGTCATCATTTCTTCTTTAGGCCGGAATACGGCCGGGTACTTGCGGGCTTCATTTACAAGGCCCGGCGCGAGCCAAAACAATAAGAAACCAAAGGCAAAAGACGCGACCGTGCCACCAAGCGCCGCCAGCCCAAGACTTGAATAGTTCATTCACATTCCTTTACCAGTTGCGGATCAAATTACGTCGATTCGGCGGGAGATGGGAGAGTAAATTTGAGTTCCTCGCCTCAGCGAGAAAGACCCGGTCACTCCTGACCAAGGAAGTCCAGAGACTCCAGTGCCCTTGGCATTTGAGGCGCTGCCCGTGAAACACGCAAGTCTGAGGACGATGTTGCGGAATCGAAGCTCGTCCCGATACATAACCACCGTCGGGTGGCCGGACTAGACGATCGCTGGGAAACGCGGCCGCAAACGCCGTTTGCTTGCGGCCAATATAGCGAGCCCCAGTCCGACGAATAGGAGGGCGAGAGAACCGGGCTCGGGCACGGTGCCACTCTTTACATCCACCGAAAAGTTCGCGGCCGCCAGGATGTTCTGATCGAAAATCCCGGGCCCTCCGAGGATTTCGAGAGAATTTCCTGCGTAGATCCCACCCGCCGTTCCTGGAGCGATCTCAAACGAGAAGAGCGCGATAAGGCCGGAATCGCTGTCGCCGGTCAGGAAGAAAGGCGCGTTGTTAAAAAAGTCGACTACCTGGCCCTCCACAAAATGGGACGAGCCCAGCGTAAAATCCTCGGCGTTGAGGTTGGCTGTACCCGCTCCCGTATGCGAGATGGTCCCGTAGACCGTCACGTCTTCTCCTGCAGATCCGCTGACGCTTGCAAGCGTGAGCTGGGTGTCAGCGCGCACGCCGGCCGGCAACAACGCCAGCGCCGACAGCGTCGCGATGCGAACGAGACTCCATGGTTTCCTGTTCATTGCTTCTCCTTGGGCTTAGCTGCGGCTAAGGTAAAATCACGCGCAAACCGACGCCGGACGTGCCGCCGGCGTAGGACTCGCTGATGGTAATGCCTCCGCGGCTCCCATCGGGCCCCGCGGAAACCGGATAAGCCAGCGTTGCGGTCGTCGACGCTCCGGCAGCGACGTCTCCGAGACTGAGTGGCATCGCTGTCACCGTCGCGGCCGAGTTGAGCGCGGAAGCCGTCACCGTCACGCCGTTGGCCGCCGCTCCCCCGCTGTTGGCAATCTTGATGGTGGCCAAATACTGACCGGTGGTTTTATTGACGGTCAGCGATTCGACCGTGGTGGTCAGTTGCGCACCGCTCGTTGCGGCCGGGACCACAAATTCGACCTGCTGCGCCGGGAAGGCATTGCCATAGATCGTGAGCACGTAAGTCCCGGGCGCATAGCCAGTCGTGCCGAGCGAATACGAGTAGTGTCCGCCCGCATAGGTGAACGACGCCGGCGCGTCCAGCACGATGTTCGCCGTGGGATTGCCCGTACCGTTGCTGATCTCTACCACGGAGATACCCGCCGTGGCATCGGTCACCGGGCTCGCCGGGTTGCCGACCGAAGTCAGCGTGAACTCGACGGGAATGGTCGTCCCCGCCGGGAACATACGCTCGTCCGTAGCGGTCAGCGGGTCGAGCAGACGCAACGTGCCGGCACCCTGCGCGTTGCTCGCCCCGAGGTCCACGGCCACAAACTCCGAGAAGGAGCGCGTACGCCCTTTCATCGTGGGGTCAATGCGCTGCAGGTAGAAGGACTCAAAAATGTTCGTCCAGTCGTTGGTGCCTATTGGCGTGGTCAAGAAGCCGGGATTGACGATGCTTTGCTGGGTATCGAAGCTCGACTTCACCTCGATCGTGGGCGTGGTCACACTCGGGCAGCTGATCGTCCCGCCGCCGCTCGACGCGCAGGTAATCTGATAGTCCACGCAGTTGCCGCCCGCTCCCGAGTACACCACACACGTGGCACCCGCAAACGCCGTACTTCCTACGCGCTGCTTAAAGGTTTGCTGATTCGCCTGCGCCGCCACCACCGTCATATTCACGCCGGAGAAATTCGTCCCCGGCGGATAGGTCACCGTTATGTTGTGCGGCCCAAAATTAAACTGGTTCGGCGATGTCGGGCTGAGCGGTTGCGTAATCGTCTCGGACATCGGCGCCGAGGCTCCGATCCCCACGTTAAACGCGCTTCCCGTCACGGGGACCGTCGCCACCACCGCGTCGGTGGTCGTCGAAATAATGGAAACCACCTTCGCCGTGGAATTGGTCTGCCACACAAACGCCCCGTCCGGAGTAAACGCCGAGCCGTAGGGATTCGTCGCCACCACGACCGACCCGACCACCGTGTTCGAAGCCAGGTTGATCACCGCCGTCGACGCCCCAGAATACTCGCTGACAAACGCTCTCGTCCCATCGGGCGAGAGCGAAATCCCGAGCGGCCCGTGGGGAACAGGAATCGTAGTGGTGATGGTGTTGCTCGCGGTGCTGATCACATCCACCAGGTTCGAATTCGTGCAGGCCACGTAAAGCGTCTTGCCGTCCGCACTGATGGCAATCCCTTGCGGCGCCTGCCCAACCTTGATCGTCCCGGTCACCGTGTTGGTAGCCGTGCTGATCACCGACACCGACGCCCCATTGAAATTCGTCACGTAGATGGTCTTCCCGTCCGGACTGGCCGCGAGCAGGAAGGGATATGCCCCCACCGGGATGGACGCAATCGCGGTATTTGTTGCCGCATCAATCACCGAAACCGCATTCGACCCATGCGTTGAAACATACACGCGCGAACCGTCCGGGGTAATCGCAAGACCACCAGGAATTGGCCCCACCGGAATCGTCGCCACGATCGTATTGTTTAGAGGATCGAGCACCGCAACCGTATCGTCGTTCGAGTTGCTGACATACACCGCCGACCCACTCGGACTAACTTCTGCGGCAAACGGCGCATGCCCAATGTCAACGTTGGTCACCGGCAGATTGGTCGAAAGATCAAAGATCGACAGCACATTGGCCGTCGAGACCGGCACGTAGGCAAATGGGCCCGCGGGCGGCGCGGGCGATACCAGCGCAAAGTTCGCCGTCACGCTGAGCGATGCCTTCAACGTCACCGTGCAGCTGCCCGCGGCATTGGTGCAAGCCCCGCCCCATCCTGTAAAGGTCGAGCCCTTCGCTTGCACCGCCGTCAACACGACCACCGTGCCCACCGGGAACTGCGCCACGCAACCCGTTCCGCAAGTAATGCCCGCCACCTGACTGGTTACCGTGCCGCTTCCTTTGCCGGCCTTCGCGATGGTGAGTGTGGGCAACGCCGCAGCGGGCGTAACCGTCAGCGTCGTCGCGCCGCTCACCGCCCCGAGCGTCGCCTTGATCACCGATGTTCCCGCGCTGACGCCCGTCGCCAGTCCCCCGGACGTAATCGTCGCCACGCCTGTCGTCGCCGAGCTCCACGTCACGCTGCCTGTAATATTCTTCGTGCTGCTGTCGCTATAGGTTCCCGTAGCGGTGAATTGCTGTGTGGCCCCCTTCGCAATCGACGGACTCGCCGGCGTAACCGCAATGGACTCCAGCGTTACCGAACTCGACGTTACCGCGAGCGTGGTGCTGCCGGATATCGCGCCGAGAGCTGCCTTGATGACCGATGTTCCCGTGCCAACCGCGCTGGCTAAACCGCCTGAGGTGATGGTCGCAACGCTTGTGGTCGCCGAGCTCCATGTCACCGTCCCGGTTATATTTTGCGTTGCGCTGTCGCTGTAAGTCCCGGTGGCCGTAAATTGCTGGGTGGTCCCTTTCGTAATCGACGGACTCGCCGGGGTCACCGCAATCGAGACTAAGTTCGCCGGCCCCACCGTCAACTTCGTGGAAGTCGCCGTGGCCTCTGAAGTGGCCGTAATCGTCGCAGTCCCAACTGCAACGCCGCTGGCCAACCCGCCGGACGTGATCGTCGCCACACCCGTTGTCGCCGAGCTCCACGTTACGCTACCCGTAATGTTCTTGGTGCTGCTGTCGCTGTACGTCCCGGTAGCCGTGAACTGTTCTGTCGTGCCCTTCGGAATCGAGGGATTCGCCGGCGTAACCGTGATGGAGACGAGCGTCGGACCGGTCACAGTCAGCAAAGTTGAGCCAGAGATGGCACCTGAGGCCGCTTTGATGGTGGAGGTTCCGACCCCAAGAGCAGTTGCCAGGCCACTTGCAGTGATCGAGGCCGTTGCCGCCGTGCCCGAACTCCAAGTCACACTGCCTGTGATATTGGCCGTGGAGCCATCCGAGTATGTTCCAGCGGCCGTGAACTGTTCCGTCAATCCTTTGGCGACCGAGGGATTGCCGGGCGTGATCGCGATCGACACAAGGACCGCGCTCGTTACTGCGAGTGTCGTCGAACCGACCACGTTACCGGAGGTAGCGGAAATCGTCGAGGTGCCGGTTGCCACGCCGGTGGCCAGACCGCCGCCCGTAATCGTAGCGATGGACGTGGTAGTCGAACCCCAAGTAACACTGCCGGTGAGATTCTTCGTACTGCCATTGCTGTAGTTTCCGGTAGCGGTGAACTGCTGCGTGTTGCCCTTGGGCACCGAGGGATTCGCGGGAGTGACCGTAATGGATGTCAGTGTCGGCGCGGCGCCCGAACTGACCGTCAGGAGCGTAGAGCCGCACGTGGAGCCCGCGCACGCGGTGATGGTGGTGGTACCGGCAGCCAGGCCAAAGGCCGCGCCGCGATTCGTAATGGTAGCGACCGCGGGATTCGAGCTGCTCCAGTTGACCGCCTGCAGCGTTTGCGTCCCACCGCCGGCAAACGTGCCGGTGGCGGTGAAGACCTGCGAATTGCCAATCTGCACTGTTGGCGCGGCAGGCGTGACAGCAATCGAGGTGAGGTTTGGGGGAACGAAAGAGCCGGGAGTGTACAACTCGGCGGAGCCCAAGACAGAGCCCGTGTCGGTCACCAGACTCAATCCGCCAACGACCAGAACTTGCCCATTATTTAGCAGCGTCGTGGTCTCGTAGACCCTGCTGGTATTTAAGTCGCCGGTATTAGCAGCCGTGTCGTTCGCGGGATTGTAAAGAATCGCGCCATTATAGAGGTCGGTGCCGAGGTAATCGCCGACGAGCAGGAGGTCGCCATTGCTCAGCAGCGGCGCGGTGTTCCCGCCGAACAAGGTGCCCACAACAAGCGCACCGCTGGCGGAGTTCGTAAACTTGCCAGTGGACGGGTCATAAATTTCCGGAATGCTGCCCACGCCGACGACGAACACTTTACCGCTGTTGAGCAAAGTGGCCTCGGCAAACTCCGCGGCAGAGTTGAGGCTTCCCGTGGTGGTGAATAAACCGGTGCTCGGATTGTATAACTCAGCGCTGGTGAGAGCTCCATTTGTGCCCGCGCCGCCGGCGATCAGCACCTCGCCACTATTGAGCAAGACCGCGGCGTGCAGGTAGCGCGCATCGTTCAAACTTCCAGTTTGCGTGAACTGCCCGGTCGAGGGGTCGTAAAGCTCGGCGATAGCAAGCGGTACAGCTGTGCTGGGCGAAAGGCCGCCGACGAGAAGTACCTTGCCATTTGCGAGCAGAGTTGCCGAACCGTAGAGACTCTGTACCGTCGGGGTGCCCGTCAGCGTGAATTCCCCGGTGGAGGGATGGTAAAGCTCGGCTGGGGCCTCGGCGGTGCCACTGCCGTTTCCTTCAGCGATGAGCACAGTGCCATTGTTCAGGGTAGTAGCCGTCGCAAAGTAGCGCGGGTTGTTCAAACTGCCGGTATCGCTGAAAGTCTCCGTCGCAGGATCGTAAAGCTCTGCGCTGCTGGTAAATCCGCTCGCAGGGTTAATTCCGCCCGCGATTAAAACGCTGCCATTCGGGAGGAGTGCCGCGGAATGCGCGTAACGGGGCTCATTGAGCCCGCTGCTAGTGTAGACAAATCCTGCGGTCGTGACCGCGACGGTGGAGGAATTCGTCGCGCTCGTGGAGCCGAGGACAGCGCTGATGGCGGCGGGGGTAGCGCCGACGGCGATGCCGGTGACCAGACCGGAAGCGTTGATCGTAGCAACGGCGGTGTTGGAGGACTTCCAAACCACGCTGTTCGTAACGTCCACTTGCGTGTCGTTGCTGTAAACCGCGGTGGCCGTGAATTGCTGGATCTGCTTAGGAAGCAGGTAAGCGGCTGCGGGCGCGAACTCGATACCTAGAAGTGTGGGAGCAGTGACGGTCAGCGTGGTGGAGGAGTTGATCGATCCGCTGCCGGCCCGAATGGTGGCGGAGCCGGCCACGACTCCGGTGGCAGTTCCGCTGTTTTTGATCGTGGCGACCGACGTGTTCGAGGAAGTCCACGCCACACTCGCGGTGAGATTCTGCGTGCTGCCGCCGCTATAGTTTCCGGTGGCGGTGAACTGTTGCGTGGAGGCGGCGACAATCGAGGGGTTCGCGGGGGTAAGCGTGATGGAAGTAAGAGCAGTGGCGGAGCCTGCGCCGCCGAAGGAAAACGTCGTGGCAGGAGTAACAGGATCGTTCGAAGCTATTTCCAGGCTGCCCGCAAACTCACCGGCGCTTGTGGGGCTGAAGGTCACGGTGAAAGTGCAGCTTTGTAGCGGAGCGAGCGCGTTGTTGGTGCTCGCGCATGTATTGGTTGAGGCAAAGGGTGCGCCGCTGAATACGAAGGAGAGACTGAGGGTATCGCTGCCGGTGTTGGTAAGCGTAATGGTCTGGCCGGGGCTTGTGGCGCCAACGATTAACGAACCGAAATTCGCGATATTGCCGCTGAAGGTGGCGGTGGGCGCGAGCGCGACCCGGCGAATGCGGTTGTCCAGGGTGTCAGCAATGTACAGGGTTTGGCTGGGATCGACCCAAAGAGCGTAAGGATGGTTCAGACTGGCGGAACGTGCCGGGCCCCCGTCGCCGCTAAAGCCAGCGGTTCCGTTGCCGGCGATGGTGGCGATGGTGTGCGTGGTGGCGTCCACCCGGCGGATTACGTTCTGGTCGGCGATGAAGAGATTGCCGGCAGAATCAAGGGCCACGGTCTCGATGTTGGTGAGCTGCGCGGAGGTGGCGGCGCCGCCATCGCCGCAGCCCGTTCCCGGAGTGGCACAGGTGGTGCCGTTTCCCGCTACGGTGGTGATTACTTGCGTGGTGGCGTCAACGCGGCGGACGCGATTGTCGAGATCGTCGGCGATGTAGACGTTTCCAGAAATATCCGAGGCGATGCCGACTGGACTTATGCTGGCGGAAGTGGCCAGGCCGCCATCGCCACAGGCGGCCGTGGGTGTGGCGCAGACAGTGCCGTTGCCGGCGATGGTGGTAATCGTTTTGGACGAGCCGTCGACCCGACGCACGCGCTCGTCGACGGAGTCACCGATGAACAGATTGTTGTTGCCGTCAAATGCCAGCCCAGCTGGATCGGACAGACTTGCGGATGCTGCGGGACCGCCGTCACCACATGGCTTGGTCGGTGTGTTACAGAAGGTGCCGCCGGCGTACCGCGAGAGAGTGCCATTGCTGGCCGAGACGACACGGACCGCGTCGACTCCGTCGACGAAGTAAATGTTGCCGGAAGAGTCGGCAACGACGCCGGTTTCAGAGGACTCGCTCAGCGAGAGGGTCGCGCTCGTGGCGGGACCGCCGTCGCCCGAAGAGCCTGGTTCGCCGCTACCTGCAAAGGTGGTAATCACCTGCGTCGAGCCGTCGACGCGTCGGATACGGTTGTTCACCCGGTCCGCGATGAACCCATTTCCGTTGGCGTCGATGGTGCCGCCGTTTGGCAAGCCGAGAATCGCGTTGAGGTCTGGCCCCCCATCGCCGCCCGAACCCCCGCCCGCGTAAGTCGTGATGACGTGCTGAGCGGAGTTATCGACCTTGCGAACACGATTTGCAAACTGCCCGATGTAAAGGTTTCCGCCGGGATCTTCCGCCACGCTGAACGGAATGTTCAGGGAGGCGCTGGTCGCGGGCCCGCCGTCACCGGTATCGCCGCGGGAGCCAAGGGTGCCTGCAAGAGTGGTCGTCGCGAAAGTTGTAGGGTTGACGCGATAAACGGTTGTGAGGCCGACGGCCAGCAAGTTTCCGGAAGACTCGAAAATCAGGAAGCTCACATCATCAGGCGGAGTCGCGATGGTGGTGATGATTTTTGTGGTGGCGTCGACGCGGCGTATGCCGACAGAGTCCGCGATGAAGATGTCGCCATTGGCGTCCACGGCGACACCGCTCGACTGGTTCAGTGTGGCCAGAGTAGCGGCGCCACCATCACCGCACCCCGTGGTCGAGCATGGGGCTCCGGTGCCTGCCACTGTGGTGATATTCCCCGTGATCGCGTCAACGCGGCGGATGCGATCGTCAAGGGTATCGGCGATGAACATATCGCCCGCCGTATCGAAGGCAATGGCTTCCGGCCCCGATAGACTTGCTTTGGTAGCGAGACCTCCGTCACCGCAGGCCTGGTTAGCACCGCCCGGACATTGTGTTGCGCTGCCGGCGACGGTTGTGATGACTCCGGTGTGAGCATCGATGCGACGGATGCGGTTGTTGCCCGAGTCGACGATGAAGATGTTTTGATTGGAGTCCAGGGTGATGCCGACTGGCAAGGAAAGCAAGGCACTCGCTGCAGGGCCGCCATCGCCGCCAAATCCAAGGTAAGTGCCGCCTGCAAACACGCTGATCACGCCGCCGGGTGTGACTCTGAGGATTTGCGAGCCGTCACCTTGCGCTATGTAGAGATTGCCCTGGCTGTCCAGGGCGACCCCGCTCGGTGTGATTACGTCCGCTTGCGTCGCGATACCCATCGGCGAATTGCCGCCGACGACGGTCGAAATGGTATTTTGCGCCGCCGCTAGAGGGGTCCACAACAATGTCAGCAACAAAACTCGCTTGAGCAAATGGCAGGGCATGGGCGCCTTTCGTGCCAGTCAACAGTGGAAGCCGGGGAGAGTGCGCATATTCTAGCGGCAAACCGCCATTTGCCAAAGTAAAAATAAGATGACAAACCGTTCCCTGGCTAAAGGTGGCAAAAGGTCCGAGAAATACCGGTACTGTGATGCGTGGTACTCAACGCTTTATGGGTTCCCGATTACTTAAATAGCCTCCTATTCATCATTTATTTACGACCGTCCGAGCCTCAGATTGGGCTCACCCCAGGTCCCCCGGCCCAACCGCCATTGACTTGGCAACACGCCCCACCTAACATTCCGGCCCAGAGGTTTCCGCGCCGCTCCATGATCGGGCAAACGCTCGGCCACTATCGCGTCGTTGCCAAGCTTGCCGCCGGTGGCATGGGGGTGGTGTACCGTGCGCACGATGAGCAACTTGATCGCGACGTGGCCCTCAAAGTTCTTCCGCCCGGCAGAATCTCGAGTCAGGAATCCCGCAAACGCTTCCGCCAGGAAGCGCTGGCGCTCGCCAAACTGAATCATCCGAACATCGAAACCGTGCATGAGTTCGGCTCGCACGAGGATACCGATTTTCTCGCCATGGAGCTGATCCCCGGCTCGACCGTCAAGGAGAAACTCAGCCGCGGCCCGCTCCCTGAACTCGAAGTGCTCCGCCTCGGGGTGCAATTTGCCGAGGGGCTCAGCGCCGCCCACGAACAGAACATCATCCACCGCGACTTGAAGCCCGGCAACCTGATGGTCATGCCCAATGGCCTGCTGAAAATCCTGGACTTCGGCCTGGCCATCCTCATGGAGCCGGACCTCGCGACGGACCTTACGCAAACGGTGCCCACGGAAAACGACAGCCTCGCCGGCACTGTCCCGTACATGTCGCCCGAACAATTGCGCGGTCAGACTGTCGATCAGCGCAGCGATATCTTCGCGGCCGGCGCAGTGCTGTACGAAATGGCCACGGGCAAGCGCCCATTTCCGCAAGCCCGCAGCGCGGAAGTCATGGGCGCCATCCTGCACAAGACTCCCGACGCGCCCAGCATTCTCAATCCGCATATTTCGCCGGGCCTTGAGAGCATCATCTGCACCGCGCTCGAGAAAGATCCCGCGAGCCGCTATCACACCGCGCGAGAAATGCGCGCCGCGCTTGAAGGCATCAGCGCCTCCGGCCATCACCGCCCGTCGTCGGCCACGATGCGGGCCTGGAGTGAGGAAGCCGCGGCCGCGGCGCCTGCGCCGGGCACCTCCGCAGCGCCAGCAAGGCCGGCAGCCCAGCTCACCAAATGGTGGCCACTCGCCGCTGCTCTCTTCCTCGTGGTCGCCGCAGGCGCAGCCATCGCCGGCAACTTCGGCAGCCTCCGCAGCAAACTCCTCCATCGCGATGCTGCCGAGTCGTCCTCGACCGCCGCAGCCGGCGCGCCGCTTAAAGTCCGCCGTTCGGTTGCTGTTTTAGGTTTCAAGAATATTTCCGGGCAGCGCGATAAGGACTGGGAATCGACCGCGCTCGGCGAAATGCTCACCACGGAAATGGGCGCAGGTGGACAACTCCGCACCGTTTCCGGAGAAGAAGTTGCCCAGATGAAAGCCGGCTTGGTCTTGCCCGATGCCGACTCCTACGGCCAGGACACGCTGCAGAAGATTTACCGCAACCTCAGCGCCGATCTGATCGTCATCGGTTCCTTCGTCCCGCTGCCGGACGGAGAAACCCGTATCGATGCGCGCCTGCAGGACGCGGCGCAAGGCACCACGCTCGCTTCGGTATCCAAAAAGGGCAGCGATCTCGATGCGCTGGCCAAAGACGTCGGCGCCGAACTGCGCGACAAGATTGGTGTCACGGGCGTCTCGCTCGAGCAAAGCGCCGAAGTGAAAGCGGCGATGCCCGCGACGCCGGAAGCCACACGCTTGTATGCCGAAGGCGTCGCCAAGCTCCGCACCTTCGATAACGTGGCAGCTCGCGACCTGCTGCAAAAAGCGGCGATCGCCGATCCGAATTCCGCGATGATTCACTCGGCCCTGTCCACGGCTTACGCCGCCCTCGGCTACGATGAGAAGTCCCGCCAGTCCGCGCAGAATGCCTTCAACCTTTCTCAGCGCCTTTCGCGCGAAGATCGCCTGCTCGTAGAGGCCCGCTTCCGCGCGGCAAACAAGGAATGGGATCACGCCATAGAAAGCTACCGCACGCTCTTTGGCTTCTTCCCGGACAATTCCGAATACGGGCTGGCCCTGGCCGAAACCCAGATCTCCGCGGGTCAGGCGAAGGCTTCGATGGATGTCATCGAGTCTTTGCGCCGTTTGCCGCCTCCGGGCGGGGCTGACCCGCGCATCGACCTGACGGCCGCCGACGCCGCACTTTCGCTCGGTAACCTGAAGCAGGCCGTCGATTCCGCGTCTTCGGCAGTCGCCAAGGCGAAAGCCAACAGCGCTAGTCCGATCGCGGCGCGCGCCTTACTCGTCAAAGCCCAGGCACTCGAGAGTCTCGCCAAGCTGACAGAATCAAGCTCCGCCGCAGCCGAGTCTCGCTCCCTCTATGTGGCCTCGCATGACCGCCACGGCGAACAAGGTGCTATCGAAGTCGAAGCCAACATTCTGGCGGACCAGGGAGACTTGCCGGGCGCGCTCGCAAAGTACAAGGAAGATCTAAACATTGCCCGCGAAATCGGGAGTCGCCATTCCGAGGCTTCCGCGCTCAACAATATGGCGCTGGTCCTCAAACAGCAGGACGACCTCGATGGCGCGCAGAGGCTGTGGGAGCAGGCGCTGCTCGGGTTTCATGACGTGGGCGACAAGCCCGACAGCGCCCAAGTGTTGATCAATGAAGGCGGTAATTTCTTGGACCGTGGAGACCTGACGGCCGCGAAAAAAACGTATGAGCAGGCCCTCGAGATCTTTCGCGAGGTAAACGATCAGAGCGGCATCGCGACCTCGACCGCCGCGGTCGGCACCGTGCTTTACGCCCAGGGCCAGCCTACGGAGGCGAGGAAAGCTCTCGAGCAAGCCATCGCCGTGGACCTCGCCGCCGGGCGCCAAGCCGCGCCGACAGACAAGTTGCTGAGCCTGGCCGACGTGTTGCAGCAGGAAGGCGATCTGAAAACCGCGGCACAGAAATACCAGGAGAGTCTGACCGCCGCGCGTACTGACGGCGACAAAAGCAGCACGGCGTACGCGCTTTTCAACCTCGGCAAGCTCGCGCTCATCGCCAGCGACTTCCCTACCGCAGAAAGCGATTTAAATCAGTCCCTCGCCACGCGCAAGGAAATTGGCGAGAAACGCAGTGCCGCGCAGACCGAGGTGGTCATCGCGCAGCTTTCGCTAGAACAGGGGAAAGCGGCCGAGGCGGTTTCCCTGGCAGAGGCAGCGCGTGACGATTTTCGCAAGATGCACTACCGCGATGATGAGCTCTCTGCCGCCGCCGTCCTGATACGCGCGTATCTGGCGCAAGGAAAGGTGGAGGCCGCCGACCGGGAACGCCTCGCCGAAAGCGCGCAACTGCGGGCCACGCAAAGCCTCGCGACGCGGCTCGATTTCTCGGTCGCCAGCGCGGCCATTGACGCCGCCACGGGCAAGAGTACCGTTGCCAACGCGCAACTTAAGAGCAGCGTGGCCAAAGCGGCGAGCGCCGGTCTGCTCGGGTGCGAACTCGAGTCCCGCCTGGCCCTCGCGCAGCTCAATTCTAAATCGCCGAAAGCGGCTGAAGCGCGAAGCGGCCTTGAGGAACTCGAGCGCGGCGCTACGGAAAAAGGGTTTATTCTGATCGCGCGCAAGGCCGCGTCCATCAAGATCTCTTAGCTAGAACGTGCGTTTAGGGAATGCGGCGCCCGCCAGCCAAGACGACAAGCAGTTGCTCATCACCCAGACCCAATGCGCACAATTATGTCTTAGCTTTTCAGCAACATACGCCTCACAAATCGGCTGGCCGCGACTTCTGCCCGCCTAGAATAAGCTAGAATCAATAGGGAACCGGTCTCGCTTGGGAAGTCTCACAAGAGGATCGGCAACGGTTAATCCGTCAGAGGCGGACGCATGACGACAGAAGACGTTACGATTTTGGGTGCCGGACCATACGCTCTCGCCACCGCGGCGCACCTTCGGGCCATTCCGGGACTCGGGGTGCGCGTTTTCGGCGATCCCATGTGGTTCTGGAAGAACCAGATGCCCGCGGGAATGTTGCTTCGTTCGGATTGGGGCGCGTCCCAGCTGTGGGATCCGAAACACGAATTCTCCCTAGAAGCCTATCAAGCCGAAACCAAAGACCAGTTTTCCTCGCCCGTGCCGCTGGCAGGCTTCGTGAATTACGGCTTATGGTTCCAGCGCAAAGCCGTCCCGAACCTCGATACGCGAAAGATTGCCACCATTGAGACGGATGGGGCCGGTTTTCGCCTGACTCTCGCCGACGGCGAATTGATCAAATCGCGCCGCGTTATCGTCGCCGCGGGCATTTGTCCCTTCGCGCGACGCCCGGCGGAATTCGCGAATCTCCCGAGCGAACTGGTTTCCCACTCCTCGCAAAATGTTCCGTTCGCGCAGTTTCGGGGCAAGACCGTTGCGGTCGTTGGGGGCGGGCAGAGTGCCCTTGAATCTGCTGCCCTTCTGGCGGAAAACGGCGCTGCCGTGGAACTCCTGATTCGCGGCGGAATGCCCAAGTATCTGGGCTGGCGAAAAAAGATCAAAAGCCTCGGCCCCATCTCGAAGCTTGCGTACTCCTGGACCGACGTGGGCCCGGCAGGCATCAGCAACCTCGTGTCCCGGCCAGCGCTCCTGCGCATGTTGCCCCGCGACAGCCAGAACTATCTGCGAAAAAGATCGATCCGCCCCGCAGGCGCTGGCTGGCTGAAACCGCGCCTTGAGCCGATCAAGATGACCTGCGGTCGCACGGTGCGATCGGCAAAACCCGTGGGCAGTCAATTGCAAGTCACACTCGATGACGGCTCG
>JBEKSZ010000140.1:0-15049 GCA_049516615.1 Candidatus Acidiferrum sp. | reverse complement strand
AATTGCTGCGGGCCGGGGAGGACTGCAGGCAGATCGATGCGCTGGCTCGGGAGTATGAGAAGCGCTTTGGACACCGCGCGACGGCCATCAGCCAATTGACGCAGAGCGGCTTGCTCGGCGGCGCGCCGGTGGACCCCTTGGGAGTTCCTTACATCATCGGCGAAGACGGACGGGCGCAGTTGAGCCCCAACAGTGCCCTGCTCGAAAAACAAAAAATCTTCGACAAGTTCAAATAAGTTGCGCGCTGCAGGCCTGCCCGGGGGGCGCAGCTTGGGGGGCGGCTGCTGGCCTCCTTCCTGGCTAGTCGGTCGCGCAGAGGAGGGTCATCCCGGGATCGATGAGGAGTTTACCGGGCAGCGTTAGGGTGGTGAAGTGAAACGCAGTTTTCGCACCCTCGGCGGTGACCGTACCCAAATAAACGGCATGGTTCGCTCCGCTTGCGGCATAGATCGGCACCGGTGCGATGAACGAGCGCGCCACGCCGCTTTGCGTCAGTGTGCCCTTTACGAGATACCCCTTTTCTGCGGCCTTGGCGGTGAATTCGACACGATAGTGCGGAATGCCCGTTCCGCGTACCCATTCGTCAAAAAACCACTCCATGGAATGCCCGCCTTCAAGGTCCATCGAAGGGGTCATCACCGCCTCCACTTCCTTTTGCAGTTCGGCGGTCGAGAGCGCGCGGTAGGCGTATTTTGTGGCCAGCGTTTGCAGGAGGGCCCTGAAGCGTGCGTCGGGATCCTGCGCCTGGCCCTGCCGCAGTAGTTCGCGCAGCATATGAATGACCCAGCCCCCTTTGCAGTAGATCAGCACGTCGTAATCGCGCGGCGCTTTCGAGGAGTCCAGTCGCGAGCCGAGCGTGAGCGCGCCGGTATCCGCCACGGCGGCGCTCTGGTTTTCCGGTTTAACCAGCAGTGATTCGCGAAAGCGCTCAAGCCAGACGCGCAGTTGGTGATCTTGCGCCTTGCGGCTGTCGGAGAACATAAGCGCCAGGTAGGTGGCGATGGCTTCGTCGATCCACTGGTCGCGGTAGCTCGACCAGCCCACGCGATTTCCCCACCACTGGTGGGCCACTTCGTGAAACGGCATCAACTGCGTGAAATGCTCCTGGCCGGACGACGAGATTCCCGCTTGCCGCTGGGCTTCCGCTGGGAGATAGGCGAAGGTGGAAAGGTACAAAAGACCGGGCCAACCCTGTCCGAAACTACCGGGAATCTGCGAGACGCACAGCGAACGGAAAGGGAACGGTCCGCTGAACCGCTCGTAGAATTGAATGGAGCTGTCAATTTCCTTGCCCAGTTCCTTCAGCGCGCTCGCCGGGCTCGGCGGCGGCGTTTCGCCGATATGCTCGGCGGCAATGGCTCCGTGTCTGTCGAATCGCAACTGGCCTTCGCTGAGGGCCATCGGGGGTTGCATGCGGTCGCGCAGGGCCTCCTCCAGTTGCCGGTTGGCGTACACCTCCACGGTGTAATTTCCCGCTGGGACGGAAGCGAAGGCATACTCCCCCAGATTAAAACCGGCTACCGGAATGGGATCATCAGTGTGCCAGCGGCCGACACGATATTCTCCATCGATGTGCTCGTCGGTTTTCATGCCGGTAGCCACGAGTTGCATTTTGTGCGGCCAGTGAAAGGTCAGTTCGTATCGCGCAAAAGCCGCGGTGTCGCCAATATGGGGATACCAGCTGTCGCGCGCCTGCACTACCAAGACGCCGTTGCCGGCGTCTTCGATGACATTTCCACGATAGTGAATTTGCAAGCGAAAACGCTGCGCGGCGGGAGTGGCGCGGGGCAACACCGCGAAAAGCACGTCCGTCCCGCGGCCGCTACGTTCCTGGGGGTTGAGGCCTTCGTTGTGGAAAAATTCTACCGGCGCGCCCTGTTCGTCGGTGATGCGATCGACACTCAAGGTCCGCGCGAGGGCAAAGGGCACCACTCGTTCTCCGCCCGTCACGGCTTCGAGTTCGACGATGGCGGTGGCTTCGAGCGCCTTGTTCTGCGCTATGGTGGTGTCGAGCGTATACGTTAGAGCCCGGAAACCAGGCGGTGCAGCGACGTCGCCGGGAAGCGCGTAGGACACCCACACGTCGTAGTAATACCCGTTTTGGTTTTCCGCAGCGCGCCGCGGCTGGCCCAGCAGAAAGGACTCCTCGAGCTGCCGATCGTAATAGAGATCCATGGCCCCGGTGGCTGCGCCCTCGATACCGGCATAGAAATAGGGTTTGGGGTTTTGCGTCAGGAGGCTCTCGAGAACACGTAAGGTCTGGCCCGCGTTGAATTCAGCGACGAGGCTCTCCCATCGCGCGGCGAACGCGGGGTCATTTCCCGCGGCCAGGTTTGCGTTGTTCAATTGCGCGATCAGTTCGCCTGCGGTGCCGTCGGTGAAACGCAGATACCCCGAAGTGAAATCTTCGTCAAGCACGGTGGCATTGAGGAAACGCGCCATCTGCTGCTTCTCGACGGGATCGCGCGGCGCCGCCAGCACATGGCCGCGCCCGGAAAAAACCGCGCCGGTGATCTGGCCGTCGAGCGCGGAGAAAAACGCGAGGATCCCTTCGTCAAAGGCCAGCGTGGCGTCCCCGCGCCGCACGCTGATGCGGTTTTCTGGTTCAATACGGTACACCGCGGCGGGGTCGACGCGTTGCGCCTTGAGCGCATCGTACAGTTCGTGCGCGGTGCGTTCGCTGGCTCCCGGAGCGCTCTTTGCCGAGGTCGACAGACAGCAGACGAGGAGCACGCCGCGCGCGATTCGGCAGCTGACGCGCCAACGCGCGGCGCGAGTGTAGTCATTTTCGGCAATGGGTGACAAGCTCATGCGCAGACGCCAGCCGGAGCCCATTAGAATGGTAGTATGCGACGGTTGGCCGTGCTTGTGCGTTTAGACGCGATTCGTTGGGCGATGGTAGCCTCTGCCCTGCTCTTGGCCGCGGCTTCCGCCCCGGCCGATACCATCGTGCTCAAGAACGGCCGGCGCATCTCCGCATCCAACATCGTCGAGACCGGCGAAAAGATCACCTACCAGACCTCCGCAGGCGAACTTACCCTGCCCAAATCCATCGTCGACCACATCGAAAAAGGCGGCATGGTAGCCATGCCCGGCCCGGGCGGAGCGGACGCCGCGAGCCTGGCGATCACGCCGCCGACGCTTGCGCCGGTCAGCGGCGAAGGCGAAATCGCTGAGGGCGCGGTGCACGATGGCGCGGTCGACCGCGTGTACATTGCCAAACTCGAAGGCCAGGCGCGCACCGGAGGCTCCTCGGGCGAGGTTCCTGCGGCCGTGGCGCACCATGCCGCGGCCATGTTTGAGCTCAGTCATGGCGACATGGAGCGCGCGCTTAACGACGAGCGCACCGCGCTGACCTACGCCCCGCAAGAACCGGCGCTTCTGATGAACGTCGCCTATTTGCATTTGCGCCGCAGCGAGTATACGCAGTCGCTCGAATATCTGGAACGCGCGCGCCGCGTGGCCCCCGACAATCCCGATGTTGCGAAACTTTCCGGATGGTCCTATTACGGCATGAACAAAATGGATCAAGCCGTCGCGGAATGGAAGCGCTCGCTGGCGCTGCGGCCCGATCCGGAAGTGCAGGCTGCTCTTGACAAAGCCCTGCGCGACAAACAGGAAGAAGACAGCTACAAGGAGAACGAAAGCGCGCATTTTAACTTAAAATACAGCGGTGCGGCGGAGCCGGGCCTCGCGCGCGATGTTCTGCGCACCCTCGAGCTTCATTTCGCGGCCATCGAATCGGAGCTGAATTTCACCCCGCCGGACTCCATCGGCGTGATTCTGTACACCCAGCAGTCCTTCGCGGACATCACCAAAGCTCCGGGATGGGTTGGCGCACTGAACGACGGGCGCATCCGCGTCCCCGTGCAAGGGTTGACTGCGATGACGCCGGAACTTTCCCGCGTCCTCAAACACGAACTCACGCACAGCTTTGTGGGACAAAAGACCCGCGGGCGCGCCCCCACCTGGATTCAGGAAGGTCTCGCGCAATGGATGGAGGGCCAGCGCAGCAGCGAAAATGCCGCCACGCTCACGCAGGTTTACGCCGACGGGCACGCCGCCCCGCTCGGCCATCTCGAAGGGTCCTGGATGGGCTTAAGCAGCGATCAGGCCGCTTATGCCTACGCCTGGGCCTTGGCCAACATCGAATATATCATCGAAGCGGATGGCATGACCGACGTCGAGCGTATCCTCGACCGCATCGGCGCCGGCCAGCCTACCGAATCCGCCCTACGTGAAGTGCTGCACAGCGATTGCGCCGATGTCTCGCAATCCACAGACGAGTTCCTTCGCAAAAACTACCTTCACTGAAAATCTCCTGGCCGGATTTCTACGGCCGCGCCGGTGCCGCTGGCTCTAGCTGCCTCCAGTTCTCCCGGAATTGCGTCGCCGGATTGAAACTCGCATCGTTGGTCAGGATGTATTCATCTTGGTCATTGCACCAGGCGAAGGCGAACCCGCCATTCAGCTCGACAATCGCCTGGCTCAGGGGATGAACAAAACTCTGCATGGGCCTTACCGCCGCATCGTACAGTCTTGCGCGCGTCAGGTGCGACTGCTCTTGCCGCCGGTAAGATTCCGCTATCTTCTTCTCTGTGGCAGCCTCGGTCTTACCGGTCGGCAGCGGATCGTCGGCCGTCAGCCGCTTGCGCAGCACCTGCTCGAGGACATCGTCGCGTCCCGCCGACCATCGCGGATTCCCGCGCAGGGAAACCAGAATCCTCGCGAGCACCATGCCAGATTGCGGGTCTTTCTCTGGTGCGCGCGAAACATAAATGTCGCCGGCGTGAATCGCGTAAACGTCCGCATATCTTGGGCCTTTTCCGAAAAGAGGCCACAGGTTCGAGCGGCTGCGTATGCTGAAAATCGTGCCGACCATGGCTTCCTCGACCATCTGCCCGTCGTTGAGGTATTCGTAGTTGATGCGTACGGAGTCCGCGCTGGCGGTGGTGTCGTTTCCAAGGCTCAGCGCCGCCGAATCGGCACGCTCCATCTGTTCTTTCTGGGCATTGGAAAATTCCGGCAATTCCTTTACCGCGAGAACGTGGGCTCCCGGCCGCGCCTGCCGCAGAGTCTCCTCGCTGAAATAGTCTTCCGCGCTCAGCAGCTCGCGCAAGGGGCAGGAAGCTCTGCGCCGCAGGGCGTCGCGCGGGGCGTTGTTGGCCGATGTCCAGAAAGCTTCGGGAAAACGTTCGAGGGGGAAACGTTGGTCGGGGCTCGCGGCGCGAAACGTCAGAGCCGTCATATTTTCCGGACAGGAAACGTTTTCGCGCAGCCATCTCACCTGGCCCTCGAACTTCCAGTTCGCGGGAATCAGCATGCGTAGCGCTTCGGTCGGTTCGGTCAGTCCCGTTTGGTCTACGACACGCACCATTCTCAAGCGCACGTACCCGCCGGCAACGGGAGTTGCTGCCACGTGCGGAGTTACCGAAAAGGCGTGTTCCGGCGTGTCGGACTGTTGCGCGCGCGCACGGCTTCCGCCCGCGAGCAGCAGGAGCACGGTCACGAAACGGAACGCGGCGCCCTTCGTGGCTTTCTTTAAGAACCGTCTCATCGGCAACCTGCGCTGCGTAGTCGCGATATACACCTGTGAGCAAGGCTCCTAACCAGCTTGCAGCATCGCCGCCAGTAACGTTGCCCGCTCGGCCATCTTGCCTACAACCACGTATTCGTCCGGAGAATGTGCGCCATCCCCCACCGCGCCCAGACCATCGAGCGTGGGCACGCCCAACGCCGCGGTAAGATTGCCGTCCGAACCGCCGCCTGCACAACACTGGCCGAGATCAACGCCCATGTCCGCCGCGATGCTTTGCGCCCGGGCAAACAGCGCAGCGCTCGCTTTGCCTTCAAGCGGCGGGCGGTCGAAACCCCCGTGGATTTCGAGCTTGGCGCCCTTATGGATGGGGCGCAGCGCCCGTAAACGCTTCTCCACCTGGCCCATGTCCAGAACACTGAGGGCCCGCAAATCCAGAACCGCGCGCGCCCGGTCGGCGATCACATTCGGCCGCGTGCCGCCTTCGACGATATCTGCGTTCACGCTGATCCCGCGTTTCAAATCGTTCCATTTTTCGATGCGCGCAATTTGCAGCGCCAATTCGTGAATGGCGTTGACGCCATCCTGGGGCGCCAATCCCGCATGCGAAGCCCGGCCATGCACGATCAACTCCGCCTCGCCCACCCCCTTGCGCGAAGTCTTCAGCAGGCCCTTGGCGCCGAACGACGGTTCCAACACAAACACTGCGCTGCTTTTGAGCGCTTCGGCCTCCAGCAATCTACGCGAAGAGGCGCTTCCAATCTCTTCATCCGACGTCCACAGAAACACCACCCGCTTGCTTGGCGAAATCTTCAGCTCGCGCAAGACCTTAAACGCGAACAGGGCCTGCACGATTCCCGCTTTCATATCGAAGACGCCCGGCCCGTAAGCTTTTCCGGCCTTTACGAGAAACGGCATTTTGCCGAGCGTCCCGCTCGCGTAGACCGTGTCGTAATGCCCCAACACCAGCACCTGGCGGGAGACCTGCGCCGCCGCCGCCTTCTCAGGGTGCCAAACGATCCGTAAATGATCCCCGCGCTCGCGTTGCGGCAAACGCTCGAGCGTCGCGCCCAGCCCCTGCCACTGCTTGGCCAGCAGGCCGCAACAGCGGTCCGCGGCGGCCTTCTCGAGACTCGGCGACTCGCACTCGACCAGCCGCCGCAAACCAGCCACCATCTCGGCGGTTCGCGCCCGCAAGCGCCGCAACAATTGTTTCGCTGTAACCTTCTCGCTCACGCCGGGACGATGCTAGCAACGCCCGGCCCCGAGGAGCAAGCGCGAGACGTTCCTTTGGCGTCGGCCTTCCGGCCCGTGTGCCGTCCCCCGGGGTATCGCTGCCAGGCAAAACCCGCCAGGCGGAACGGTCTCGTCTGGCAAAACCCCGTCGCAAATTCGCCGCCAAATCGCCTATAATAAGAAGTTTGCCAAGGCATTCCCAAAGCGCGACCGGTGCCCCTGCATCGCTTCAGGAGAGACGCATGTTGATGGACGTGGTGGCCATTCAAAAACTTCTTCCCCATCGTTATCCTTTTCTAATGGTGGACGGCATTGTGGAGCTCGAACCGCTGAAGCGCATCGTAGGCATCAAGAATGTCTCCATCAACGAGTCTTATTTTCAGGGCCACTTCCCCGGCAAGCCGGTCATGCCCGGCGTGCTGATCATCGAGGCCATGGCGCAAACCGGCGGCCTGCTGTGTCTGCTGGAAATCCCCGACCGCGACAAAAAAGTGCTTTACCTTGTGGCCATGGACGACGCCCGTTTCCGTCGCCCGGTTCTGCCCGGCGACCATCTGCGTCTTGAAGTGAACCTGGTCTTCTGGCGCCGCGATTTCTGCAAAATCGAAGGCAAGGCCACGGTGGATGGCCATCTCTGCGCCGAAGCCACGCTGATGTGCCGCATGGTCGACCGCGAGGCCCCGGCTGAGGCCGAATCCTCCGCCGCGGAATCTGCAAAAGTCTCGCAATGACCATGCAAGCCATCCACGAACAAGCCATCATCGCGCCCGGAGCGAGGATCGCGCCGAGCGTCACCATCGGCGCCTACGCCATCATCGGCGAAAACGTGCAGCTCGGCGAAGGCTGCGTCGTCCATCCGCATGCCGTCGTCACCGGTCCCACGGTTGCTGGCCGCAATAATATTTTTCATCCCTTCTGCTCGGTGGGCGGCGATCCCCAGGATCTGAAATTCGCCGGCGAAGAAGCGCACCTAGCCATCGGCGAGGGAAACACCTTTCGCGAATACGTCACCGTCAGCCGCGGCACCGTCGGCGGCGGCGGGAAAACCACCATCGGTAGCGGCAGCTTGTTTATGGCCTACGCGCACATCGGGCATGATTGCCACATCGGCAACCAAACCATTTTTGTCAACGGCGCCACTCTGGCCGGCCACGTCACCGTGGAAGATTTCGCGACCGTGGGCGCATTTTCTCCCGTGCATCAGTTTTGCCGCATCGGCCGCTATGCCTACATCGGCGCTTCGACGGTCATCACCCAGGACGTTCCGCCGTTTTCCCGCGTGGTTACCGAGCGTCAAACCACCAGCTACGGCATCAACGCCGTGGGCCTGCAGCGCAAAGGATTCTCCCCGGAGCGTTTGAGTGCCCTCAAAGGCGCCTACCGGCTTCTGCTCCGCGCCAAACTAAACACCTCGCAGGCTCTCGAAGAAATGAAAAAATCCCTGTCCGCCTCCGCCGACGTAAAAGAGTTGATCCAATTCATCGAAACCGCGGAACGCGGGATCGTCAAATAACGTGCCGCTCGCCGCTCCGGCCATGCCGAAATCTGCCTCCATCAGCGATGCCAAACTTTCCGCCAGCGGATGGGGCCTCATCGCCGGCAACGGTCGCTTCCCGTTCCTAGTCCTTGAAGGCGCGCGTCAGCAGGGTATCGACATGGCGGTGATTGCCATCAAGGAAGAAGCTTCTCCGGAACTCGCGGCCATCGCCAAACGCATCCATTGGGTCAGCCTCGGGGAGCTCAGCAAAGCCATCGCCGCCCTGCATGAGGAAGGCGTCACGCAAGCCGTCATGGCCGGTCAGGTAAAACACAATAAAATCTTCAGCTCCATCAAGCCCGACTGGAAACTCGCGAAACTTCTTTTCTCCCTCAGGAGCAAAAACACCGATTCCCTCATCGGCGGGGTCGCCAAAATCCTCGAAGAGGAAGGCATTCGCCTCGTAGATTCCACCCTCTTTCTGCAACCGCTGCTGCCCGAGGCCAGGGTCTTAACCCACCGATCGCCTAGCGAACAAGAAGCCTCGGATATCGCCTACGGCCTGGCCATCGCCAGAAACATTTCCGCCATGGACATCGGCCAGACCATCGTCGTCTCTGATGGCGCATGCGTTGCCGTCGAAGCCATGGAAGGCACCGACGAGACCATCGCTCGCGCCGCGCGTCTCACTGCCGGCCGCAGCAGTGAAAAACCCCTCGTGGTCATAAAGGTCAGCAAGCCCGGGCAGGACATGCGCTTTGACGTACCCGTCATCGGACTCCCCACCATCCTGGAGATGCAATCCGCCGGGGCGACTGCGTTGGCCATCGACGCTGGCCGCACTCTGCTGTTTGATCGCGAAAAACTTCTGGAAGCGGCAAATGCCGCGGGCATCGCCATTGAGGCGATTCCGCCCGCTGTGGCCCTGGAACCAAGCGCTGTCCCCGCGGGAAAGAACAAAAAATGAACTCGTCGCTAAATCCATCCGCGCCCCAGGATACCTCTCTAAAAACGCGCGTCGCGCTGGTCGGCGCCGGCGAGTTTGGTGGCAATCACGCCCGCGTCTACCGCGCGATGGAAAATGTCGAGTTTGTAGGCGTGTTCGATTCCGATCCCGGCAAAGCCGGCGCGGCGTCGGCCGAGTTTGGTGTCCCCGCATTCAGCAGCCTTAGTGAGCTGCAAGGCCGCGCTGACGCCGCCAGTGTCGCCGTGCCCACCGTCTCCCACGCGCAAATCGGCACGCAACTTATGGCTCTCGGCCTCGACGTTTTAGTCGAAAAGCCCATGGCCGCCACTCTCGCCGAAGCCGACGAATTAATCGCCGCCGCCAGACGTTACAATCGCATCCTGCAAGTCGGCCACGTCGAACGTTTCAACCCGGCCGTGGTGGCCGTCGCGCCCATCGTCAATCGCCCCCTCTTTTTCGAAGTCCACCGCCTGGGCGTTTTCACTCCCCGCAGCCTCGACGTCGATGTGATCTTTGATTTAATGATTCACGACCTCGATATTCTTCTTGCTGTTGTCGAGCAGCCCGTCACCGAGGTGAAAGCCGTGGGCATTCCCGTGCTCACCGACAAAGTCGACATCGCCCACGCCCGCCTCGAGTTCGCGGGCGGCGCGGTCGCCAATGTTACCGCCAGCCGGGTTTCCACCGAACGCGTGCGCAAAATGCGCTTCTTCCAGCAGCACGAATACATCTCCCTTGATTACGCCCGCCGTGATGCGCTGAGAGTCGGCGTCAAGCGTCCCGGTCCGCAACCCGAATTCACGTTTGAGAAGCTGCTCGCGCCGGCCACCGAGCCTTTGCGCGCCGAGCTGGAAGCTTTTATCCATGCGGTAAGAACCCGTCGTCAGCCGGTCACGAACGGGGCTGCCGGCCGAGCCGCCCTGGACCTCGCCTGCCGCGTGATGGCAAGCATCCTTGCCCACGCAGAAAGCGTCAATCTCTACAGCAATCCGCCAGCGCTCCTAGCAGGCGCACTCGAACCCGCAGAAAAAAGAGCGCAATGATTCCGAGAACCCTCGTTCCTGTCGATGCCCGGCCACCCGCCGTCAATGGCGTTGAACCCACCACCCGCCGCCGTCCGACTTCCATGGACGAGCGCACCCTGGTCCCGGCCATGCTGCCCATCGTGGTTCTCGACGGGCGCAGCACCATCCCCGCCAATCTTCCGCTCGACTCTATCTCCGCCCGCGTGGTTGTCCCGCGCGACATCAATCGCGAAGCCATCGGCGTCACCGAGGATTATTCTAAACCGGCGCAACCGAGCGACCTCGATGAACGCGTCACCGTGCCTCTTGGCTCGAAAATGCCTGAGGTCGTTGCGCCCGCAGAATTCACGCCTCCCGATATCGTTTCTCCCGACATCTTCACGTCCGGGGAAGTGCATCTCGTCGCTGAAACCCCCAAAGAAGAAACCGCCCGCAAGGTGGAGTTGGCGGTGGTCATTGTTTCCGTCATCGTTCACGCGGTCGCCATCATCGCCTTGATCGCCATCTTTGCGTATCGCAAGCCGCCCGCCAATCAGGAGGAAATCGCCCGCAGAATGACGCTGCTCCTGCCGCCCGGTGCCTTTGAAATGAATCAGCCGCGCAGCACGGCGCCCCCGGCTCCGCACATCAAGGTGGATCCGCGTGCGGTGGCCAAAGTCGCACCGCCGACTCCGCGACCGGAGCCGCCGCCCAAGGCTCCTGAAGTTCCGCGCGAGCTTCCCGCCGCTCCCGTCGCCAAGCCCAACGTTGCGCAAA
This sequence comes from Candidatus Acidiferrum sp., assembly GCA_049516615.1. GTDB lineage: Bacteria > Acidobacteriota > Terriglobia > Acidiferrales > UBA7541 > Acidiferrum. The sequence goes on along the minus strand of JBEKSZ010000140.1, from coordinate 4,052 downwards.
GCGCGCCGCCACCGGACACGCCCGCGCAAAAGATCGACCTGCCTAAGCCTACGCTCAAGCTGGAAACTCCTGACGCGCCGGTACCCAATCCTCATCTGAGCCTGCCGCAATCGGCGACCTCCGGCCAGTCCCTCAACGACGTGCTTCACGGCGGTGAACGGCCGTCCGGTCCGAGGGCTATCGTCGGGGGCGGTCCCATTCATCGCGGAGGATTAGGCCAGCGCGGTGGCGGCGGCCAGGGCTTTGGCGGCATTGAGATGCTCACGCCCGATGAAGGCGTGGATTTCAGCGGTTATCTCCAGCGCGTCTATTGGACCGTCTATCGTAACTGGGTCGCGGTAATGCCTTCCTCGGTCGACCTCGGCGAAAAAGGCATTGTCTCTCTCACCTTTCGTATCAATCGCGATGGCAGCGTGCCTTCGACGGATCCCGTAATCGGACGCAATTCCGGCAAAGAGCCGCTGGACCGCGCGGCCTACTCTTCGATCCGCGCCTCCAACCCCTTTGAGAGCCTTCCTCCCCAGTTCAGCGGCCCTTTCATCGAGTTGCGCTATACCTACTACTACAACATCAATCCCAACTCCGGAGCCCAGTAGCCGCAGTGTTTGGTGGTGGCCTTTGGCGATCGCCGACGCCGCATGCCGCAAGGCGGGCTGAGTAACTGCGGAAGTTTCCCCCGCCAGGCGCGCGCTGCTTCTGAAAAGATCATCGAAGCCTGGTGCTGATAGACTGTGGTTGTGAAGCTCGTTCGCGAGCCGATTGCGGGCGGCGTCTTACGGGAACGGATCGAAGGGATCATTCTGCTCTTCTCCGCGCGCCAACGCTTCTCCCCATGACCGTACCAGCCACCCTGCCGCCGCTCGTCGCCATTCTCGGTCCCACCGCCTCGGGTAAGTCCGCGCTGGGCATCTGTCTTGCCCGGGAGCTGAACGGCGAGGTCATCGCTTGTGATTCAACCCAGCTTTACCGCGGTTTCGACATCGGCACCGGCAAGCCCACGCTCAAGGAACGCGAGGGAGTGCGGCATCACCTGCTCGATGTTTTGGATCCGGGCGAAGAAGCAACCGCCGGCGGCTACCGCGAAATGGCTCTCGCGGTTCTAGCTGACCTCCGCCGCCGCAACAAGCTCCCGATCCTGACGGTCGGTACCGGCCTTTACCTGCGCGCCCTCTTTGAGGGCCTCGCCGATCTCCCGCAACGCTCCGAGGAACTCCGTGATCGCCTGCGCGCCAGCGTGGCGAGACGCGGCGAAATCCATCTCCATCGTCTCTTGAATCGCCTAGATCCCCAATCCGCGCAACGCATTGCGCCAGCCGACACGCAAAAGCTGATCCGCGCCCTCGAGGTCTGCCTCCTAACGCATCGGCCCTTAAGCGAAGTCCACAACCAGGGCCGCAACCCGCTCACCGGATGGCACGTCGTCAAAATCGGTTTGCAACACTCTCGCGAAGACCTCTACGCCCGCATTCACGCTCGCATCGACCGAATGCTGGCGATCGGTTGGCAGGAGGAAGTAAACGGCCTGCTTCGGACGGGAGCGTGCGATTTTCCGGAACTTGCCGGCGAACCGCGGGTCTTAAACAGCGCCGCGGTTCCGTCCCCTCTAACCGCGCCGGGTGCTCCGGGATTCACGAAACCATTCGATTTCTTGGGCTATCGGGAGCTAGCCGCGGTGGCGCGCAACGAAATGTCTCTGGCCCAGGCCCGCGCCGCCATCCAGCAAGCGACCCGCCGCTACGCCAAGCGGCAGCAGACCTGGTTTCGGCGCGAGGCGGAGGTGCGATGGTTCAACGGCTTCGGGGACGCCGCCGAAGTGCAAGCCGAGACGCTTGAATGGTTGCGACGCAGCAGCGCTCGGCTGCCGGCCGCGAACCAGTGAACCCGGAGAACTCCGGTCGGGGAAGGGTGGCGGGAAAACGGCCCCCCGAATTTGATAGCGACAGCGCGCCCAAGGCGGTTAAAGTCCTTTGCGCTCAGGGGGATATGAAAGTTGCTCCTTGTCCGTGTACGAGAGTCGAGACCTAGTTACCAAGTCGTTAAGCCGTGGCGGGGTCCGTTCCGGGCAAGACGCGCATCCAACGGTCGAATGCCAGGGTGGTTCTATCCCAGGCGGAAGCTCGGCCCGCAAGGAGTTTCATGAAGGTTCTGATCACCGGAGCCACCGGCCTGGTGGGTACAGCTTTGGTCGAGTTCCTCCCGGGCGATGGCCATGAGATCTGCCGGCTGCTGCGGAAAAGAGTTGTCGACGAACCAGAAGCCAAGCAGGGCTGCGACCTTGAGTGGGACCCGCGGTCCGGGGATTTCGGACGCGCTGCCGAAGATGCCGACGCGGTCGTAAATCTGGCTGGAGCGTCCATCGCCGATGGCCGCTGGACCGACGATCGCAAGAAGCTCCTGCGCGACAGCCGCGTCGAAACCACGCGCGGCCTGGTCGCCGCCATGGAGAAAATGAGTCCCCGCCCGAGAGTGCTCGTCTCGGCATCGGCCGTCGGCTATTACGGGAGCCGCGGCAGTGAGCTGCTGACGGAGGACAGCGGATCCCGCGGCGATTTCCTCGGACGGCTCGCGGAAGAATGGGAAGCCGAGGCCGTCAAGGCCCAGGCGCTTGGAGTGCGCGTGGTGCGCTTGCGTTTTGGGATTATTCTCGCCAAGCGCGGCGGCGCCCTGCGCCAGATGATGCTGCCGTTTAGAGTCGGCGCCGGCGGAAAGCTAGGGCCCGGGACGCAGTGGATGTCCTGGGTAGCTCTCGCGGACGTCGTACGCGTGGTCCGCTTCGTCCTCGAAAACCAGGCCGTTTCCGGAGCAATCAACGTGGTTTCTCCGCAACCGGTAACCAATGCCGAGTTTACCAAGGTGCTGGCCCGGGCCATGCATCGTCCAGCGTTTCTCACCGTCCCGTCGTTCGCGCTGCGCGCTTTATTCGGAGAAATGGCCGACGCGCTGCTTGCGAGCGAGCGCGTGGTGCCGAGAGCGTTACAGGAGTCCGGCTACCAATTCCTGTACACCGACCTCGGCGCGGCGCTGACCGCCATCCTGCGCAGCGAGTAGCCGCGCGGAAGACCGAGAAGAAGCGTACGAGTCTCCGCGCGACACTACTTCAGCACGGTTAGCGAAGCCTCGATCTTGAGCAGCTTGCCGCTCAGGGGATCGGTGACGTGGGTTATCTCGGCGGTCTGCCCATCCGCCAGCGCCGCTTCCATCTCGGTTTTAAACTGCCGGATGATCGGTTGCTTGAAGTCCACGGAAGGGGAAGACTTGTCGTCCGCGGCGCCTTTCGGCGATGGAACGGAAACCTCGCCTTCGATCCAGGAGCGTTCGATCACCAACTCGACGCGAAATGTGCCGGCATCGCCGCGCGTGGCGCGGCAATCGATGTTGGTCCCCACGTCGAAGTACTGCAGGGCGTCGTCCTTGCCGGTCGACCCTGACGCTTTGCCGGTATATACGGGCACCCTCGTCCCAATGCGCATTTTCGTGAACTGGTAGCTGTTTCTGTCGGAGTCCACCATGAACGAGTAGGGAAGGCTCTTCACTTTCTTGTCCCCTTCATATTCCGTGAGTACCACGAGCATTTTCAGCGGGGTAATCCTTACCTGCCGCGCTTCGTGCGCGTCGGAGCTAGCGTGTGCTTCCGTCTTGCTCTTTTCCTCCTGCGGCGTTTGCGCGCGGATCGAGGATGGCTTGAACATCGCCAAGCCGCCGAGAAGCACGGCAATACCGACACCATTCATTTTCATAGCTCTCTCCTCCGTCGTCGTATTGTTTTCAAAAACTCGTTTCCCCCGGGGCGGGCGCCGCCTATTTCGCTTCGCTTTCCGTCGGGTTCAGCGCTTGTACATCGAGTTGCGCGATTTCAAGAGGTGCCTCGATCAGGTCTTCTCTAGCCGGAAGTTCAATTGTCGGATGCGCGAAGGCCGCTAGAGCGCCGGGTCGTTCCTCGATCCCTGCAAGAAAATGTGCCAGCGCGTCGCGTTCATCCCGTCCGACGATCACCTCGGCGTTTTGAAAATCACCGCGCGTGCGCCGCGCATCGCCGTACGCCCGTGGCCGGG
>JBEKSZ010000139.1:0-15300 GCA_049516615.1 Candidatus Acidiferrum sp. | reverse complement strand
ATGGTGTGCCTAGAATTAGTCGGTTTACCCTTAATCGGATGGCCCTTTGCGCTTGCCCTGGTAGTTCCCGCAACACTGGTAGGCGTCCTGGCCTACACGGCATTCGAACACTTTCTGTTTTCCGTGCTAGCGAAGGAACAAACAGGAAACCAATGAACTTGGGTGCCTGATTACGCGCTTAGCAAGTACCCGAGACGCGAACTGACACGAGTCACGACTTCATCACACGTGTCCCTCACGCTCGGCTTCTCGCTTGCACGCGTCGCAAAGATAGAGCTTGACCCCGTTCCCAACATCGAATTTGTTGCCACAATTCAATGCAGATTGCGATGTCAGGGTTCGGAAACCATTTGTCGATAGTTCGTAAACCACGTGGTCAGTCCCGAAAGACTTGTTGCAACCAATGATGAACTTGAAGTCCATTCGTCAACCCGCGCATGTGACGGAGCGTACCATTGGTACCAGGTACGGATAAACGCAGCCGAAAACCGGAGAAGTGGTCGCTGGGCTGTCTCAGTGAGACAGAAACTTGTCATAGATGACCCAAACGACTGTTCCGAGAAATGCCGCACCTGTCAGCCGCACTTGTACCGCGCCCCAACCGCTAGAATATTTCTCGCGCGTTAGTGGCCCCCGAGTAGCAGCAAGCCAATCCGGCAACTCGAACCACGCACGAGGAGATGCAAGCATAAAGGCTCCATTGATGACTAGAAGTGAGGCTAAGGCGATAGCAGCGATTGCGCCAACAATGACCACGGTCACCTCCGGCAAATTTGCATGAGGAAAGAAATTCAATGCCGCGATGCAAAGTATATCTTCAGACCGTTAAATAAGCATTCAACGCGGACGGAACGGCGGACAACCACAGGCGGCAATTGAACCACACAAACTAATACGCGGTAACCGAGGGACAGGGCGCCCCGCGGCCTAGTCGAGGACGCTGTTCTTAACCTTCTCGTATTTGGCGGCCTTGCTCTTGCGCCGAGCCCGACCCTTACCGAGGCTGTTGCGCAGTCTCGCGGCCTGTTCAAGTAACGCAGTCTGCGCCTCTGGCGTCTTGGCGGCCTCGACGAGCGCAGGTATTTTTTCGAGCAACTCGAGGATTGAACGGTCTGCTAAATTTTGGTGGGTTGTCGCCATGTCTAACGGTCTCCTTTGGCGCTACGTTGGGTGGTCGGGTATTCATGTCGGCGCGCCTCTTGGCGGGCTCGGTCCGCCCTCGTTTCCGCCTCAATCTGAGCGAAGATGGCAGCCCTAGCGATGGCGATTTGCTCATCAGTCCAGTCGGCTGGGTTTTCGCTTGGCGGTGCGGTCGGTTCTTGGCGGTCCATATTTCCTCCTATTGACTGCGTCGGCTGCTTGGCGGATAAGTGGCCTAGCGTGGCTTATGGTATTCGCGAAAGTTACGGGTTTCTGCCCGGAGTGCGACGGCCAAGAAATTGAGCGATGCCGTCGCAGAGGCTTGTTGGAACTCTTGCTATGCCCGCTTTTCAACTATTGGCCGTTCCGTTGCCGGGTTTGCGACCTGAGATTTTTTGACCGCACCCGGCACCCTTTGGTCTAAGGCGTCCGTTTTGCGGACACACATTTCACTCGAATATATTGCGGTGGCGGTTGCCATGTGCCACGATTCGCGGCGGTGCCCCCTCTAACCAACGATGAACTCGCGCTGCTCCGCGCTCGACTCACGCCTCATGCCGCAACCTTGGAAAACGCTCGCTCAAACGCCTGCTGCACTTTGGCGTCAACAATTGCGGTTTTACCCGCCTCCATGTAGGCATCCAAATCTTGGCGGTCGATGACGAACTTCTTGCCGTTGCGCTTATATGGGATTTTGCGGTCGCGGCAGAGTTCTTCCATGAACCAGTTTGTGGCCTTGATATAAGCGGCGGCTTCGCGGACGGATAACCATCGCGAGTCGTTAACGATTGATGTTAATGGGGGTAAGTCATTCGGATTGGACACAAGAATCCCTTGGCTTTAGGATTCTCTGGTGCCCATCCACTGAGGGAGGACTCGTCACGACGTCATTCAGAGCAGTTCACTGAAATCAGAACTGATGGCCGCAACCTTCACAATGCCCGATGTGCGACAACAAATCAGCGAGAGAGTGTCTCAACCCACCGTGCGATTGTCGAGGCTCACTGATACGCAGTGATAGAAGCCTAACACAAGTTATTTCAGAAGTCAATAGCCAAATGTGATGCCTTAGCAGTTATCAGTAACCTTGCGTTTTTGGCGGCTAGCCTTGTCACTTTGTTACTAAATTCGGGGTGATTTATTCATTTTTAGTGGCGCGAAAGGCTTTCTGTTGTTCGTTTTACGGACGGTGAAAACAAATAAATCGCTAGTGTTTACGGGCCGTAACGAGCCAACCGTCCTCAACCGCATTCCAACCGTCAACCCGTCAAATCAAGACAGAGTGGAATCCCTCCTCCTCCGCCACATCACAGCCGGTCCAAACCGGCGGAGTGTCATGCGGCGACCGTCAGCGGCCGGGCACCTTTGATCCGCTCGCGTTCGCGAGGCGAGTGCATCCCCTCCCAAAGATCGCTGCGCCGCTGCACGTTTAGCCAGAAATCCGGGCTGTTACCGAACACGCGGGCAAAGATGAGAGCCGTCGCGGCGGTCACGGTGCGCCGTTCGTTGCAGAGTTCGTTGACGTGCTTGCGCTGCACACCCATCGCCTCGGCTAGTGTGGCTTGCGTCAAGCCCATCGGATCCATGAACTCTTCAATCAGAATTTCCCCAATGCTCGCCGGCTTGCGCTTGGTCATCAACATGATTCACCTCACCGATAGCTATGGTCGTCCAAATAGATCCCCGTCGCTTCTCCCCGGCCACCATTCTATGCAACCCCTAGGCCTGCTGGCGCCAATGCCGGCGGCTTTGCACCCTTGATCAACAGCCACAACATGAATGCGACCTCTCCGAAGATAGCGGGTTGAGTGTAGGTGTAGACCTCGCTCTGATATTGCGGCAGCACTACGCTCAGCAGGCTCAGGATGACCCAAGCGGCCCCGGCAAGGCCGAGCCAAACCCCCAGAAGCCGCGGCAGGAATCGAGACCTGTACACCAGCAGTCCGAGCGGAAAGAGCCAAAGTCCCCAAAATAATTCAGCAACAACCAATCCGCGGCCATGCAGATTAAGGAACAGCATAGCGAAGGCATCTCGCTGAGGTTTCTCGACTATCGAGAGGAAGTCTGCACCGCGGACGAGGGCGAGGGCAGCCAGTGAGTTCAGCTCGTTGGCAAACGCGATAGGGACCGACACCACGATCAAGATCACCATGAGCGTGGCGTGCCGCCGGTCGATTTCTACGAGCAGCTTGTACAAAGCGAAGGCCACGAAAATAAAGGCAGCCTGGCTGATGAGCTGTCCCGCGATGCCAAAACGAAAGAGCATCTCGTGTGCCGCAATATTGTTTACTGTGGCCGCTGTGTTTCCGTGGACAATCAACTTACCGGGAACGTAGCCCATAGAGAAGAATCCCACGATTGAAGTGAGTACATACAGCAAGCCCGCGAATCTGCCTGGGTTCCCAATGGAGGTCATGTGTCCTCAATCATTCGCCGTGATACGGCGGAGCCTTGCCAGAAGTTCCGCCGCGCGCTTTAGCCCTACTGCCCGGCATTTCATCGCCTGCACGCGGTGGCTTTCCGCCACGCCGTTTCATGAGCTTGTCAAAGGCCTTGAAATCCGCGCTCGCTTGGCGGTCAGCAAAGAACTCCGCTGTTTGCAAAGCTGAAAGTTTTTCAGCCACTGCTGTGGTGACGAATTGGTTTATGCTTGTCCTATCTTCCTTGCTCTGTCGCTCGACCGCTCTCTTTAGCGAACGCGGCAACCGCAGAGGGTATGTCATCGTCTCCGTCATCGTCTCATCCTCCCTATCGCGTCACGAGGGATCATCACTTCAATCCCGAATCGCGCAGGCACGGTCCCAAAGTCCCGCACGTTGAACGTGACCAATGCGTCGGCGCGCCCATTTACCGCCGTTTCCAGCACCATCTCATCGCCAGGATCTCGCAGTTGCGGCCTCCACAAAAAATGTGTTTTAACCGGCTCCGCCATCGCCACCACCACATCCAGAAATATTTCCACCTCTCGTTCGCTCAACCCCGCCGCCAGCCGGTGCTCAGCTTCTGAGCAAATTGCTTCATATTCCAGAGCCAGCGGGACGCTGAGGATCAGCGTTATCCTGCCTTGCCGGGCCGTGCGTAGTATTGCCGCGGACGCCCCGCCTGGGCTGCGCATCGCTGCCACGAGTACATCGGTATCTACGACAACTCTCACATTGAGGATGATATCACATCGCTGGCGATGTCATTCACCGATCAGGTCACTCAAACGTGGCGCCCACGGCCCCCCAGGACCGCCGGAAGCTGTTGCCCGCTCACCGTGTGCAACGGGCCGGCAACCACTTCGTATTCGGCGTCGCAGCCCTCTCTCGATTGCATGCAAGCGGCCGCTAGTCGGTTCTCCGCGGGTTAAGCGTCAAGAAAACTGAATCCATTAGATCGGCCCGAATATGGATTCCTCTTGCGACTAGTCTTGCTACTACTTTCGATCGATTTGCGACTCTCGAAATCCGCATAAACACAGGGGATTTGGTCAAATCCGAAACCGATCCTGATAACAAGAGACATACCAACGCTCATCGACCCTTCACCTCCCACGCACCAACTGGGAGTACAATCCCTCCTCCTCCGCCACAGCACCCAATATTCATGGTGGACGCCAGCTTGACGGCGTCTCCGCCACTATCCGTGCCCTCCCGGAAGTTGTGGCCGCGGTGAATGGTCACGCAGAAGTGTTGATGGACGGCGGTATCCGGCGCGGACGTGACGTCGTAAAGGCGATTTGCCTCGGTGCGCGCGCCGTGCTGCTGGGAAGGGCCTACGCGTACGGACTGGCCGCAGCAGGGCATCCTGGCGTTCTGCGAGCCCTAGAGATTCTCCGCATCGACGTCGAAAGAACCCTTCGACTGCTTGGGTGTCCGTCTGTGTCCTCCTTGAACCCTTCCTACGTGGACGTCTCCCATGCTGGTACAACTCACAGAGTGGCCGCAGAAAATTGTTAACAGCGACAGCACATCCCTCAGTCATTGGCCCTTGCACCATGTCGCATATCCTTACAGCCCGCGTAAACATTGGCTATTTTTTCAAATCAGCAGGCCGCATTGAAAAATAAGGAACCGTTCCATACATGTCTAGACGAAGGTCCATTCGCACCATGAGCTGTACTCGTCTCCTGTATCTACTTGTAGTATAGGGTGTTACGCGTGCGTCGAATAATGCGTAGTTTATGCGTAGATCACTATAGACAGATGCGTAGAATGATGCGTAGAATAAGCGTCGAATATGAGCTACATATATCTGTCGGGCGATTGGCCCCAGTTCTCTTGGAACGCAGAGCTTGTCGTTCCGCGCTTGTCCGCAACTCGCTACGAACAAGGGCTACTGCTGGGGCGGATGAAAGGCTTGGGTCATCAACTCAAGAATGAAGCGACGCTCGCGGCGCTAACCGAAGAAACAGTCAAGTCCTCCGCCATCGAGGGGGAAGAACTAAATCCAGAAAGCGTCCGGTCTTCGCTGGCTCGCCGCATGGGTCTCGAAGCCGCGGGCACGCGACCCGCCGACCGAAACGTCGAAGGAGTCGTCGAGATGATGCTCGATGCCACACAACACTACGCGGCTCCTCTTCCCCAGGAAAGAATCTTCGGGTGGCACGCGGCATTGTTCCCGACTGGACGCAGCGGGATGCGCAAGATAAAAACGGGCGCCTGGCGCGAAGGTCCGATGGAAGTTGTTTCCGGTCCGGAAGAAAGGGAGAGGGTTCACTTCGAAGCTCCAGAAGCAAAGCATGTCGGACCGGAAATGAGACGCTTCCTGGCTTGGTATGAAGACAAAAATCTACTGAGCGAGCTGCTCATCAAGACGGCGTTGGCGCATCTCTATTTTGTAACCATCCATCCTTTGGAGGATGGCAACGGACGAATCGCGCGCGCGATCACCGAAATGTCTTTAGCACGTCTTGAAAACAGTGCGCAACGTTTCTACAGCATGTCGTCACAGATTCGCGAGGAACGCAAAGCCTACTACGAGATTCTCGAGGCGACGCAAAAAGGCGGGATGGATGTCACGAAATGGCTGGTGTGGTTTCTGGACTGCCTAGGACGTGCGATAGCGAAGGCAAAAACACTGACCGCAGCAGTTCTTGAGAAAGACGCATTCTGGCGTCATCTAAAGGAAGCGTCGCTCGACGTCAGTGAACGTCAGAAGAGCATCATCAATCTGTTGCTGGACGGGTTCGAAGGGAAACTGACGACAGAAAAATGGGGAAAGCTTGCAAAAACTTCCCACGACACGGCGCTTCGGGACATCCAGGATCTGATCGGGAAGCGAATCCTCAAACAGGACGAGGCCGGCGGCAGGAGTACGGCGTACGTATTGCTTCGCGAACGTGATGGGTAAACATCCCGAAAAGCTGGACTTCATTTGACAAAGGCGCGGACTCAAAGCTGCGGCACCGGGTGACGGTGGGCAGCGACAAGGGATTTGATACCGCAGAATTTGTACCATCACCCCCATTGAGGCCTGAGCGGATCTGCTTACTGGCATAGCGTATCGCTGACCACATTCCAGACGTTTTCAAACGAAGAGGCCGGGCAAGGGCGAATCATGCGACAGCAGAATTCGTGCGTTCACTACGCGGGGTCGGTAGCTGTTTTCTCGATGGGAGTATAGTATTCAATCGATAATGAATTCATCGAAGAAAATTACCATCTATCTTGCCGATGGCCTACCGGGAGGCATCCGGGAGGTCAAAATTGATCAATGGAGTGGCAGGGGTATTTGCGGTCCAAGAAATAGACTAGCCGAGATAATCGGGAAATACCCCGAGTTGGATAGGTGTTGTCTTTATTTTCTGGCTGGCGAATCGGACGACGGTGGGCTAACAAACGTTTATGTTGGCGAAGCCGATGGTTTCAAGTCCCGAATTAAAGATCACGATTATAAGAAAGAATGGTGGCAATCAGTCGTTGTTTTCTTCTCTCAAGATGGCTCTTTGACAAAAGCGGGCATTCAATACCTTGAAAGCGTTTGTATCGAAAGACTGAAAAAAGCGGGACGATGTGCGTTGAAAAACAGTAACCAGCCGCTTTTGCCTTCAATTCCAGCGGAAGATGTTGCCGGACTTGAATATTTCTATGATCAAGTCGCGTTAACCCTTCCGCTTTTAGGGTACGACATCTTCGAGCCGAGACAGCAGGGAGCAGTGCTCGCCAATAGTCAGGCAGAAATTTTTTGTGAAGGGAGAGATGCCTCTGCGGTTGGCGTGTTACTGAACGATGGTAAGGTCAAAGTGCTTAAGGGATCGAAGGCGAAACGGGAGAACGCCCCCGCGTTCGAAAAACATCACTACAACAAACTCAAAGATCAACTGGTTCGCATCGGCAAATTAGCCCCCGATGGCAGACAATTAGTATTTGTTGATGATCGTATCCTCGACAGTCCAAGCGCAGCAGCAGCAGTCATTTTGGCTCGGTCAGCAGCGGGGCCGTCAGAGTGGGAAGATAAGGACGGGAAAACGCTGAAGGATATTTGGGCCGAACAAGTCACTTAATAGTTCCGAGGGATTCAAGCCCGTGGAAGGACTTGAAGAAACCCGCTCACGCCATCGAAGTAAATTCTAAGCAACCTTATTGCAGAATTGTTCTGTCTCGTTCGCTTCCTCGGCGGAACGGCTTCGCAAGTTTGGATTGGAAATGCCAACTTGCTCCTGTTGTCAGCGCCGCCCGCTATCCGAAGACCAACTGACCAGCGGTGTCGAGTCTGGAATTCAGCAGTACCGAGCGGAAAAGCTCACCCTATCCGGTCAGCACCCTTACGATTCTCATCCACTCCGCATCCAGCGGCTCCCGGCACACGGGCTTGCCCGCCCGGCTGTACCAATAGGCTGCATTGCCTTGATCGCCTTCCTTGCGATGCAGGTAGGCGTGAACCCAAGAGCCATCTTTGCCTTCGTCCTGCTGAGCGGACTCGTGCGCCCGCGCCCAATCGCCCTTGGCATCCCACCACAGCGCGGCGAGGGCGTGCGTGAGTCCGGCTGGCGGCTCGGTCGCGTTGAGCGATTCGCGAAATTCATCCAAGGTCATGGAGCTATCTTCTCGAAATCTGCGCTTGGCAAAGCCGCAAAGCGTAGGCCACGCCGGAAAGCTTTTGCGGCTTAAAAGGGGCTGCCACCCCGCCGTCGTACATACAATTAGCGCGTCGTCGGCGCAGGTGAAGCAGGAACGGGGCGCTTCGTCATTAAAAAGCAGGAGAGAGTTTTGGCATCTGGCAGTTTTTCGCGACGCCCGAAAGCTGTTGGAACAAACGAGCGATCGGCGCCCCACCAGCTGAGGCAAGTACCGCTCTTTTCGGGAGGGGCTTGGCGAATCTCGAACGTCCAAGTAATCTTGTCCAGGTTGCTATCTTTTATGATGCTGTCGTGGTGCGTATATTCGACGAGGACGATTCCTGGTTTCTGAGGGCCGCGGACGCCGCCCAGCAGACTTGGCGGGTCCCTTCTATTTGCGGTACTCGACGCCTGACGGTAAACAGCCTTTTCGGTACGTCAGCGACTCGCACTGCGACGATAACGAAGGGCCGATACGAAGGGAAGCACGAGGTCGAAGTCTTGTGCAAAACTGACCCGGTCTGCGGGCATTCTAGCTTGCACCGCTTACGCAAGACCTGCGCCACGAACTGGCGGGCAAATGAGATTCCCGTGCGGACAATCCAGCACTATCTCGGTCACAAGTCTTTGGAAGTCCCCAGATTTATCTTGGCGTGGGCGACTCAGAGGAACAACGCGATCGCATTGACGCCGCGGGTTTCTGTGACGGCCCCAGAGCTGGCTCTGCAACCAAGGGTCCCTATGAAGGAACACGCCGATTTGCTGCTCGTAGGAAGGGTTACGGGGGACGGTGGGTCGCTGCTGTCGATAAGTCATTGATAAAGAAAAAGAAAAGGAGCACCCCCCGGTACAGAAGGGGACTTTTTCGCGCCATGTGCCGGACAGGGGCTGACTACGCGGTTCTAAAGGACTTATCTTCGTGTCGCGGTGTCAGACAAAAACACGATGCTGTATTTCCGATACGCTCGCCGACAAAACGCGGAGGTTTTACGTTTAGTGGTACGAATCGGCTGCGATAGCGTTACGTTGGCAATACTTCGAGCCGGGTCCTGCGGGGCACCAACCAGACTATATTTTTCCGATGCCGCGCTCCCCTTATTATTATCGTGTTCTCCCTGTTCATCACCGTCGCCTCAATGTTCGCGTTTATCCGCCTCGGCTACAGCTACTGGCATGCTCTGACCGCGCGGTCATCAACATCCTCCTAAATATACGCCGCTCTTCTACACCTTGGGCTGTATAGCTTCTGGGTCTCTCCGTGAGCCACAATCTGGATTGTTTAAAGTCTCACCAGGAGGGCGACATGACCGAATCAATCACGGGTGCAGCCGTTAAGAAGGTGCGGAAAATCTCAGACGCCGTCTCGGACGTGACAGAGAGCGGGACCGACATCGGTCGCCACGCTGCGGAAAAAATCGAATCGATTCGAGAAACTGTCGCCGGGACGATAGATGAGACTTCGTCGGCACTCCTGAGCAGCGGCAAACAAATCTCCGAGATGGCCGACGTGGCGGCGCAAACGATTCAGGACGGCGCGGATTATGTGCGCGAAACAGATTTGAGGGTCATGGGCGCGGATGCGAAAAGGCTCGTAAAACGATATCCGCTTGCGGCGGTTGCAGTGGGCTTGGGGCTCGGGTTCTTATTGGCTTGGAGTCTTCGCAGAAACGACTGATGGCATCGACACTGGAGGACACGCTTTTGGCCACATGGCGTGAGGCTCTGGTCAAAACCTTAAAGTCGTCAGACTGAACAGCCGAAGGTCTCAGCCGGATAAACCTTTACTCTCGCGTGCGAGCCACGTCGCCAGAAACCGCTCCTACAACCAAAAATCCCACCGAAGTTCTGGGCACCCCGCTACATCCGGTCAAAACTTAACCCACCCTGCGGTTAATTTTTAACCCTTCGCAGTCCCGGAATCAAATGCCTCGCGTAAGTTATTTGCCTGCTGTAAAATCGCGCCACCAAAAATGGCACGGCCCTTGCTCTTAGCTAAGCAGTTCAATTGAGGAGGCTCTCATGTCTCTCCAGAAAAAATCCCTGAAGTCAAAACCCAAGACCCAAAAAACCGCCGCCAAGAAAATCCAGAACAAGCCTTTGGTTTCGACCAAGGCGGTCAATCTGAAGACGCTGAATTACCCGGTTGACCCTTGCTGACCGTACCGTTATCTCGACGAGCAGAACGAATTACGGAGTCCCTCGCTGGGGCTCCGTTCGTTTTTTTTGGACGAGCGAAGAATCCCGCCAAAATATCTAGAAACCCCGCCCCAGACCCCAGCCGTGCAACAGCTCGGGCGCTGGTGAACGATATGGTTACATATGTATAGGATTAAGCCTGAATCGCTTAAATCGAGCCGCAATGCGTGTACCCTGCCGAGCCGTGATGTGCACCGAGGCAGGAGTAGGTTTCCCATCTCCCTTTTCTGAAAACTGAAGCTACAAGAAGCGCGGCCCGCACATGGCTCTCTTCCGACTAATCGTGCTACTACTTTCGGTCGATTTGCGGCTCTCGGAACCCGCATAAACACAGGGGATTCGGTCAAATCCGAAACCGCTGCTGATAACCAGAGACATACCGACGCTCACCGACCCCTCACCTCCCAATCACCAACCCGGAGTACAATCCCTCCTCCTCCGCCACATCACAGCCGGTCCAAACCGGCGGAGTGTCATGCGGCGACCTTCAGCGGCCGGGCACGTTTGATCCGCTCGCGTTCGCGGCGCGAGTGCATCGCCTCCCAAAGGTCGCTGCGCCGCTGCACGTTTAGCCAGAAATCCGGGCTGTTACCGAACACGCGGGCAAGGATGAGAGCCGTCGCGGCCGTCACGGTGCGCCGTTCGTTGCAAAGTTCGTTGACGTGCTTGCGCTGTACACCCATTGCCTCGGCCAGTGTGGCTTGCGTCAAGCCCATCGGCTCCATGAACTCTTCAATCAGAATTTCCCCAACGCTCGCCGGCTTGCGCTTGGTCATCAACATGATTCACCTCACCGATAACTATGGTCGTCCAAATAGATCCCCGTCGCTTCTCCACGGCCACCATTCCACTGGAAGACGAGCCGCCATTGCTTCTTTACGCGGATCGAATAGAGGCCTGTCAGATTGCCGCGCAGTTTTTCGAAACGGTTGCTGGGCGGCACGCGCAAGTCCTGGTCCGTGGTCGCGTCGTCGATCATCTGGATTTTACGAAATAAACGGCCTTCGAGATCGGAAGGGATTTTCTTTGATCGAATGTCGCCGACGAAGAAATCGCGCAACCAGTCATCGCGAAAACTCACGATCATTCCGTAGCTCTATTGACCTAATGTACCACCCATTGGTACAACTTGCAAGTCCGACATTAACCGTGCTGGTTTGATTCTCAGTGCTCATCGAGCGACCCGGGGCTGCAGGCCACTCTCTGCCATTCGTCGTTCAATAGGGCACGGTCACGACTATGACGCTGCTCTCTTGTCATAAGGCATCCTTTGGGATTTCCGTCTCCCGTATTTTCGAATCCTCCAGCAATCGGCAGCGCGAGACGCTGTCATGCCGCAAATTGCTTTAGGTGGTAATCAAGATGGATTTGCAGGAGCTTGCCCCACTGCGTCGGCGACATTTTGCCGAACAATGGGTGCGGCTTCCACTGGTCTGCAGTCCTGGCATTCCAATCGGCCTCGAGGATTTTGAGTAGCTGCCTCCTCTCGTAAGCAAATTCAAATCTCTGCGCATGCGGAATTTTGAAGCCTGTCGGGAGGCGCAAGCCAACGGGCTGCTCCGAAAACCAGTCGACGAGAATTCATTTGAAAAGCGTTCGGGAGATCAGATAGCACTCGTCGGGAAGATCGTAGAAGCCTTGCGAACCTCCGCATGCAAGGTTGAGATGGTGAAGCATTTCGTCGACTTCCATGGTTCCCCACTTGCGCCGCGAATTCAGCGTCACACTCTCGACACGTCGCCGATACTCCTGCCGCTTCTCCTCCGTGAAAAAGAGATTCCCATCGATTTGCTTTGTACGAAAGGCCCGAGGGATGTACCGAGCTATCGCGATCCCCGTAATCCAAAAGTCACTAGAAAGAGCAGCGCGGAACACGTTCATGAACGGCTGTCCTCGGTAAAACAACTATTCAGAAAACGGCGAGTTTGCGACGACGTCCGCGAAGTTCGGAGGAGTGAACCCTTCGACGTAGCGGGCGCCGAAATCCCGAAGAATATTGTCAAAGCTGGTCGCCGGTTTGCGGCGAACGATGTTGCATAGGGATGACTGGAGCTGGTTCTTGAGCGCCAAGCGAGGGAACGCCGCGAGGATCGCCTGCAGTTTATCCGTCGGAATTCGATCGAGACCAACTCCGATCGCGTCCACCGCAATACCTGAATGGGTCATTGCGACTTCGGGCTCTTTGTGGAGAGCGATGGAGCGGGTGGTGTGAAGGGCGATCGCATCCCATACAAGTTGCAACTGCAGGGTCGCAATACCGCGCTCCGTGAGAAACGCGCGGGCTGCGTTCGCGCCATCGACCTCGAATCGCTCCTCGGCCATGTACCGGTCGGTCAAACCGAGATCGTGTAAAACGGTGGAAACGGCCAGGAGTTCGGGGTCCGGCGAAGGTTTGACGTCTTCGGAAAGCAAAATACCAAAAAGCCAGGAACGCATCACATGGTTGAAAAGATATGGCTCCGACGAACTGCGGGCTAGATCCATCGCATCGCGGACCAGCCGCGAATCGGTTACTTTGATTCCCGCCAAAATCATATTTAGCCCTTTGATGGAAAACCGTGGGCGACTCTCCTTTTAGTATTCAAACCACTGGCTCAGCGCTTTGACCTTCTCCTCTGTATACGGCGGGAACAAATGCTCGATGGCCACGTCGGGAGGAGAGATGAGGACCGATTTCGCATGCGTCAGAGCATCGAAGCCGGCCTTGCCGTAGTAGTGGCCGATACCTGAGAATCCGACGCCGCCGAAAGGCATGGTTTCGATAAACAGATGGATGTTCACCTGATTAATCGCGCCGCCGCCAAAGGGCAAGGTCGCGAGAAAATGATCGATCGCCTTCGGGTCACGACTGAAGAGGAAACCGGAAAGGGGCTTCGGATGCTTCTTCACCTCACGAATGGCGGCATCCATATTCTTATAGGTAAGGATCGGGAGGAGCGGTCCAAAGATTTCGTCCTCCATGATCGGATCGTCCCAGGTAATGGGGTAAATGATCGTGGGATCGATGTAGCGTGCCTTCGGGTCGGATGCACCGCCAGCGACGACTTTGCTTTGGTCGATAAGGCTTGCTAGACGTTCGACCGCCTTGGGACTAACGATCCGTGAGTAGTCGTCGAATCTGCTCTTCGGATCATTCCCGTACAGCGCGACGACAGCTTTCTTGCACTCTTGAACGAATTCCTCGGCAATGGATTCATGCACATAAGCGTATCCCGGTGAAGTACACCACTGGCCGCCCCAAGCCGTCGCACCCCAGACAATCTTTTTGGCCGCGTCCGGAATATTGGCAGTCGGATCAACGAATGCAGGGTTCTGTCCACCGAGTTCGAGGAGGACGGGTGTCAGATTTTTTGCAGCGGCCTCCATGACGATCTTACCCACCTTGACACTACCGGTGAAGAAGATGAAGTCGAAAGGTAACTTTAAGAGTTCGGTAACTTCCTCTCTGCTTCCCGAGACGGCAGTGACGGCCTGCGGATCGAAATATTTGGGTAAGAGATCCAGCAAGAGTTTGCTTGTCGCGGGCAGACCTTCGGAGAGTTTGAGAATGCAAGGATTGCCAGCAGCGATGACCTGGACCGCGGGGTCGAAGAGCAGCGTCAACGGTCCGTTGAAAGGGCCGATTACCAGAGTCACGCCATAGGGCTCTCGATAGACCTTGGCAGTATGTCCGCTTTCCCGAAGTGCCTTCGGAACGACTACATCCACGGGCTGCATCCACTCTCTCAACTCGGCTTTCGCGAAAGCTGCGGTCCCGACCGGAGCCATGATCTCGAACACTTTTTCCTGGCTGGCAGTCTTGAAGTCACTGCCCATCGCAGCCTCTAAAGCCTCAGAGTTTTCGTTGCACAAGTTTTCGAGACGGGTCAGTTGGTTAATGCGCCACTCGTAGGATTTGGTCGCGTCCGAATCGAAGTATGCCTTCTGTTTGTCAAAGATTTCCTGGAACGGATTCAATCAGAGCCTCCCTCTGGCGCAGTCGGTTTGTGACCCGTTTTGCAGCAAGGTTTGAACTTAGGTCATGGTGAGAACCATCCGGAAGCGCGCGCTGCCGGCCATCATCCGTTTGTATGCCTCCTCGGCTTTTGCCAGCGGGAGCGTTTCGATCATTGGACGGACATCCGTGAGCACGCTGAAATCAAGGGCGTCTTGAGTCTCGATGGCTCTTCCGGTAAGGCTGCCAACAACTGAGCGTCCGCCGAAGATGAGTGGTACCCCGTTGATTGGGATGGCATCGCCCGAAACTCCGACAGCCACAAGTTTGCCCCGAGTTTTAAGACCGGGCAGCAAGCTGCCGATTGCGGCCCCGCTTGGCGCGGTCGCAAGGATGACGTCGGCGCCTCCGAGCTTTTGCAGTGCTGCAGCCGCGTCTTGCGCCTTGGCGTCTATGTAGACGTGCGCTCCGAGTTTCTGCGCGAGGTGCTCTTTGTCAGGGCCTCCACCAATGGCTACGGTACGCAGACCCATCTTTCGCGCAAACTGCACGCCAAGGTGGCCAAGTCCACCGACTCCCTGTATGGCAACGGTGTCGCCGGCACGCGTAGCGTTACGGAGCGCGTTGAAGGTCGTTATGCCAGCACACACAAGAGGGGCCGCATCTTCTGACTTGAGTGCATCCGGTACCAGGGCAAGCGCGCGTGATTCCGCAATCATCGTTTCCGCGTAGCCACCGTCAGTTGTGATGCCGGTCATAATGGCATTTGCACAGTAAGCCGTTTCACCACGGCGGCAGGCCTCGCAGGTTCCGTCCTCACCTCCGAAAAATCCGACTCCGACACGGTGGCCGACCTTCCACGCCGTGACGCCAGGACCCACTTCTTCTATCCGTCCGATAACCTCGTGGCCAGGAACGCGCGGATAGGAAAGGTTGGGAAATTGTGCCTCCACAGTTGCTGCATCCGAATGGCATACACCGCAAGCCT
>JBEKSZ010000138.1:0-22385 GCA_049516615.1 Candidatus Acidiferrum sp. | reverse complement strand
GAAAGTTACGCGCGTGCAAATCGTAGATCCTGAATCCCGCAAGCTCGAAGTCATCGTCGAGGATTCCCAGCTCTCCCTGGCCATCGGCAAGAAGGGCCAGAACGTGCGCCTGGCCAGCAAGCTCATTGGCTGGGATATTGACATCAAGTCCGAAGAAGAGAAGCGCCGCGAAATCGAAGAGCAGATGACCGCGCTGACCGCGCCGACCACCCCGCTCACGGCTCTGGCCGGCGTCGGCCCCAAGACCATCGAGAAAGTCGAAGCCGCGGGTATCACCAACGTCGAGCAGCTTGCCGGCATGACCCCCGAGCAGCTGATGGAAATTCCCGGTATCGGCGAAAAAATGGTCGACAAGATTTATCAGGCCGTCAACCGCTTCTATGAAGGCGGCGGCGAAGCCGCGCAAGGAGCTGGCGAGAGCCCGGAAACCTCGGACGAGCTGGGCGAAGGCGAGGAAACGCCGGCGAGCGCGGAAGCCTCGGCAAGCGATGGCACTGCGGAAAGCCGAGAAGGCGAAGCCGCTCCCCCTGCGGGTACCGAGGAATCTGCCGCTTCAGGGGCCGCACCTGCGGAATCTCCTGCCGAAGCCGCCGCCGAAGAGACCCCAGTCGACTCCGCTGCCGTTGCTGACACAAACGACACGCAGCAGGCCGATCCCGATCAGCACGACACCAAGGAACATTCGCAACCGTAGCAGTCCGGCGCGTGCGGCGCGGTCGAAAGATCACCCCAGGGCACCGGGCCTGCCACATGGCCGTCAAGACGAAGCGCACGAAACAAGCAAGCAGGACCTGAACGCGGCAAAGGAATCGGCAAGAGTTAAAAGCAGTTGGGCTGGCAGTACCGAATCGCGGAAGACAGACCGCGTTTCGCGCAGGTAGGACCTGACCGCCAAGCGGTCATTAGGATTAAATGAACGACGCAAATCAAGTACGCATCAACGAACTGGCTCGCGAGCTGGAAGTCAAAGCCAAGGCCATCATCGATCTGCTTCCCGGCTACGGCGTCACGGAAAAAAAGACCCATTCAAGTTCCATTCCCGTAGACGTGGCCGAAAAGGTGCGCAGGAAGCTGGCGGGTCAGTCCGACGAAGAGTCCGCCGCTCCGGCCAGCCCAGCGCCCCCGGTCGCGCCTGTTCGCACGAGTCCCGCGGCGCCTCCCGCGCCTCCGCCGGCCGCACTCCGCCCGCTGCAGGTTGTGCCGAGCGCCGCGCCCGTCGCTGCTCGCCCTTCGCCAGCTCCCGCGATCACCCGGCCGCCCGCAACAGCCGGCAGCCCGGCGTCGCCACAGGCCAGTTCCGCTCCAGCCGCCGCTCCGTCTCCATCCGGATCGCCCGCGCAATCTGCGGCGCCCGCAACATCGCCTGCTGCTCCAGCGTCGCCGCGTCCGCCCGCAAGCGTGCCGTCTTCCGTGCCCGCGGCTCCTGGCGTCGCGCCGCAGCGTCCGCCCGCCCCGGTCGCGCGCCCTGTTCCACCCGCAGCTCCGCAAGCGCAGCAGCCGGGCGCAGCTCGCCCGGCCTCGCCGGCGCAACCCGGCGCGCGTCCCGCTCCGCAGACACCTTTGCGCCCCGGTCAGCCTGGCGCGCAGCCAGCTCGTCCGGGTGCGCCCGCTTCTGGCGCGCAACCCGGTCTCCGCCCTGCGGCTGCTGCTCCCGGCACCGCGGCAGCGCGTCCGGCCGCGCCCTTAAGGCCTCCGCTTCCCGCAGGTAATCGTGGCCCGCTGCCGACCGGCAACCGTGGTCCCGTTCCCGGCACCACTCCCGGCAGTTCGCGCCCGAGCGGACCGCGCCCCGGCCAGCCCATGCGTCCGCAGCAATCGGGCGGAGGTCCGGGCGGCACCGGGCGAACCTATTCGCCGCGCCCCACAACTCCGGGCGGCCCTGGCGGCGCGCCCAATCGTCCTTTTGAACAACGTCGCGGCCCGCTCCCGACCGGGACGCGTCCCGGCCCGCGCGCACCCGGCCGACCTGGCATGCTTCCGCCTATGCCGGATGCCAAAGCGCCGTCCAAGGCCGAACCCGGCAAGCCGCTGTACACGCGCAAGCCCACTTCGCGCCAGCGTCCGGGCATCGACAAGCGCGAGCAGGAAGGCGAGCGCAAGCTCCATCCGACGCGCCAGCGCCCTGGCTTCGGCGATCGCCGCGCGGCCGCGGTTATCGCGCCGCCAGAGCCGCGGGCTCCCCGCGAAGTGGCCATCACCGAAGGCATAACCATTCGCGAACTGGCTGAGAAGCTCGACGTCCGCGCCAAAGAATTGCTCAAGACCTTGCTCGATCGCGGCGTTTTCGCCAGCATCAACCAGGCTCTTGACGTCCCGACGGCCACCACTCTTGCAGAAGCCTTCAGCGGCGTGGTCAGCGTCGTTTCCCTTGAAGAAGAAATGGTTCTCGAAGTGGCCAAGGAAGAGACCAAGGAAAGTTTGAAACCGCGTCCGCCGGTTGTCACCGTCATGGGCCACGTCGACCACGGCAAAACCAGTTTGCTCGACGCCATTCGTTCCGCGGATGTAGCCGACGGCGAAGCCGGCGGCATCACCCAGCACATCGGCGCATACAAGGTCGCCGTGGGCGACCGCAGCGTGGTGTTCATCGATACGCCGGGTCACGAAGCCTTCACGCGCATGCGGGCGCGCGGCGCAAAGGTTACGGACATCGTCATCCTTGTGGTTGCCGCTGATGATGGGGTCATGCCGCAAACCAAGGAAGCCATCGACCACGCCCGGGCCGCCAAAGTTCCCATCATCGTGGCCATCAACAAGATGGACGCTCCGGGCGCCGAACCTGAACGCGTCAAACGCCAGCTTTCGGATCTGAATCTGGTTCCCGCAGAGTGGGGCGGCGACACCGAATTTGTGGAAGTCAGCGCCAAAAAGAAAACCGGCATCGACAAGCTCCTTGAAATGGTCCTGCTCGTCGCCGATCTTCGCGAACTGCGCGCCAATCCCGACGCCCCGGCCACTGGTACGGTTCTTGAATCGCGCGTCGATAAAGGCCGCGGCCCGGTCGCCACCGTGCTGATACAGAATGGCACGCTGAACGCCGGGGACTTTTTCATCTGCGGCGCCGTGTTTGGCAAAGTCCGCGCCATGTTTGATGATCGCGGCCGCCCGGTCATCGACGCGCCGCCGTCGACACCCGTCGAAGTGCTCGGCTTGCAGGGTATCCCCGAAGTGGGCGACCACTTCCAGGTCACCGACGAAGCCAAGGCTCGTCACATCGTCGATTATCGCCAGGGCAAACAGCGCGACGCGCAGATGGCGCGCACCAGCGGAGCACGTATCACCCTCGATCAGCTGCACGAGCAGCTGAAAGCCGGCGACGTCAAGGAACTCAACCTGGTCATCAAGGCCGACGTACAAGGCTCGGTCGAAGTTTTGAGCGAAATGCTGCCGCGCCTTTCAACCGACCAGGTCAAGCTGAAGATCATCGGCTCCGGCGTGGGTCCGGTAAAGGAAAGCGATGTGGTTCTGGCCTCCGCTTCGGGCGCCATCATCATCGCCTTCGGCGTGCGCCCGGATCGCAAGGCCGCGGATCTCGCGCACCAGGAACACGTCGAGATACGCACGCACAACATCATTTATGAAGTTTCCGACGAAATCCTGAAAGCCATGCAGGGTTTGCTCGATCCCATCGTCACGGAAACCTATCTGGGTCGCGCGGAAGTTCGCAACACCTTCAAGGTCAAGGGCATCGGCACCATCGCCGGCTGTTACGTCACCGACGGTGTGCTGAAGCGCGACGCGCAAATCAAGGTCCTGCGCGACGGCGCGGTCGTTCACGCCTCAAAACTCAGCTCGCTCAAGCGCTTCAAGGACGATGCCAGCGAAGTGCGCACCGGCTTCGAGTGCGGCGTGGGTATCTCCAACTTCAACGACGTGCAGGTCGGCGACATCCTGGAAGCCTTCCAGGTTACCAAAACGCAGCCGGGCGCTCTCTCGTAGGAGTTTACTGTCGGCAGGGGCCGTTTGTGCGGCCACCTGCTCGGTTCAACGCGGATGGGACGGGCGGCACCGGCTTTGCGGGTGGGAGCTTCAGCTTCCGCGCGGAAAACCCTGTGCCGGCCCGGATTTCGGCTCGTAAAGAAGCTTGCATAAGTGCATCGCCTATGCCCGTCGGTCTGCTAACCCTCGAGCTGCACATCCCCGACGCCCAATCGCTGAAGGACAAGCGCCAGGTGTTGCGCAGTCTGAAGGACAAGCTGCGCCGCGACTTTAACGTGGCCGTCGCCGAACTCGATCACCACGACGTCTGGCAACGTTCCGTGATTGGTATCGTCACCCTGTCGAACGAAGAAAAACACCTCCGGGAAATGCTGAACAAGGTTTTGGATGAAGCCGACCGCATTCTTGGTTCGTCGCTCATCAGTCAAAACTTTGAAATCATCTAGTCCCCGCTTGCCGGCGGGGCGGCGGGCCAGGCGCGCTATGCGCCGAGCGGCAGGAAGACGCGCCAGAGCAACCGGAGCAGCAGCGCGCTTGTAAAGGCGCCCGAACTTCTTATACCATGCGCGACCGTGTAGCATAGTTGTTATACCAGCAGTCGGGGAAGCACATGAGTCCAGCCAATCACCGTCACGAACGTATCGGCGAGGAAATCGCCCACGAAATCAACGCCATGCTCGCGGGCGAACTGAAAGACCCGCGCCTTGAAGGCAACGTGGTGGTCAGCGGCGTCATGGTGCAGGCGGACATGAAGCACGCGCGCGTCTTCATCAACATGCGCGACGGCAACGCCAAGGAGCAGCGCGACGCCATCAAAGCCCTCGAACACGCCTCCGGCTTCATCCGCAGCGAGATCATCGAGCGCCTGCAGGTCCGTCGTCTGCCGGAGCTGCACTTCACCCTCGATCACTCGCAGGAATACACCGAGCGCATCGAGCAACTGCTGCGCGACATGAAGAAAGACAAACCCTCCGCTCCGTGACCGCGAGAAAATGTTCTCGTTCATGGCTCGGAGCTTGTAGCGGCCAGGTCTGGCGATCCGCGCTTTCAAGCTATCGAGCTGTGGCCGGCCGATAAAGGGCTATGGTCGCCCGGGAAACCCAAAAACAAATCGCCAAACCAGCCATGTCACGCCAACCACAACCCGCCCCCTTTGACGGCGCCCTCGTCATCGACAAGCCGCAAGGCAAAACCTCCCACGACGTGGTCGACGCCGTCCGCCACCTCGCCGGCATGCGCCAGATCGGGCACCTCGGAACGCTCGATCCTTTGGCGACCGGCGTGCTGGTTCTGCTGCTCGGCCGGGCCACGCGTTTGGTGCAGTTCTACAACGGCCGGCGCAAGCGCTACAGCGCGGCGTTCCGCTTCGGTTTCGCCACCGATTCCTACGATTCCGACGGCGAGGCCGGGGGCCCGGACATTCCCGTCACACTCGATGCGGCGGTGCTCGAAAAATTGGCCGCGGAAAAAATCGGCCGCTTCGCGCAAATGCCCCCGGCCTTTTCCGCCAAGAAAATCCACGGCCGCCCGGCTTACGAACTGGCCCGCAAAAAACAAGCCGTGGAATTGAAAGCCGTGGAGGTAGAAGTATTTGAATATCGCCTTGCCGGCATCGACGGCAACCTGGCGCGCTTCGTAATCGAGTGCTCTTCGGGCACCTACATCCGTTCCCTGGCCCACGAGATGGGAGGGCAGCTCGGCTGCGGCGCGCACCTGGCCGAAATCAAGCGCAGCGCAGTCGGTGAATTTTCCATCGAACAAGCCATCAAGCTCGAAGAGCTGGCGGAAGCCAACCATGCGGGGAGATTCGCCAGTTGCCTGATCCCCCTTGAAGCCCTGCTTCCCAATTTCCCGCGCATCGACGTTTTGCCGGTCATCGAAAAGCGCGTGCGCCATGGCTCGAAATTCAACATCAGCGTGTCGCAGTTAATGCCGGGCCGCGCGGATCTGCCTCCCGGCGCAACGCAGGAACTCGACGGCGGCGATCCCAAGCCCCCGCGCCTCCGCGTCTTCGGCCAGCAAAAGCTCATCGCCATCGCCGAAGCCGTAGTCCCGCGCACCTACCAGCCCATCGTGGTTTTCGAGCCCCTTTCCTGAGCGAGGCCCGTTTTTTACGCCGGGTGCCAGGCGAGTGTGGCCGCTTGCAATTGCCCGTCCTGGCCGGGGGTTCCCGCGCCCGCAAGTGGCGGCAACCGTCCCAAGTCGTGTACAGTTACGAAAATATTCCGCCGAGAGCGCGCCATGTCAACTGCCCAAGCTTATGCAACTTCCGCCGCCAACGCTGCCGGGGCCACGCGCCTCGTGACCGTTCCCTGGCCCTCGCCCGCCGCGGCGGGCCGCCAGCTTTGCAGGGAACTGGAATCCGCCAACATCCTGTACTTTCCGCAAACCCCCTTCGCCATCGCGGACGCGGACCGTGAAGTGCTGCTCGGGCAAAAGCAGACCAGCGCCGCGTATCACAAAAACGTCGCCTATCGCCCCGCGGAAAACCGCGTCACCGGTCTCGACAAGTCCGAATCGGCCGAGGCGGAAAAGCTGCGCGCCATCCTGAGGAGCTATTCAGAGAACGCCGCCAGATTCCTTGGCGAACTTCTCCCCGCGTATGCCGGCAAATGGAAACTGGACTTCGCCAGTTATCGCCCCATCGAAGAACGCGGGCGTTCCGCCCGGGTGCACGCGCGCAACGACCTGCCGCACGTCGACGCCTTCCCCACGCGCCCGACCAACGGCGATCGCATCCTGCGGCTGTTCACCAACATCAATCCTGCGCAGAATCGCGTGTGGGTTACCGCGCCGCCCTTTGCTGCCATCGCCCCGTACTTCGCCAAGTGCCTCGGCCTGCCCGGGGAACGCGGCGACGGCGGATTCGCGAGGCTTTTCCGCAACATCGCCCGGGGGCTAAACCTTCCCGCCCTGCGGCGCTCGTCCTACGATCAGTTTATGCACCAAATGCATAACGCCATGAAGGAGGACTTGGCTTTCCAGCAATCCGCCGCAAGACAGCGCTGGGAATTTCCGCCGAACTCCACGTGGATCGTGCTGACCGACTGCGTCAGCCATGCCGTGCTCGAAGGGCAGTACGCGCTCGAACAAACGTTCATCGTTTCGCGCCGCGCGATGGGGGAGCCGCAGCTTTCCCCGCGATCCCATCTGATTTGTGTTTAGCGCGATCGTCCGGGGGGCGCGGGCGAAGGGCTCGGCGCGGGCGTGGGTGGTTGCGACGGATCGGGCGTCGGCGGCTGCGGATTTGCCGGCGGCTGCCCTGGTTGCGCGGTGGGCGGCTCGGGCTGTGCTCCGGGTTGCGTTGCGGGTGGTGTTCCGGGTTGCGGCGAAGCCGGCTGCCCCGCAGGCGGCGCGCCGGGTTGCCCGGGTTGCGGCGCAGCATCGACCGGTTGCTGCCCGCGCGGCGATTCAAATTGCCTTATGCCGCTCGAGCTGGTCGTCGGGCCTCCCGGTTCGCCGCGTCCGGCATAAATTGTTTTGGTGTCGTGGTCCGGAGCGCGCAACTCGCGCGGGGTCACCACAATCAGCAATTCCGTATCCTGGTAGGTATCGCTGTGATCGCCGAACGCGTATCCCGGCGGCCCGGGAATTTCCGCAAAACCCGGCAGCCCGGTGATCGTGCGCGTCTCTTCGGTGTCCGTCAGCCCGCCGAGGACTGTGGGCTGGTCGACCGGGACGCGCACGGTTTGGCTGAGGGTCCGGTTTGAAAGAATCGGGATGCCATTTATGCTGGCATTGGCCAGGGCGCGGATTTCAAATTCCAGTTGCAGGGTGACTTCGTGATTCGGATGCAGCGTTGGCGTGACCTTCACTTTTACGCCCAGATCCTCGAACTCCGATCCCGGGTAGGGCGTCTCTCCTGAGGTGCCATTGTTGGTGGCCGCGAAGGCCGTCGAGTCCAGCACCACCCCCACGACCCCCGACGTGGCTCCGGAGGCTTGCGACACGAACGCGACGTCCGGCAATTGATCGTTGCTGGTGCTCAAATCCGAGGTGATGATGGCCGTCGGCCCTGCCGGAATACTCAGCTGCACTCCCTGGCTGAGCAGGCCACCCGCGGTAAAGGTTCCATCGCCGTTGGCAACAAAGAAACTCAGGGTCGCGGAGCCAGAGTTGGTGATCGCCAGATCCGGCGTCGTGCCACCGCTGAAGCTGGCAGCTACGATTCCCGCCGGAGCGGTGGCATTCACCGAGAAAGGAGAATTCGCCGCCGCCACGAACGAGCCGTTCTCGTTGGCGCTGCCGAGAAACACGGAGACGGTATCGTCTCCCTGATTCACCACGGCGAAATCCGTCACGCCATCGGCGTTGAAGTCGCCGGTGGCAATGGCTACGGGCGTGGTGCCCACTGCGATCGGCGAGCCGACGGCTTGCGTGAAGGTCACGTTCAGATTGCTGTCGACCGAGGTCAGCCAAATGACCACGTTATTTGAAGTCTGATTGACGATGGCCAAGTCTTGCTCGTTGCTCTCGTTCGTGGCATTGCCGAAAAACCCGGTGGCCAGGGCCACCGGCCCGGTTTCGACAATCGGCGCGGTGTTATCCATAGCAAACGGGGAAGCCGGAAACTGCGTAAACGTTCCGTCGCCGTTGCCACGAAATAAGGAAATGGTGTTATCCACCGAGTTGGCCACCGCCAAATCCAAAAATCCATCGTTGTTGAAATCAGCCACGGCCACCGCCGTGGGACTTTTGCCTACGGCGATCGGGGAGTTGGGCGCCTCGACAAACGTGCCGTCGCCATTTCCGAGTAGCACCGAAATGGTATTGGAGGTTTTGTTTACCAGCACCACGTCGGCGGGCTGCGCGGTGGGAAACTTGGTGGCGTCGTTGCGGAAGACCCCCGTGGCGACGGCCACTTGCCCGGTTTCCATGGCCCCGAGGGTGATGGGCCCCGGGGTTACGGTGGTGAAATTTCCATTGTCCTGATTCTGCAGAATGGTGAACGAGGTGGTCCCCGGATTGTTGTAGACCACCGCGAGATCCGGCAGCGTCCCGCTCGTGAAATTGTTGGCCACCAGCGCGGAAGGATTCAGCCCCACGGAAAATTGCGTCAGGGGAAAGGTCGTGGGGCTAAAATTCGCCAGCCCGGTCAGTCCGATGTTATTTGTCGCGGCCGCCCCTCCCGCCAGGCTGCCGGAGAGCAATGACAGGGTGATGGGGTAGCGGTCGCCCACGAAAAATGTCGCGGGCTTGCCATTTTGCGCGCGCAACAGCACATCCCGCCCGCTGCGCACCACAGAAAGAGAATCGGAAAAATCCGCTGCCACCGCCCCCAGGGACACGAGGAAGGTACTGTTGCCTCCCCCGATGGGCAGATAGGAAGCGGCATTGGAAATGCCGTTGCCAGAAAGTATCGAAGCCAGAGCCGTCAGCGCGCTGGCCACCGTGGTCGAGGCTGCCAGTGTGGCGATCTCCTGCGGGGTCAGCACCGTCCCGCTCACCGGAAAGGGCGGCGTGATGCCCAGACTCTGCGCCGTACCTTTGTCTACTTCGAGCAGTTCGACCTCGAGCAGAATCTCGCCGCGGCTGCGTTCCGCCTGCTCGATGATTTGTCCGGCGAGTTGCAGTTTTTCCGGGGTGTCGCGCATGGTGAGGGAGCGGCGGTTGCTGTCGAGTTCCATGTGCGTTGAACCGGTCATCTCGCGCAATACGCGCAGCAGTTCGGTCATCTCTTCCGAGGCCACGGACGCGGGCAGGGGAAAGGTCTGTTCGCCTTCGAGAATGTACTGTTTGCGCTTGTCCGCGGTGTCGGCGGCCACAAAAACCTGCTTGTCGTTGAGCACGCGGTAAAAGGTTTGCGACTGCGCCCCCAGTAAGAGCATGGCGCTCCTGAAATCCACATCTTGGGCGCGAAACTTTACGCTGCGCCCCGCAAGGTCGGGGTCGAACGTGACCGTCAGCCCGAATTGCTGCAGTACCTGCTCGTAGACGCTTTTTACCTCTCCGCGCAAATTAAAGGATTTCTTTCCGGGCTTGGGTTTGACTCTCGGAAAGGCTGCGTTGGAGCGCGGCTGGGCAGGCAGCTCATCGTCGAGCGACTTCATCTCGAGCAGTCGCTGCGCGAGCACGGTATTTCCCGGATCGATCAGCAGGCCCTGGTTTAGTTCTGCGGTGGCCTCCGTCAGGCGTCCGTCAAGCGCTAGGTGCTCCGCTCGTTCGGCATGCTCGCGGATCACCCGGGAACGCAAGGCGGCGGCGCGCTCCACAATCACTTTGTCTTTGGGAGCCAGTCGCGCCGCGTCCTCGTAGTCTTTCCAGGCCTGTTCGATCTTGCCCGCGGCTTCCGCCTTGTCTCCGCGATTTGCGGCCTTTTGCGCGGCGTAGTCCGCGGAGGTCTGTTCCCCAATCGCTCCTGATTCCTGCGCTACCGCGGCGCGGGCGATTCCCGCGCTGCCGAGGGTCAGAACCGCGGCAGCGAGCAGCGCGGCGAGATGGCCGGGGCGGCGCGCAGGCGACTCGTGTGCCGCGCGGCTCGCGTAAAGCGGATTTGTGCGAATCTCTTGGCGGTTGCTCACAGGTTTTGCCAAACGCATCATTCTACCGTAGCCTAGGAGAAGGGAATGCGGACTAAAACAGTCCGGTTGACCTAAGTCGCTACCAGCGGTAAACTTAACTAGTAGTTGCAAATCATTAGCAACTGGAGATGGACCTGGTGCTTTCGGCCTTTTTAATCGCCCTGCGCGAAGGTGTCGAAGCCTCGCTCGTGGTCGGCATCATTCTCGTGTACCTTTCCCGGACCGGTCGCCAGCAGCTCGCCAAGTTCGTCTGGTACGGTGTGGCCGCTGCAGCGGCTTTGAGTCTCGCCGTGGCCCTCGCGCTCGAACGCTGGCAAATCAGCCAAGACGGCTTTGAAGGCGTACTCCTGCTGGTGGCGTCCTTCTTCGTAGTTACGATGATCATCTGGATGAACCGCGTTGCGCGGCATCTGAAAAAAGATATTGAGCAGAAAATCGAAGCCTATGCCGCGCGCGCCGGGCAAGCCGCCGGCTGGGGCATCTTCCTGTTTGTTTTTCTGATGGTGGTGCGGGAAGGGGCCGAACTGGCGCTGATTCTGCGCGCCGTGGAGCTGTCGAGCGCGGGGCTGCAAACCTGGATCGGAACCATTCTGGGCATCGCCTCGGCGGTGGCGGTTGGCCTGTTTTTCTTCAAGGGCACCTTGCGCGTGCCGCTCCACCGTTTTTTTGCGGTGACCAGCGTGATCCTGATGCTGGTGGCCTTCCAGCTGGCGCTGACCGGGCTGCACGAACTTAGCGAATCGCGCTGGCTGCCCTCGAGCAAGCACGAGATGGCCATTATCGGACCGATCGTGAACAATGAGTTTTTCTTTTTTGTGTTTATTTTTGGCGCCGTGGCAATGCTGGTGTTTCGCGAGTGGCAGACGGTGCGCCACAGTCAAGCGGCCAAGGTAGCGGCGAATGAGGCGGAAAAGCGCCTGGTTGTAGCGCAGAACCGGCGGCAGCGGCGGTGGATGGCTGCGGCGGCAGTGGCCTCCCTGGCGGTGATTCTGGTGCTCACCGCGGATTTTGTATACGCGCGGGCCAACTCGGCTCCGCCTTCGGCGCGCGCCGTGGTGGCCTCCGGCAACGAAATTCGCGTGCCGCTCAGCGAAGTCCTGGACGGCAATCTGCATCTTTACACCGCGAACATTGCCGGGCAAACGCTGCGTTTCCTGGTCATTAAGAAGCCCAACGGGTGGGGCACAGCGCTCGATGCCTGCCGGATCTGTGGAGCCGAAGGCTACCGGCAGGACGGGCAAAACGTGATCTGCCGGCATTGCGGCTCGGCCATCTATGTCCCGACGATTGGTGAGGCGGGCGGGTGTAATCCGATCGGGGTGCCGTCGCATGTGGATGGCGACGAACTGGTCTTGGACACCACCGCGATCGCGCAGGCGGCCAAGGAAATTCCAAAGTGACTGCCAAGCGGAGCGAACGTGTCGGCACCTGACGCCGCATGCTGCGCTCCGGGACCAGGCTGATCCCGGCCTTAGATAGAAAATAAAATGTTCCTGCGCCTTGTTGCCGATTCCTTTACCCGCCGCCCGCGCCGCAAACTGCTCACGGGCGCGGCGCTGGCTCTCGGTATGGCGGTGGCTACCGCGGCGCTCAGCGTGTCGCTCAACGTGGGCGACCGCCTGGCGCAGGAATTCCGCAGCCTCGGCGCGAATCTGGTGGTGACCCCGGAAGCCGATTCGCTGCCTCTCGAGATTGCCGGCGTCGATTATCGGCCGGCCAATTCCGGGGCTTATCTGCCCGCGAGCGATCTTCCCAGACTAAAGACCATCTTCTGGCACAACAACATCATCGCCTTCGCTCCCGTTCTCGACGCCAGCGGCTACCTCGCCGGCAAGGAGAGCGAATTGGCCGCGCACCAGGGAACGGCGGTGCCCTTGATCGGAACCTGGGCCGCACAACCCGTGTATCTGCCAAGTAGCGGCGAGACGTTCACAACCGGAATTGAAAAGACCAACCCCTGGTTCCACATCGAAGGGCGATGGTTTGCCGCGCGGGACGGTGCGCTGGGCCGCGCAGAGTTTCCTGGCGAGCCGGGCAAGGGCTTTGCTCGCTCCAACGTCACAGCTCCGGTTGAGTGCGTTGTGGGCGCCCATCTAGCCGAGAGACTCGGCCTGCGCATCGGGGACCGACCCTACCTGAACGTCTCGAGGGCCGAGGAGACGGCCTCTTCCTTTCCTTGCACCATTACCGGCATTCTGTCGACTGGCGGCCAGGAAGAGAATGCACTGCTCCTGCCCCTGCGCGTGGTGCAGGACGATACCGGAAAACCAGGGCAATATCGCAAGCTGTATGTATCGGCGCTGACCAAACCGGAAGACAGCTTCGCGCGGCGCGACCCGAGATCGATGAACAAGGATGAATTGGAGCGCTGGTCGTGCAGCCCGTATGTTTCCTCAATTGCCTATTCCATCGCGCAAGCCCTGCCGGGAAGCGATGTGCGGGTGATTCGCCGCGTCGCGGAAGGGGAGGGAAGCATTCTGAGGCACGTGGGCACGCTGCTCTGGCTGGTTACCTTGGCGGCGCTGCTGGCTGCGGCACTGGCGGTCGGCGCGTCGAGCGCCGCGAGCGTGATGGAACGGCGCTCGGAGATCGCCCTGATGAAGGCCCTTGGCGCGGGCCGCGGGTCGGTGGGATTTTTGCTGGCCGCGGAGCAGCTCTTGCTCGCCGTGGTGGGAGGCGGCATTGGTTATGCGCTGGGCATCTTCTGGGCCCGCGTGGTGGGGCAGAAAATCTTTGGTGTTGCGCCCGAACCGTCGCTGTTGGTGTTTGCGATGATCCTCGCCCTGGCCGCCGGCGTAACCATGCTGGGGAGTGTGATCCCGCTGCGGCGGGCGGCGCATTTCGAGCCCGCGCCGATTTTGCGCGGGGAATAGCTATGGCCAGGGCTTCTTCTTCCGCGCTCCCAAACCGGGCCATGTTCTGGCGAATCGTTCGGCGCTTGATCACTGCCAATAGCGGGCGCCTGTTCGTCATTTTGCTGGCCCTGGCTGCGGGCGCGGCCATCACCGCCGCGCTGCTTAATCTTGAAATCGACGCCAAGCGCCGGCTAACCACCGAATTCCGTTCTTTTGGCGCCAACGTCATCATCGCCCCCAAGACGCTAGCGCACTCGGCGCCCGCGGAAACAGTCCCGCTGGCGATTTTCCGTTCCGCTCCGCAGACAAGTGGCGGGCAGCAGGTTTCTAAAGCGGCGTTTCTGTTTGCTGTGGCTCCGGTTCGCGTGCAGGTTACCCAGGTCCCTGCTCCGGAAGTTTCCGTGGTAATCGCCGGGTACGCTTTTGAGGGACGCGACTTCAGCGACATCCTAGCCAGCTCGACTCTGGCGCAGTACCCGATAGCGGCCGGAGCCGGAGGAACCGGTAGCTCTTGCCAGGCGGGCGAAACCGCGGCCAGGAAATTGGGAATCAGGATCGGAGACACGATCAGCTTTGGCGGCACGAAGCAAAGCTGCCTCATTACGCGCATCGATCGCTTCGGCGGTCCCGAAGATGGTCAGATTTTTGCGCCGCTATGGCTGGTCGGCGAACTCGCCCGGCCCGGGCAGGCGACCGCTGCGCTGCCGCGCGACAGGCTGAATCCCGAGAGCGTTAGTCTGATTGAGATCAGTGTCCCGGGCAGTCCGCAATCCATCGACGAGTACATCGCCACTCTGCAAAAACAATTTCCCGATGTGGAGGTTCGCGGGGTGCCGCAGTTCAGCGCAGCGCAGGGGAAGATATACAGCAAGATCAGCGGGCTGCTGACGGCTACCGTGGTGGTGGTGCTGATGCTGACGGCGCTGTGTGTGATGGCGGCGATGACCAATGTGGCCATGGAGCGACGCAACGATGTGGGCTTGATGAAAGCCATCGGCGGGGCAACGCGGCGGGTGCTGCGCCTATTTCTGACCGAGGCGGCGCTGCTCGGGCTGGCCGGTGGATTGATGGGGGGCGCGGTGGGGATTGCGCTTTCGATTGGCTTGGGCAAAGCGGTGTTTGGCCTGGCGGCGCGGCCGCGCTTCATTGTGTATCCTATAGCTGTGGGACTGACCATCATTGTCGCTATCGCCAGTTCGTATCCGCTGCGGCGGCTGGCCAGCATCCGGCCCGCTTCCGTGTTTCGAGGTGAAAGGTAATGGCTGCGCAACGGCTGGCCCCAGTCGTTCGAGCGCCGGAGGCCCCGGCCGCTCGACCGGCTGCTCTACCCGCGCAGGTGGTGATCGACGCGCTGGTCAAGCAGTATGACAATTTGCGGGCCCTCGGCGGCGTGAGCTTTAGCGTCAATTGCGGGGAATGGGTTGCGCTGATGGGGCCTTCCGGTTCCGGCAAAACTACGCTGATCAATATTCTTGGTGGTCTCGATACCCTTACTTCCGGGCATGTTTCGGTCGACGGGATGGATCTTGCCAAACTTACGGAAAGTCAATTGGTGCGTTACCGCGCGGAAAAAGTCGGCTTCGTGTTCCAACAGTTTCATCTCGTGCCGTATCTTAGTGCGCTCGAGAATGTGATGCTGGCGCAATATTTTCACAGTTCGACGGACGAGCAGCAGGCAGCCAGCGCGTTGCGCCGCGTGGGACTCGGCGACCGCCTGGAGCATTTGCCGGCGAAACTTTCCGGCGGCGAACAGCAGCGCGTGGCCATTGCCCGCGCGCTGATCAACGAGCCCAAATTGATTCTGGCCGACGAGCCTACCGGCAATCTCGACGAAGCCAACGAAAGCAAGGTCCTTGAAATCTTCCGGGAGCTGCACCAGGCCGGACATACGATTTTGATGGTCACGCACGACCCGGATATTGCGCGGCAGGCGGACCGGCGTATCGAACTGGCGCACGGGCACTTGCACTTCGATACCGCGCAACACGGGCCGGGCCACCCGCTGCACTGCCCGCTGGCCAACACCGCCGATTGCTGCACGGAGCCTTCGAGCGTAACCACGCCGGAAGACCAGATTCGCTTCGACCATCTGCTCGAACAGATCTGGATTTGCGGCGAAGAAGCCAAGCCGGCACAAATTTCGCAGTTGCGCGCGGAAGGGCCGGCAGGAAGACTTCCGCTCATCACCGACGAACCGGCGAGGCGCGTGCTCACGCGCATGGCGGAAGTTGCGTTGGTCGAATTGCGCCCGGATGAGGCGCAGTTGACGCCCATGGGCGCGCGCCGCGCGCGGGACGTTGTGAGGCGGCACCGATTGGCGGAGAGGCTGTTCAAGGATACATTTTCGATTGATGAGACCGAGGCCCACACGCAAGCGTGCAAGTTCGAGCACATCATTAGTCCCGAGCTGGACCAGCGGATTTGCACATTTCTGGGACATCCGACGACGTGTCCGCACGGGAAGAGTATTCCGCCCGGGGCGTGCTGCGTTTCGCTGAACGGTGCTGCCAACGGCCCGAACAATGGATCCGACACTTCCGCAAATTCCCGTAAGCCCAATAATTCCGGCAATGCCAACAATCTCGGCGAACCAAACAACGACCCCACCTGATGCCCACTCCGCTCGATCCACGCAAGAAACCGACAGGCGTGAAGATTCATGTTTCGTCGGGCGCGGGTGTGGATATTACTTGGGCCGACGGGCACGCCAGTCACTACGAGTTTCCTTACTTGCGCGATGCATGTCCCTGTGCGACGTGCAATGATGATCGCGAGAAGAAGGCTCGCGCTAATTCGCTGGGCGCAGGGCCGGGAAACGGCGTTGCGCCGGCTGCACCGTTGCCGACCAGTTCTCCCGCGTTCCCGATGTTTAAGCCGAAGGCGCGGGCGCAGTCCGCTACTTCCGTGGGGAACTACGCGATCCAGATCAACTTCTCGGACGGTCATAATACCGGCATTTACAGTTACGAGCAGTTGCGAATGATCTGTCCGTGCGAGGCCTGCGCGGCGGCATTTCGCGGCACGGCTTCGGCTCATTCCGCGCGATAAAGCATAGCTATGCAATCGATTGCAAGAGCGTGCAGTTTATAGCGATGGTGTGCGCGAAATCGGGTCTCGCGCCGTTTTATGTAAGTGCCGATTCTAACGGAGTTGCGGCAGGGTTTCTTTGTAAGCGTTGATTCTGCTTTGGTTGCTAGCGTTTACAACACTTAAGAAACATTCGTCACACTTGCTCTGGCAGCAACCGTTCGAGCCGCACCAAGCTCAGGCAGCCAGCAGGCTTCGCCTGCGCCAAATCGACCGGTACTTCGCCCAAAGCTCGGAAGCATCTGGAGCACTTGGATTTACGAGAAATTCTGTCCATTGAACGCTCCTGTTGGGTTATGAATCGCGCTTGTAGTCTCGAGGTGTCAAACACAAATTTCAACCCATATATTAATACGTTATCTTCTTAAAATACGGGACTGGCTCAGTGGGACGCGGTACTTGCTTTTTTTGCGAGCAAGCCAAACCCTTTGGCGCGAGACTCTCGCGCCACATTTGTGAGAGTTTTTTGCCCTTCAGCATTGTGGCCGGCCTTCAATTGGGCGCGTCCCAGCGCCAGTTCGGCCTGCAGCGTGAACTCCAAATCCCCGCTCTTCCGTGCATCGCGGATGATCTCTTGAATGCGGCCAATCGCGCCCGGTGCATCGCCCGTCTGGACGTCGATTTTCGCTTCCACCAAAGCAGCCCGGGAATTCAAGATATGATCTGCGCTGCCTTCGGCCAGTCGACGGACGTGCTCGG
This sequence comes from Candidatus Acidiferrum sp., assembly GCA_049516615.1. GTDB lineage: Bacteria > Acidobacteriota > Terriglobia > Acidiferrales > UBA7541 > Acidiferrum. The sequence goes on along the minus strand of JBEKSZ010000138.1, from coordinate 5,284 downwards.
CCTCGCTGCGGGCAGCGTCGATGTCGCCGCTCGCAAGGAGGAGCTCGGCCAGCACAGACCTTGCGTTACCCTCGTTCTGTAAGTCCTTTTCCAGGGCGAGTTCTTTGGCGGCATCTTCTGCAAATCGTCTGCCGTCGTCAAATCTTCCTGTTTCAATCGCCAATGCCGCGAGCCATATGCGGGTTATCGCGGCATCGGCCTTTTGCCCCAATTGCTCTTGAATTCGAAGCGCCTCAGAGTAATTCTGCCCAGCTTCGCTCAATTCGCCTTCGATTAGCTCCACATCCGCAGTGCCGGCCAGGGAATTTGCGATCGCAGCCTGGTCATCCATGCCTCGCCGTAGTCGCAGCGACTCCTCGCAGCTCTTTCTGGCTTCCGGTATTTCCGAGGCATTTAAGAGCGCGCTGCATCGATTGTTGAGGGCGCGCGCCTCCGTTTGGCGGTCTCCGATTCGTCGCGCGATCTGAATGGCCTGCTGAAACGCTGTTTCACCTTCTTTGCGACGTCCCTGGAGGTAAAGAATCATTCCGAGCATTTGTTGCGCAAGCGCTTCGTCGCTCATACTTCCGCGTTCTCTGGCTACCGCGATGCTTTGTTGGTAGTTGTGAATCGCGCCAGACTCATCACCTTGGGAGTCGCGGATATTCGCCAGATTATTAAGTGCTCCCGCTTCGTCGCGCTTGTCGCCGATGGTCTGTGCCAGACCTAGGGCTTGTTGGTAGAGTGGTTCGGCCTTTGCAAAGTCGCCGCTCTTCCAATAGGCGTTGGCCACTTCATTGGTGGCCCTGGCCGTGCCGAGTGTGTCGCCTGTATTTTGATTTAGCTTTTGGGCCTCGTCACAGGTCATTTTGGCGTCAGCCGTTTTGCCGCCGTTGAGCAATGCGGCGCATTGCTGGATTCGCGCGCGAGCCAATAAGAGCCCAGCACTGAGGGACTGCGCTTTATTGGCTGCGGCAGTTGCAGCCTGCATCTGTTTGTCAAAGTTTGATACGGATTCCTGCGCGTCGGACTCCGCCAAATCGACCTGAGCCTCCAGCTGCTCTCCCAGTTTCAGCTTTCGGACCTGTTCGAGAGTCGTGAGTGCTTGCGCAGCTTTTCCCCCGCTCGTTTGGCTGCGGGCCAGAAGCAAACCATATTCTGGTTCGTCAGGATACAGGGTCCAGAGTGAGGAGTATTGTTCCATCGCTTTCGGCCAGTCGTGCAGTGTTTCGAAATACCGTCCTGTGACCAATCCTTTCGATTCGGCGGACATTGTCGAGGATAGGTCGAGCGCCTTTTTAGCCTCCTCCTGAGCCTTGGCCTCAAAGCCCAAGTCCGACCAAGCGCCCGCGAGAGCAACGCGCGCTTTCACGAATTTTGGATCCGCGTCGACGGAACTCTGCAGCAGCTTGATGGCATCTTTGAAATCAAACGCGCGAAGTTTTTCACGCGCCTCAGCGAAGCGAGCGGCGGCATCGGGATTCGCGGAGAGAGAACTATCCAAGCGAGCTTCTTCCTGCGGGGTCAAGTTTATGCCCAGTTTAGAGCGAATGAGCTTGCCGGCACGAGAGGCCATGTCGTTAATGGTGGCCTGGGTTCCCGGTTGGTGGACGGAGCCGAGACTCTCGCCGTCAGAAGTGCGAACGAGGTGAATGTTCCACTCCACCGGATCGGCAGGTTTATCTCCGGCAGCGCGGTAGGAGCCGGTCAAGAGAACGTCATTGCCCAGATATTTGGCGATGCGAGAGAGATCGTCTTTCCCGGGATTTTCCGTGACCGACGTGATGCCCAGGTCGCGGCGCATGTCATCTACTCTGCCGGGCGGAATAAAACGAATGGCGTCGGCGTCGAGTTGGGACCAAAGACTGTCGACCAGAACTTCGCCGGGTACATCACTTCCGGGTTTTGCGGAAAGATCTTGAAAACCGAGGATGGCCACGGAGGTTCTGGCCTTGCCCAACGCAGGCTGGACGGAGATGTTGCCCGGGGCAACGCTCTTACTCAGTTGGCGGCGCGAAGAGACATATGAAACGACGGCAACCAGGGAGAGCGCGAGGGCCACCGCGGCGATCCAGGATTTGTGTTTGGCAAAATTGAGCGGCTTCGGCGGGGCGGGGGCAACGTCCTCACCGTGAAGGGCAGTGGCGACATCGGAAGCGCTCGCGAAACGCCGCTGGGGCGCGCGCTCGAGGCAACGCAGAATGACCGTCTCCCAGAGAGGATCGATGTCCCGGACCAACTGGCGCGGAGAAGGCGCAGGCTCATTTAGGCGGCGCATGGCGGTGGTGAAGAAGCCCCCGGCGAAGGGGAGTGCCCCGGTGAGCATTTCATACATGACGATGCCGAGGGCGTAAGTGTCGGTGGCGGGGGTGATTTCCTTACCTTCGAGCTGCTCAGGGGCCATGTAAGCGGGGGTGCCGACGACTTCGAGCGAACCGGTTAGAGAAGCCATTTCCCCGACGGCGGTGTGTGCCAAGCCGAAGTCGGTGATGACCGCCCGAACGGCGGCCGGATGGTTTTCGACGGGAACGAGAATGACGTTGGCGCTTTTGAAATCGCGGTGGACGACGCCGGCATCGTGCGCAGCCTGCAGGCCAGCGGCGATTTGCTCGACGATGGGCAAGGCGCGAGCGGTCGAGAGGCGCGAATCGAGTTGAATGCGCTGGGAGAGCGTGGTGCCGCGCAGCAGTTCCATGCTCACGATGAGCGTTTCGCGAGAGGAGCCTTCGGCATCCTGCTCGGCGTGGCGGAAGACGTCGAAGGTGCGGCAGACGTTGGGGTGCGTAACTTTGCGCGCCAACTGGATCTCGCGTTTGAAGCGCTCGATGCTGCGCTCGTTGTCAGCCATTTCAAAGCGCACGGTTTTTAAAGCTACGCGTTCGTTGAGTTCGAGATCTTCGGCTTCGTAGACTTCACCCATGCCGCCGCGCGCGACGAAGCGCAGAATGCGGAATCTAGCGGCGAGGACTTGGCCTTTGGAGAAAGCAGAAACGCCGACAGTGGTGGTCTTACTTGCGGTGGAGTCGTCTCCGAGCAGGGTCTCGTCGCCTGCTGATGCGGACTGAGGTGTGAAATTCTTTTCGGGGGGCTGGCTCGACTTCGGATCAGCCATAGTCGATCTCGCGAATAGGGAGCATTATGCCATAGCTTGAAGCGTTGGACCCTGGAAGGTCCGGGGAATGTGGTAAAACGGGTGCAGAACATTAGCGCTTAGAAGCACTAATATTCTGCGCAAAACTGGCAGCGTATAACCGCCTGGCTACCCAATACCTCGCGCATGAACAGTGGGCGAAGCGGGAATCGAGCAGTGCAAATTATGTGCTTTACAGGCGGCCTATGCGTGCATTAAAGTTCCCTGAGCGTGGTCCCCGCCCACCGTGCTCGGTCTGCAAAAAACTTCGTTCGCAAAAGGATTTTTTTCGTTATGCCTCTCATCCGAAAGACATTTGTATCAATTTTAGCGCTATCAATATTTGGAGTCGCAGCGGCGCTGGCAGGCCCAGCGGTTCGAAAGGACAAAGGTGCTTCGAACAACGGGGTGCTCGATACCTTCGCGGATTGCGATTCAACTGCGGCGCCGGTGGCCTGCGGCAACTACACATCGTCACCGTTTGAAACACTGGATGGCGCCAGCGTGTTCAAATTCGTGACCAATGACGGCAGCGGACTGGCCAGTGACATCTTCGTCTACGATGTATTCACCGTACCGGGCGCGGTAACGCAGGGCTCAACGTTGACAATCAATTTCAATGCCAGCGGCAGCGAGGTCGACTTCGGAGACTTCGCCTGCGCAAACGGCGCGGGCGGACCGGTGAGCGCCGATAACAAGGCCATGACCGGACCCTGCACCATCGGCAATATCTCGGCGCTCAGCGCCTTTCTCAGCGAAACGCAAACGGCGGATAGCGCCAAATTCACATTTTCGGGTTCGGGACTTCCCGCGTCGTGGGCGTTTTACGTTACCGACGGGGATCTTGCGAGCCTCTCGTTCACGGCAGGCAGCGGCAGCACCTCGACGCCAGAGCCCGCGTCGGCATCCCTGCTTCTAGTGGGAGCTGTGGCCCTGGGCTTGGTCGCGTTAAAAGCCCGGCGGTAAGCCCACCATTAAGTCGAAGTTTCAGCGGGGCCCGAAACAGGGCCCCGATTTCTTCCTGCTTTTCCCCAATTTCCCTTGCCGGTGTTTTCCTGAGCTATGACTGCAGAAAAGCGCGCTGCAGTGGGCGCGCTTGTCCGTGATCGCGAGCGTTGCGTTACACAAAGACGTTCGCGCAAGTCGCTCGAGCAACCGTGCTTGCGCAACCACATGTAGTGTTTCGGACCACACGCCGCTCCTGAACCCCTCCGACCTCTAGTCGCCTTAAGTCCATGGAACAGGTGGATTTGTTGCCATGCCGCGGCATCCTTGCTCCCGGCGAGCGTCGTGCACTGCTTAAGACCATGCACCGAGAAACACTCGGGGGGATTGACGGAGGAAAAGATGACCACGCGCGCACAGAAATTGCTGGACCGGAGAAGTGTGTTGCCTGTACCGGGCTGGCCGATTGATTGGATACCGATCACCTGGTTGCCGGTTGTTTTGGCGCTCCTGGTGCTGACGACGATTTTCGCGAGCAATGCGAGGCCCGCGCAATCCGACAGGTCCGACACGACTGCGCGGTCTGACGATACGGTTCCGCCCGCGGGCGAAGGCTGCCTGATGTATCGCTCGGCTGGGTCGGGTGAATATGAGCCTGTGCCGCTGGTGCATACGGATGCGGCGCTCGATGTGCGTGGCTTGATCGTCGCGGCGACCGTAACGCAGCAATACGTCAATTCGACGGAGGAACCGATCGAAGCCGTGTATGTCTTCCCGCTGCCGCACGATGCCGCGGTCTACGACATGGAAATTCGTATCGGGAACCGCGTGATTCGCAGCGTTATTCGCGAACGCGAAGAAGCCAAGCGCGTATATAGCGCGGCGAAATCGGCGGGGCAACGCGCGGCACTGGTCGAAGAGGAACGGCCCAATATCTTCACTGCGTCGGTGGCCAATCTGATGCCCGGCGATCACGTGGACGTGCGCTTGCGATATGTTGAGCCGCTGCGCTGGGATGCTGGCAAGGTGCGCCTGACGTTTCCGATGGTGGTGGGGCCGCGGTATATTCCCGGCGAGCAATCCGTGGGTCATAACGGAACGGGATGGGCGCTGGACACGGAAGCGGTCAGCGATGCTTCACGCATCACGCCACCGGTGCGCATTCCGGAGACTCGTCCTGGACACGATATTTCGCTGGGCGTCGATCTGGATCCCGGCTTTGCCTTTGGC
>JBEKSZ010000137.1:0-15396 GCA_049516615.1 Candidatus Acidiferrum sp. | reverse complement strand
CAAATGGTAACCATTGCCGGCGTCGCCGATCGATTGGGAGATCACCATTTTGCTATTGGTTTTGCCGCAGATCCGGCGTGCCACGTCGGGCGTCAACTTTGTAGTCGCCGGGAGGTTGAGTTGCGCCAGGGTACCCAAGACTTTATCGTTACCCAGAATGTTGAGATAGGGTGTCTGCTCCATTTCGTAGCGCAAAGCTGTGTCCAATGCGTCGTCGAACACCGGATCGCTGGTTGCGTTTTTGACATTGGCGAGAACAATGGTGTCCGAGGCGGAGAGCCTCACTGGGCGGAGGTAACTCCCGCTCAACCAGAAGGCCGCAGCGATGACGGCCACCAGCCCGGCTGCCGCGAACCATTTCTGCGAGCGCAGGCGAGGTGACGGTGATGCGCTAATTTTCTCTCCAGCCGGAAATTCGACGGGTCGCGCTTCGCTTCTTGGAATTTCGCTCGCAGCAGCCGGAAGCGTGGCATGTTTTCTGCCATCTACTGCCGCGGCGACCGTGACACGCGGTGCGAACTGGTAGCCCTTTCGAGCAATCGTAACGATCAAGCGGGCGTCGTCCGAGTTGTCACCGAGCGCCTTGCGCAAATGAGAGATGTATTGCGTCAGGTTCCCCTCTTCTACGAAGGTGCCGCCCCACACCGCTCCCAGCAATTCCTCTTTGGTCACCAGACGGTTGGGATTTTGCGCTAGATAGAGCAGGAGGTCGAAGGCCTTAGGCGTCAGAGGAACCGCTAAGCCGGCGCGCGTCAGGGTTCGTGCGGCTGGATCCAAAACAAACCGCTCAAAACGATAGAAGCTGTTCATAAGAAAGTGGGTTAGCTTACCGCGTCATTCAGAGTTTTTCATCCTTTTTTAGAGCTTTCTGCAGGACTTCTCAAGGCCTCCCCCCTGAAAATTGCGCTTCGAGGTTGGATGCGTCCGGAGAAATAAAGAGCGACAACAAATAACAGGGTCAGAAAACGGTTTTCTTATCGCTGAAACTGCTCACGACGGTTGCCGGTGAGTCCTTTGTCAAAGTCCAGGCTATGGAATTTGGAAAGGGTCGGAAGCCAAATTTATGGGGACAGGTTTCGCGGCAAAACCAGCGAGTGCTGAGTTTATGGGCATCTCGATGGACAAAGCCGATCGCACGCGTACGGAGGATGAGCTGAAAGCTGCGCTTGAGGAGATCAAGCGGCTCAAGGACCAGCTGCATCGAGAGAAATCAGCGCAGCGGAACGAGCTGGACCCGGCCTCGATGTTCGGCGAAATTGTCGGCACCTCGCAGCCGCTGAAGGTCCTTCTTTCCCAGACGGCCAAGGTCGCCCGAACCAGCGCCACCGTTTTGATCACGGGGGAGACCGGCACGGGCAAGGAACTCATCGCCCGCGCCGTCCACAAGCGTTCAGAAAGGTCGGAACACGCTTTCATCAGCGTGAACTGTGCGGCGTTTGCGCCTGCGCTGATTTCCTCGGAATTATTTGGTCATGAAAAAGGAGCTTTCACGGGAGCTACGCAACGCCGGCTCGGCCGCTTTGAACTGGCCGACGGCGGAACGATTTTCCTCGACGAAGTGGGCGATTTGCCCCCGGACACGCAAGTCGCGCTCTTGCGAGTCCTTCAAGAACGGGAATTCGAGCGGGTCGGAGGCACCCAGCCTATCAAGGTCGACGTTCGTGTCATCGCTGCCACGAATCGTGACCTGCCCGCGGCTGCGTCCCGCGGCTCCTTCCGGAGCGATTTGTTTTACCGGCTCCAAGTTTTTCCGATGGAGGTTCCTCCTCTTCGCGACCGAAGAGAGGACATTGCTCTGCTGGTGGAATATTTTATCGATCGCTATTCGCGGAAAGCGGGCAAGAACATCAGACATGTCAGCCGGGAAACACTCGAATTGCTTGAGTCCTATGCTTGGCCTGGAAACATCCGTGAACTGCAGAACGTCATCGAGCGTTCCGTGATCCTTTGCGAAACGGAGACTTTTTCGATTGATGAAAGCTGGTTACCGCAGCAGCCGCAGCCATTTCCGGCAGTAAAACGGACAAACCGGATTGAGCTTCCCCGAAGACTCGAGGAGCAGGAGAAGAACATGATTGAGGAAGCTTTGGCGGCGAGTCGTGGCCGGGTGTTTGGAGCCACCGGCGCTGCGGCCAGATTGGGCATTGCCCGGTCAACGCTGGAATCCAAGATTAAGTCACTGAACATCGATAAAAACCGCTTCAGGACTTCGCCGGAGTGTCGAGGGCGGGATTAGACCCTCGATCACTCGCCCTTCGAGCAGAAATAGGTAAAATCTCCGGGCCACCCGACCGGGGTTACGCATCTACACTTCGTCGGTTGTTTTTCGGAAAAACGGTCATGTTCGGTCCGGAGCCGCGCTTCGATCACTCTTGCTTGCAAATATGGGAGAACCAGCTCATGTACGGAAGAATCGCGACAGTGGTTCTGGTTGCCCTCCTACTTTCTCCGGTCATCGAATCGGGAATTCCGTCCCCGGACAAGCTGCCCGAACCCGACAAGTTTTTTCACGAATTCGTTGGCCTGAACGACGACCAGATCAAGGAAATCCGCGAAGGAAAGGCCATCGCGAAGATATTGGACTCCCCGACCGCGGATCAGGTATTTGTTTTTGGCGCTGTGTACATAAATTCGACGCCCGAGCTTTACCTTAAATTCGCATCGGATATCGATGCGCTGCGCAAACTCCCGAGTTACATCGCGATCCGAAGGTTCAGCGATCCACCACAGCTTTCGGACCTTGCCGATTTCACGATGGATGAACAAGATTTCAAGCAACTGAAGAATTGCAAGCCAAGCCATTGCGAGGTGCAATTGCCGGCGGAATCGATGGAAGAGTTCCAACGTTCCGTGAATTGGTCTGCGCCGGATGGCAACGACCAGGCCAATCGCCTGGCGCAACAAATGGCCCTAGAAGCCCTCCTCAATTACGAACAGGGCGGCAACGCGGCCCTGGGAACTTATCGCGACAAAAATCACCCGGCGGTCGTGGCGGAGACGTTTGCTTCTTTACTCAACCGCTCCAAGGCGCTCCCCGTGTATCTGCCCGAATTGCGTGAATACCTCCTGAACTATCCCAAGGCCGATTCCGACAACATCCGGTCCGAGTTCTATTGGGAGAAAGTGAATTTTGGACTGAAGCCGACCCTGCGCATGGTGCAAGCGATCGTGTATCAGGGCAAGTCGCCGGACCGGCCGGCGTATGCCGTAGCGGTGAAACAGCTATACGCGAGCCACTACTTCGAAAGCGCGCTGGACCTGACGGTGTGTATCAAAGACGACCAACACCCGGCGCATACCGGCTTCTACCTGATCACCATGAAAGGCTCGCAACAGGCGGGCCTGACTGGTTTAAAGGGCGGAATCGTGCGGAAAGTCGCGGTGGATAAGACCCGGTCTTCGCTGGAAAAGGCCCTGGCTTCCATCAAACAGGAACTCGAGTCTCAGGCGCAATCATCGCATCACCCAAAGTGATGAAAATGCCGTTCCCGGACCGCCGCACCTTGAATGTACTAATGACCGCGCTGCTGTTCGGGTTGGTCCTGGCGATTGTGTACGTGGCCCGCGCGGTCATCGTGATTTTCGCTTTCTCGATTCTGTTCGCTTACCTGATCAATCCCATCGTGAGACTTCTGCAGAGCCACTCGCTGTTTTTCAAAAATCTGAGGGGCCCGCACGTTGCGGAAGCCTATCTGGCACTGCTGATTCTTGTGGGGCTCACCATCCACAATTTCGCTCCGCAACTGATCCCCGGAGTGGTGCGCTTCGTCCGGGACTCACCGGCCATGATGGAAAATGTTTATTCGGGCGATATCGCCCTGGACATGGGACACCGGAACGGCTGGGACGAGGCCCGGTCCCTTCGTGCGAAGGCTTTTCTGCAACAACGCAGGGAAAGCATCCGCAGCTTGGTGGAATCCGTGCGGCAGTTTGTATCGGTTGCGTTCGGCGGAATTGCGCTGATTCCGATTCTCGGTCTTTTTTTCCTGAGTGACGGCGAAAAACTGACCAACGGAGTCATCCAGCTTGTCTCGACCAAGGAAACGTACGAGGAAGCCAAGGCCTTAGCCGTTGACCTAAACAATATGTTGCGACACTACATTCGGGCGAAGGTCACCCTTGCCGTCCTGTCGCTCATTTTTTGCTCCGTTGCCATGCTGAGCCTCGGTTACGCGCACGCTCTTGCTCTGGGGATCCTGGCCGGATTCCTTGAATTCATTCCCGTTGCCGGTTGGATCACCGCGTTAATCGCCATCGCTACGGTCGGGATGCTTACGCACTCGCACTGGATCTGGATGGCGGCGCTGCTGGGCCTTTGGCGGATGGTGATGGACTACGGAATTGCCCCGCGTGTCATGGGTCGCGAACTGGAGATCCATCCCCTGCTGGCCATTTTCACAGTCATGATTGGGGGCGCGGTCGGAGGAATCGTGGGGATTTACCTTTCCGTTCCGTTAGTTGCCGCGCTGCGGGTCATTTGGCACAGGTTCGCTCCTCCTGCGCAACATGTCGAAACCGGGCCTGGCTAAGCTTCAGTCTCCCGGGGGAATGGGGTTCAGACGCGAAAACGGCTTTTGGCGCCTCCTGGCATGGTTTCGAGAAACTCCCCAAAACCTCTTCCTGAAACACGCCTTATTCCTCGGGCGCGCCGCTTTTACAATAGTCCGAGCTCTGGAGTCTGTCACGGGTCCTTTTTCATTACTTTACCGGTTCCGATTCTTGCGTCGACGCTGAATCTTCTTCCAGCTCTCTGGCGACCCACGCCGAGTCCCGCCCGCTGAAGGCCGAGCGAGAATAAGTTGCGCGGCGAAGAAGCGGGGGCCTATTGTATTCGCTCTTCCAATTCCACGGTCACCACGTCGCCCACTTCTTTGCCGATTACTTTACGAATCTCTGCTTTCACGGGCAGCATGTGCTTACCGTCGCCCATAGCCATAAACGAACTACGAAACGGATGACCCTCGATTTTTCCGCTAACCTTTACCAAGCCACGAGTCCCGAAGAATTTCACCGACTCTGGCCAGATAACGAATGTCCAGCCGCCCTTATTTGGACTTTTTTGCAACTTTGCTCTGAATTTCTTAGACACCATAGCGCCCTCCCAAAGCCGATCAACCCATCCAGTGTATGCGACGCGCCAATCTGCGAAAGGTTGCGATGCGACGCTCGGTCTTCGGGCCAGCGAACTCCTCCGGCGCGCCTTGGACCACTGTTTGCGCTTGCGAGGGGTAATAATGATCAAAATGTGCGTCGGCATGGCTCAGAACGTGCGTTGATTCCCGGGAAGACGCAACTGGCTGCCTCAGGATGCGCGCCGGATTGTCCTGGTCCCGAATTAGTGCAGCCACCGTGGCGCGTACTGCGGGGACCTACGATTGCGAAAGTAGTCAGGGCGCATGCCGCTGCCAGATATCTGAGCTTAACTGACGAAACGATTTCATGAGAGTCTCTGTTATTCCACAATCGCCGGACAGCCGACCACGGCGCAGTCCTAAGTGCCCGGTCAGCGTGATTGAGAAGCAACCCCCGGAGCAATTCTGAAAGTCTGCTGTGAGGGATACGATCGGAGTATCGCCGGAACCGATGTAACGCGTTACTGGTTGATTGAAAACCGCGAACGTAGAACGCTCGGCGAAGCCTCTAGTCCGCCTGAGTTTCTCAGGCGTTTTCTCCTCCCATGTCGGACAAAGCAAGTATTTATCGCTCGCTGACCGCGCGCCAATAATTGCGTGGAGGCTCCAATCATGGACACCAAAGGCAATGAAAAAAGCGATTTGGGCAACGGCAAGAAGCTGAATCGTAATCCGAATAATGTCACAGGCGTGAAGACCACCGACCAGCCGCAGAAAGATAGCGACCCCGGCAATCAATCCAAGAACCCTGGACAGGGCGACACCCGGCCGCCGAAATCCAAGACCGCTACTCCGTAGGCGGCAACAAATCGCTTTGCTGAAGCCCGGTCATAATTGGCGGGGTTTTATTTTGGGTCGCCTGTGAAAATTCTGAGCGGGCTTGACGCTGTACCCGTTTAGCCGTTCCGTTTATGCGTTTTATCGAACTGTGGCGGAGGAGGAGGATGGTACTCCCGATTGGTGAGTGGGAGGTGAGGGGGGCGGTGAGTGTTAGTATGCCTCTTGTTATCAGCAACGGTCTCGGATTTGACCGAATCCCGAGTGTGTTTATGCGGGCTCCAAGAGCCGCAAATCGACCGAAAGCAGTAGCGAGATTAGAGTGGCCGATGGGCAGAGGTCGGCTTTTCGAGAACACGGACACAACAAGCGTTGCCGAGCGTGTCTGGGCGCGCCAAAAATAACGGTCCGTTATGCCCGTTTTCTTGGCAATCGGATGATTTCGTCGCGTCGCGGAACATCTGGCGGGCTCCGCGCTGTCACGGCGAAGGATTGAGGACTCATGACCTCCATTGAGAACCCAGGCAGATTCGCAGGCTTGCTGTATGTACTCACTTCAATCGCGGGATTCTTCTCTATGGGCTACGTTCCCGGCAAGTTGATTGTCCGCGGAAACACAGCGGCCACAGTAAACAATATTGCGGCACACGACATGCTCTTTCGCTTGGGCATCGCGGGACAGCTCATCAGCCAGGCTGCCTTTATCTTCGTGGCCTTCGCTTTGTACAAGCTGCTCGTAGGGATCGACCGGCGGCGCGCCTCGCTCATGGTGATCTTGATCGTGGTCTCGGTGCCTATCGCGTTTGTCAACGAGCTGAACTCACTGGCTGCCCTCGCCCTCGTCCGCGGCGCAGACTTCCTCTCGATAGTCGAAAAACCTCAGCGAGATGCCTTCGCTATGCTGTTTCTCAACCTGCATGGCCGCGGATTGGTTGTGGCCGAATTCTTTTGGGGACTTTGGCTCTTTCCGCTCGGGCTGCTGGTGTACAGGTCCCGATTCCTGCCGCGGTTTCTGGGGGTTTGGCTCGGCCTCGCCGGGGCCGCTTGGGTCATCCTGTGCCTGGTGAGCGTAGTGCTGCCGCAATATCAGAGCGAGGTCTACACCTACACTCAACCTGCTGTCTTCGGGGAGATTGTATTCATGCTGTGGCTTTTGATCAAGGGTGCCAAGCCGCGCGATTTATCTTGCCAGCAATAATACCGAAGTGATAACCAAACATTTACCGACTTGGACTAAGACTCGGGGCACCGCGTGTAAAAAGTCCTTGAAACTTACGTACGTTGTGCTCATTAGTGGTGCACTCTCCCAAACGTCTGATGTCAGAGTTGCGGTAGAGAGTGAGGTTCGGTATCTCGATGGGCAAGCCGAATGGATTTGGCGACCGGAGCCGGGTTCCTCTTTTATTGCGGCACGTGCAGTCGCGCTGCTTGTGGCTGCAATCAAGTCCTTTGCGACCAATATAGACGGGACCCTGGCTCTTGCCTTCTCAAATCAGCACCGCCTAACGATACTGGATTCATCGAGGAGTACGAGTCCTAGGACATGACTCGACCGGGCCAGACCATCATGGTCTATAGTGCACCACGATTTGCGCACCGACACGTTGTTGGTTCTTCCAAGGACCTTTCACCACGGGATGGTTGCGTTTTCCCAGCGGGTGAACGTATTTGTCGGGCCGTCCGGGCCGAGCAACGCAACGCGCACCACCTCACGCGAACCGTCCTCTAAAGACTCGGTCCCTGCATATCCGTTGAGGTTTGTCTTGGTGAAGCCCGGGGAGACCAAGTTGATTTTGGTTCCGGTGGACTCCAGTTCGATCATCATGGCGAGTGTTATGGCATTGAGCGCTGCCTTTGAGGCAGGGTAAACCGGGCCGAAGATCGCGCGATAGGCAAAACCGGGGGCTGCGTTATCCGCCAGCGAGCCGACGCCGCTCGATACATTCACGATGCGGGCATCGGACGACTCGCGCAGAAGCGGCAGCATCGCCTGGTAAACCGCCAAGACGCCGAACACGTTGGTCTCCCAAACTGTGCGCACTTCATCGAGCGACACGTTGCTCGGGCGGGTCAACTTGGCGTAATCACTGATGGACATGCCGGGCCGCTTGGTCGTATTCGAAATAGCCGCGTTGTTAACAAGCAAATCCAGCCGCCCAAACTCCTTGCGAGTACGCTCCGCCGCGGCGGCGATCGAAGCCTTATCCGTCACGTCGAGTTGGAGAGCGATAGCGCCCGCGCCAATCTCCTTTGCTGCCGCTTTGCCGCGCTCGAAATCACGGGAACCCACCAGCACAGTGACTCCGTTCGCCACGAGTTCCTTTGCCACCTGAAATCCGACTCCTTGATTGGCCCCAGTGACCAGCGCGACGCGTTCGTTTTGCATGGATGTTGCTCCTGGTTGACATGAGCGGCCTGCGTATCTGATAGTTGAGGGCAGGCTCGCATAGGAACATTATTTGAGTACTCCCTCGCATAAGTCAAGTTCTAAAAAGTCACGCTCTATCCAGCCGCCGCAACGCGCCAATGGCAGATTGCGAGTGGCCGCCATATTGGAGGCTGGGGCCGCTGTCATTGGTGAGAAAGGCTACGAAGGCGCGACCATGGCGGAAATCGCCGGCCGCTCCAGCACAAAGATCGGCTCGCTTTACCGTTTCTTTCCGAACAAGGAAAGCGTTGCAGACACGATACTGGTGAGCGCGCGCGAAAACATCGACGCCGTATTCGATAGATTTGATGCCCGCGTCACCGGGCTATCGATTCGCGCTCTCGCGGATGATCTCATGGCCTTAATTTTCGAGCTGTTCACCAGGCCTGCTTTTATGAAGCTCCTCGATGCAGGTCAGAATTGGTCGGTGAAACGCGAGGAATTTCGCGATGCGCTGCAGCAGCGCGTCGCCAAAGCACTGATGATTCACACTCCCAAGCTGTCGAAGAAGTCGGCGGCAGATATCGCACTCGTCGTAATGCTCAACGCGAAGGCTGTGGCAACGCAAAAGGCGTTCTTGGACTCCGTTTCGAACGTCCCGGATGAGTTTCGTGACATGACCCGGCTCTACCTGCAAAGCAGACTACGGCCACTTGCGGTGCCGTGAGTCCGCCGTGAAGAGTTCCGGCAACAGTTGCCACTCTGAAAAGGAACAAGGATGAATCCAACGGTCACGATCATCGGTGCCGGACTCGGTGGGCTAACACTCGCCCGAGTGCTCCACGTTCATGGCATCGCGGCGACGATCTACGAAGGGGAGGAATCGCCGAACGCGCGAACGCAAGGCGGCTTGCTCGATATCCACGAAAACAACGGGCAGCTCGCACTCAAGGCAGCGGGGCTTTTCGAAGAGTTCCTCGAGATTATTCTCCCCGGTGCTGAGGCGCAGCGGATACTCGACAAAGACGGGAACGTCTTGCTCGATGAACCCGATAAGGGCAACGGTGGTCGACCTGAAGTACGCCGCGGAGATCTGCGCCGGATTTTGCTTGAGTCTCTGCCTGCCGACACGATCTGCTGGGGGCGCAAAGTCACAGCGGTGGCTCCGCTCGGCGGCGGGCGGCACCTGGTGACATTCGCCGACGGTTCGACCGTGCCTACCGTTTTACTCGTGGGCGCGGATGGCGCTTGGTCGAAAGTTCGTCCACTTCTTTCCGAGTCAAAACCGGAGTATGTCGGCACGTCTTTCGTCGAGACGTATCAGTTCGACAGCGACGGCCTTTATAGGGCCAGCGTGGACGCGGTCGGCGGTCTCACACTGATGGCGATTTCGCCGGGTAAAGGCATCCTCGCGCACCGCGAGGACAATGGTGCCCTGCGCACGTACGTGGCGTTGAACAAGCCGGAGGATTGGATCGCCCGCATCGACTTCTCCGACCCGGTGACTGCCCTGGCCCGCGTCGCCGCGGAATTCGACGGCTGGGCCCCGAGACTGACGGCGCTCATCACCGGCAGTGAGACTGACCCTATACCTCGCACTATCCACGCGCTCCCGGTCGAGCACCGGTGGGACCGCGTACCGGGAGTTACCCTGCTCGGCGACGCGGCACATTTGATGTCGCCGTTTGCTGGCGAAGGGGCCAACCTTGCTATGTACGATGGCGCTGAACTCGGGATGGCCGTCGCCGCCAACCCAGGTGACGTGGAAGCCGCTCTCGTCAAGTATGAAAAAGACCTCTTTCCACGCAGCGCGTCCGCTGCCGGGGAGGCTGACCGAAACCTCAAGCTGTTTTTCGACAACAACGCGCCTCAGAGTGTCGTAGATCTGTTCACAAGTTACCAGCCTGGAAAATAACTGACGATCAGTGCAGATAATCGCAGTCTTCGCCTTGGTTAGAGATGGTGCCCAGACATGCCCAGAGCTGAAACTTGGCGCATCGCCTCGCGAAGCCATGAGTGCCGCGCATCCGTCGTGAGCCTCGGGTGCCAGACCATCAAGAAATGAAATGGACGCAACTCTTGTGGGGCTTTCACGAGCCGCAAGGTGGAATTCCTTTCCACCATTTGCCTCATACCGTTGGTCAGTGTGAGGACGAGTTCCGTGCCAGGAAGACAACTAAGAGCCGCGCCAAAATAGGGCATGCGGAAAGAGGAGCGGCGCTTGACACCTAACGCAGCGAGCTGCTTGTCCGGGATGTTCTGCACGCTTGGCAGAGTTGTTACCGTAAGGTGCTCCGCAGCCAGGTACTGCTTCAGTGTCAGGCGATCGCCAAACTTACTCTGGCGGGCAACAGCGCAGATCCAATCTTCGCGGTAAAGTCTCTCCGAACTGAAGTGTGAGGGCAGGGCGTCTAGCAATGCGGACCGGGTTAAGCAAGCGGTAGCAACGCTCGACGGAAAAGCGGAAGGGCACGCGCTTGATCTCTCGAATGAGCGAGACATTCAAAATTTCTTTCAGAAGATCGGCGATTTCGATCACTTGGTCTTCACTGCCGGCGACACGCTGCAATTGAATGAGCTTGCGGCGACCGACCTTACCAAAGCCCGGCATGCTTTTGAGTTGCGTTACTGGGCGGCCTTGGCGGCGGTCAAGTACGCAAGCCCGCACATCCGGAAGGACGGCTCAATCGTGCTCACAACCGGAGTCGCAGGGCGGCGCCCGCACAAGGGATGGACGTTGGCGGCGAGCGTCTGCGGAACTATCGAGGCCTTGACGCGGGCCTTGGCGGTCGAGTTGGCGCCCATACGCGTCAACGCGGTATGCCCTGGCGTCGTGCGAACGAACCTCTGGCAAGGCATGGATGCAGACGCAAGGGAGCGCCTGTATGAAAGTGTTGGCAAGAGTCTGCTCGTGGGCCGCGTCGGCGAGGCATGCGAGATTGCGCGGGCCTATCTTTTCCTCATACAAGAGGGATACAGCACGGGACAGACCGTGGTGTTAGACGGCGGAGCGGTACTCGTCTAGGCGCCGGGCCCCTGATGAGTAACATGTCGTCCCGCGAAGCTGAGTCACTGCTTGACGCGTCTCAGTAGATGAGCTTTAGCGAAAACTGAACTTGCCGCGAAGTCCCCGCCGTCTTGCTGATCATGCCAAATCCTGTACCCTCGATGATGTTGGCAGGTAGCCCCATATTGACGATATTAAACAGATTAAAGAACTCCCCGCGGAATTGCAGGTCCGCTCGCTCCAAGCCATTTTCCCGGTGGCCAATCGGAGTGGTCTTAACGAGGGCAAAATCGAAATCATAATATGCCGGGCCGCGAAATGTGTTGCGGCCGAGTGTTCCAAAGAACCCGGAGTTTGGTCCAGTGCCACCTGCGATCCCGATCGGAATGGAAAAGAAACTTGCGTTGTTTGCGCCCCGCCCAAAATAGTCGTCGCGCGATCGGGTTGAGCTGCCAGCGCTCGAGAGGTCCGGTATTCCGATCTGGTCCGGTCGGTCTGCACCAATTGTCCCCGCCCCGGTCTGCTGGATTCCCGAGTACACCGTAAACGGCGAACCGCTCGTAATCGTTGAGATGCTCAGAAACTCCCAGCCCTTCGTCAACAACTGGGTTCGATCCGATTGAACTCCCCAATGCTCAAAATGCAAATCCTGGGCAGCGCTCAACGTGAAGGCGTGGGTCACGTCAAAACTCGACGGGCCCCTTTCGGCTTGGGTATTGAAGGGGTCTTGTGGGCTGAACAGCGTCACGGCGCCGGTGGATCCTGTTCCTCCCAGGATGCCGCTGACGTCATCCAGTGACTTACCCCAAGTGTAACCTGCTTGCAATGACGGGCCGCCGTGCCCAACGTTTCCCGACAATGAAGTCTGGAGCGCGTTGTACGATGAGTGAGCCGTCGCGGTCATCACGGACTCGAATCCGAAACCTCCCGTCACCGCTCCGGTGCTGTCGAAATTTGTAAACCGAGCAAATTCCGAGTCCGCTCCGGGATACGCGTTCGGATATGACATGCTGGGAAGTCGAAACGCCGATGTTCCCACGTACGCGACATCAGCCGTGAGGCCGCCGAAAGCCCGTTCCAACCCCAGCGTCCAAGTTTGCAGGTAGCCATCGCCGAAGCGCCGGTCGATCCCGGACAGACTGAGCAGCGAGAGCTGATGACTCGGCGCCAGCGCTGCCAAATCTTGCTGGTATCGATTTACGTCCAGTACCGTGTTCGCCGGCACTTGGTTCGGATCGCCGCTGGCCAACACGTTAACGCCAGCGGTGTTATAAACCTGCGGCAATTCGTTCGGTGTGATTTGGAACCCGTAGGAAATCTCTCCGTTTTGCGCCGCGTTGACACGTGGATAAACAACGTAAGGCGTTGATCCTGTCAGAAGGTTGTCTTGCCAGATGTTCGGCGGAATCACCGTGATTGCCCCGCCCATGTGCACATGCACTGCCTGCGGCGCATTCCAGTCCACTTGCACACGGGGCCCCCAGCCATTCCAGTCGGTCTTGTAAGTAGGCTCGGGATTGATCAAATATTCCTGCCCCACGCCAGCGGGTGGAAACGAATCCAGAAAGCTCGACGTCCGCCGCGCTCGCTCCGAAATCGGGGTGTACAGCTCGTATCGCAGCCCATAGTCGAGCGTCCAGTGCGGGTTGATTTTCCATGTGTCCTCGACGTAGGCGTTCACGTCATTCCGGTTGATTGCCGCCGGCCCAATGTGCGCGCCATCCGATGCGTAGGGCGGCGCCAACGCGATTGTGTATGCGTACGGAACACCGAGCAACAGACTGCTCAAAGTGTCCGGCAGAGGCTGGCCAGGCTGAACGTCGTGCTGTCCACTCGCAGAAGGGATGAAAACCGGCGAATAAACCGTTCCGCCACCAAAATCGTATTCCCCGTTCGGGCTGGTGCCAAAGTATGTCGTGTCGCGATTGAGGCGTGCTTCTGTGCCCCACTTCACCGCGTGTTGCGCCGTGGTCCAGGCAAAATTCAATTGTAACTGGAACAAATTCCCGAACGCTGACATCACCGAGCCCGCCGCGCTGTTGTACGCCTCATACAGACCATCGTTGAACTTGAGCGCCGGATCGGTATGGTTCGGGGTCACAAACGAAGGCGTCGTCCGCGTAAAACTCAACGATGCCGACCATAGAAAACGTGGTGACGCGGTGCGCGTGTAAGTGATGACCCCGCTCCGCTGCCGATCCACGTACTGCACGCCGAAGCTCGGATCGAGCAGCGTTTGATCCGGATTTGTTGTCGGTCCCGTAAGATTGTCGTAATTGAAACGACCAAACAATTGTCCTTTTGCGCCAGCCTTCTGATCGATGCGGATAGAAAACTGGTCCGTGTCCGTATTCACGTTTGAAGGCGCAGCATAGGTTCGCGCACCATACGGGCCCGATGGATCGTTGGGGAGCGGATAGCGGGCCAGCACCGCAGCAATTGCCGGATTCACCGGTACCTGCAACGTGTCAGTGCTGCCGTCCGGGTACGTCACTACATCTTGGCCCCTCCTCTCTGCTGCTGTCGGTACAGCTAGCACCTGGGTCGTTCCCAGCGCCTGCCTGAATCCCTGATACTGCACAAAATAGAACGTGCGGTCACGTCCGTCATACACGTTGGGCAACACGACCGGCCCGCCGTTAGTAAATCCGAACTCATTTCGCCGGAACGGAGGGATACGGCCCGGATCCGCAATCGACGGGTGATCGAAAAAATTCCGCGCATCGAGGGCGGAGTTCCTTAAAAACTCGAAGAATGATCCGTGAAAACCGCTTTTCCCGGACCGGGTCACGATGTTGGTGAAACCTGCCGCGCCGCGTCCGATGTCCGCCGGCATCCAGCCTGAGCTTGACTGCAATTCCTGAATCGCATCCACGTTGAAATTCGTAAAGGTGCTCCCGCCCATCTCTGGATCGCTGACATCCGCATTGTCCATGGCGAACACAGCCTCGACGCCGCGTTGTCCGTTGATAGCGAACTGCTGGGTGAAATTCGTCTGCCCGTTCACGTCGGTCATGGTGCCCGCTGCTAATAACAACAGCGTGCTGAAGTCGCGCCCATTCAACGGCAACTCATTTACCTTTTGGCTGGAGAGTTTCTCCCCGCTTGTTCCTGCGGCTGCGCTCGAAGTTGTGCTCGGGCTCCCATTCGAAACGCCCGCTGAAGTTTGCGGATCGACTCCAATCGACAGCACGTTTTGCTCGGATACCGTGAGCACAACCGCTATGCCGGTAATATCCACTCCAGTTGACGCTGTCGGACCTCGCCCGGGCACTTGTACGCTCACGCGGTTTGGCCCGGGTCGAACGTCCGCCATCGCGAACCTTCCGTCGCTTCCCGTCACTGCTGTCATTTTCTCTTTAGCGGCCGCTGTGTATACCGTTACCTTCGCTCCGGCCACTGCTTGACCGGCAGCCGTGCGTACGACACCGGTCCACACTGGCACAGACGGAGAGCTCTGTTGTGCTTCAAGCGAGACCGCGACCATCAGTCCGAGCAGCAAACAACCCGCTACCAGTCGGAGGGCCTTATGAAAGGTCCGAGCTATTGCGTGTTTCTTTGCGTGGTGGAATTCATACATGACCGATTTCCTCGAGTGAAGACGGAATGCAATCCAGCGCGTGAAGCCTTTGATCCCGCAGCATAGACCCTCGCCCCGGTCCGTCATACGTCGACACGGCGTACCCTGCAGAAGTGTCGAACCGCCTCGGTTCACGTACTTGTGACTTCTATGCCTTGGGAGCGGTAGGGATTCAGGATTTCTTCGTCTGCTGCGTCGGTGATCAAACGCGTCAGTCGAGAAGCAGGACCGACCAGGTAAGGCAGAGATGTGCCCATCTTCCCAAGTGAAATCAGGCCGACCACTTCCGCTGAAGCCCCTATCATCGCTTGCTTCACGTACGCTTCTTCCTGGTCGGCGACGGTTATTCCGACCTCCGGGTGCAAACTGCACATTCCGAGAAAACACAGATCAGCACGAATGGATTCGATTCGACGAACGGTCTCGATGCCTATCGTGACCTGCGCCTGTTTAAGGAAATTTCCTCCGAGCCTCAGCACGCTCAGCTTCGGATGATGTGCCAACGCCATTGCAAGCGGCGGGCTGTTGGTAA
>JBEKSZ010000136.1:0-15599 GCA_049516615.1 Candidatus Acidiferrum sp. | reverse complement strand
TTTTTACGGCGGCGACACGCGAGGAAGATGCCCTGTTTTGCTGGGAACGCATTGCTCTGCTCGATCCGGAAAACCTGGCGCGGCAATTGCGCCTGGCGGAAGCCGCAGAGCGCATCGGGAAAAATGCCTTGGCAGCGCGAGCATTTTTGCGCGCAGGGCAACTCGCCACGGCGAGTGGCGCGCCCGAGGACGCCTTGAAGCTGTTGGGCCGTGCGCACCGCCTCGCGCCGCAGGAGCGCAGCGTGAGCCTGTTGTATGCGGAGGCCAAACTCCGGGCGGGCGGCGCGGCCGAAGCGGCGCAACTGCTTGAACCCTTTGCCGCGACGGAGAGCGACGTTGCCTTTATCGACCTCTTTGGCGACGCGCTGATGCGCGCAGGGAAACTGGACCGGGCCCGGGAAGTGCTGGATCGCCTGTTGCGCGAGAAAAACGAGGGCATGACGCGGCTCTTTGAACTGGCCGATCATTACGCGGCGGCGCAGCAAGACGCGAAATCGGTGGAAATATTCCTAACATTGAAGCGACGCATGTTCGCGGACAAGAAACAGAACGACTTTGCGGCGCTCATGGATGGCGTGGCCGCCAAACATCCACAATCACAGCTCATTCTGGAATTCTGGGCGGGACTGTACAACGAATTAAACCGCGAATCGAAGTACTTCGAGATCTTGATCAAACTGTTTGACGTGTATTTGCGGGCCGGAAATATCCCCAAGGCTTCAGAAGCGATCGAGCGGCTGGTGGATATCGATGCATACGATTACCGCAACCAGGAACGGCTGGAATCGTTGCGGGGTAAGGTGGACGAGGGATTCATCGAGCGCGTGGCCAGCAGGCTAGCCAGGTCGGCGAGCGGCACGCCCGCGCACACCACGCAGCCACAAGCCGCGCCCAGCCAGGTAACCGAGGCGCCGGCGGCGGTGACAGAAGAGGGGCGCAAGCTGCAGGCTCTCGAAGATTTGATCGTGCAAACCGAGATTTTCTTGCAGTACTCGCTGCAGAACAAGGCTCTGGATCGCCTGCAAAAAATTGCCGCGATGTTTCCCGGGGAAGAGGCCCGCAACGCGCGGCTGGCGAATTTATATCAACTGGCCAACTGGACGCCGCCCGCGGTGGCGGCCAAAAAAATCGAGGCGCCGCCTGCGCCTGCCGCGCCGCCCCCACCTGCGCCGCCACCTTCGTCCTCGGACGAGGCCATGGCCTCGCAGAGCGCCGGGAAAACCGGGGTATATAGCGCCGACACGCTGCGCGACCTGGCGAAGATTTCGGAGGTCAACCAGAAAATATTCCGTCAACAGACGCCCCGCGCGATGCTGAATACCGCGGTCAACGAAGTAGGGACGTACCTGCGCGCCACGCGGGCGCTGGCGGTGGTGGGCGCGCCGGGGCGCCCGCCGGAAATGGCGGCGGAATTCTGCTCGCACACGGTGAAGGCTGCACCTGGGGCGCAGGTGGTGTTTTTGCTGGCGCACATGGAAAAGGCGCAGCCCGATGAACTTGGCGGATTGGTCGTGGAAGCCACGGAAGGTTCGATTTTGAGCGAGTTGGGCCTGGCGACGGCGCTGGGCGTGATGATCACCGACAAGGAAACACAATCGCCGGCGGGCATGTTGATTGTGGGTCACGCGCAGGCGCACAAGTGGCGGCCCAACGAAGCCTATTTTCTGCAAGCGATTGGGGATCAGATGTTGATGAGCGTGAGCCATACGCGACTACGGTCGCTGGTGCGGCGCATGGGCGTTTCCGACGAGCGCACGGGTTTGTTAAGCCGCAGTTCATACCAGAGTTGCCTGCTGAACGAAGCGGACCGCGCGCGGACACAGAATACCCCGCTGTCACTGGCGATTTTGCAGATCGATCATGGCGCAGAATTAGTGCGCAACCAGGGCGAACCTCAGATGGAGCGGTTCCTCGAGCAGCTGGCGCGCTCGCTGCAGCCAATCGTGCGGCAGAACGATGTGGCCATCAAATATACGTCGTGGTCGCTGGCATTTATTCTGCCGGATACCACGTTGCCCGGAGCGCAGAACCTGGCGGATAAATTGTTGCGCGCGGCATCGGGACTGCGGCCGCCCTGGGACGCGACGCGCATTACCTTGAGCGCGGGAATTGTGGAAGCGGTGGCCAAGCCGGATTACGACAGCGAGGACATTGTGACGGACTTGATCAATCGCGCGGAGTTTTCCATGGAAGAGGCGCGAAAAAAAGGCGGGGATACGGTGGTGGCGCAGGAAACGCCGAAGGTGTAAACGCCCGGATTTTGACCCCAGAGGATTTTGTGATCGGGGCCACCCGCGAAGGCGTGGTACTGCCTTTCTCGCTCCGGCGCCAGGCGGCCAAATCGCCCGGATCAATGGTGAAAATTCTGGTGCTTGACTCTCGCGTCGCGAGATCAGCGAGCGCGGCGCCGGCGAAGTCCAGCGGGCGGTCCCATAACGCGACATCGGGGCATGGGTTGCCGGCAGTTCAGCGTTCCTGGCGGCGGCCAGGCGCAGGGCTTCCCGACCGGCCGCGAAAGCAGCACAGGTTGCGAGGGCGTGTTGGCCGCGGGATTGGAGCTTACGCGGTTCGACGGTAAGCTGAAGAGTCTGTTATCGGTGCGCGAAACGAACAAAGAGAGGTTTGAATGTTTCCTACGGATGTGGTGATTGTGGCCGGCGCCCGGACGCCGATGGCGCGCTATACCGGAGCGTTTTCCGAGGTGAGCGCCATTGAACTGGCGGCAGTGGCCTCGCGGGAGGCGATCCGGCGTTCCGGGGTGCATGCCGGGGAGTTTGACCACGCGATTTTTGGGAATGTGATGCAAACCAGCGCGGATGCGCTTTATGGGGCGCGGCACGTGGCATTGAAAGCGGGATTGAAGACCGAGACGCCAGCGGTGACGGTGAATCGTTTGTGCGGATCGGGGATTGAGGCGATTTCGCAGGCGGCGCAGCGGTTGCTCCTCGGCGAGGCGACCATGGTTTTGGCGGGCGGCATGGAAAATATGACACAGGCTCCCTTTGTGATTCGCGGGGCGCGCAGCGGATTGAAACTGGGCGGTGGGGCGCTGGAGGATTCACTTATGGCGGGCCTGACGGACACGTTTTGTGGGTTGCCCATGGCCCTTACGGCGGAGAAATTGGCGGCGGAGAAAGGAATCACGCGCCAGGAGGCGGATGCCTATGCGTTGCGCAGCCAGCAGCTCGCGGACGCGGCTTATAAAGGGGGGCGGATTCAGGAAGAGCTGGTTAGCGTCGAAGTGAAGCAGGGGAAGAAGACCGTGCTGGTTTCGGAGGATGATCATCGCCGGCCGGAGACCACGTTGGAGACTTTGCAAAAACTGCCGGCGTCGTTCAAGAAAGATGGCATGGTGACGGCGGGGAATGCCAGCGGGATTGTGGATGGCGCGGCCGCGGTGGTGGTGACGCGCGAGTCGGTCGCGAAAGAGCGCGGGCTGAAGCCGATTGGCAGGATTATTTCGTGGGCTTCGGCGGGCGTCGATCCGAGCATCATGGGGATTGGGCCGGTGCCGGCTTCGCGCAAGGCGCTGCAGCTGGCGGGGCTGGCGTTGAAGGAGATGGATCGCGTGGAAGTGAATGAGGCCTTCGCGGCGCAGTATCTGGCGGTCGAGAAGGGGTTGGGCCTGGTGCGTGAGAAGACCAACGTGAACGGCGGGGCGATCGCGTTGGGGCATCCCCTGGGGGCTTCGGGAACGCGGCTGGTGATTACCTTGCTCGGCGAATTGCGACGCAACAATTTGCGTTACGGGCTGGCTACGGCTTGCATCGGCGGGGGCCAGGGGATTGCGATGATCGTGGAGAGTTTACACTGAACAGCAGATCCGCCAAGAGCACGGTACGCGATTCAAACCGACTGGTTTCCTGAGTTGCCATGCATTGACTTCCAAGAACAAATTGGCCGAGAAGGCGCTTGTCGTTGCTGACCCGGCGGTACGCTCCGGCGAGCAGCTCGCTGAAAATCGCGCCGCGGGACGGGCCGCACTGCAAAAGGGATTCTGGTAAACTTTCGAGGCCGCGAGGCGGGAGCTACGAGGAAAATCAAATCCATGGCGATTCAGAAGGTTGGGGTGGTGGGATGCGGATTGATGGGGGCGGGAATCGCGCAGGTGTGCGCGGCGGCGGGCTTTGCGACTGTGGTCCGGGAAGTTGCACCGGACTTGGTGGAAAAGGGATTGAAGGGGATTGAGAAGAATTTGGCGCGACTGGTTGAGAAGGGGACGATGACCTCGGCGGGTTCGGGAGAAATTCGCGGGCGGCTTACGGGAACTACCGTCATTGATGATCTGGCGGATTGCGATTTGGTGATTGAGGCGATTATTGAGCAATTGCCGGCGAAGCGGGAGCTGTTTAGGACCCTGGACAAGATTTGCCCGCCGAGCGCCATTTTTGCGAGTAACACCTCTTCTTTGACCATCACGGAAATGGGGGCGGATACCAAGCGTCCCGAACGCTTCGTGGGACTGCACTTTTTTAATCCTGTGCCGGTGATGAAACTGGTGGAAGTGGTGCGCACGATTGCGACGGATGCGGAGGTGTATGAAGAGGTGGTGGCGTTTGCGGGGAAGCTGGGCAAAGCGCCGGTGCGTGCGCACGATTCGACGGGCTTTATTGTGAATCGACTGCTGGTGCCGTATTTGCTCGACGCGGTCCGCGCGCTCGAAGAGGGTGTAGGCTCGATTGAGGATATTGATAATTCCATGAAATTGGGATGCGGGCATCCCATGGGGCCGCTGACATTGCTGGATTTCGTGGGACTGGATACGACTTACTATATTTCGCAGATTATGTTTGAGGAGTTTCATGAACGGCGTTTTGCCGCACCGCCGCTGTTGCGCAGGATGGTTTTGGCAGGGTGGCACGGGCGCAAGAGCGGCCGCGGGTTTTATGATTATGCGGATGCGAAGAATCCCGTGGCGATGAAATTTTGATGAGCTTGAGGAAAAACAGGAAGTAAAGGAAAGATCGGGCGGCGCTTGCAAAGATGGCACAGGCAGGAGTGTCTGTGCCAGTGAAAAGAGATCATGGCGGAGAAATTGGTGCCGGGAAAAATCGATGGCGGACTGGGCGCGGCGGGGCTGCGTTTTGGGATTGTGGTCAGCCGATTCAACAGTTTTATCACCGACAGATTGCTGGCTGCGACGGTCGACGCGCTCGAACGGGCTGGAGCGTCCGGCGCGGATGTGGATGTGGTGCATGTGCCGGGGGCGTTTGAGTTGCCGCTGGCGGCCAAGAAATTGGCGCTCGGCGGGCGGTACGACGCGCTGGTGGCGATTGGCTGCGTGTTGCGCGGCGCGACTTCGCATTACGATTATGTGTGTTCAGAGACTTCACGCGGGTTGCAACTGGCGCAGATGGATACCGGCGTGCCTGTGATTTTTTGCGTGTTGACGTGCGACACGCTCGAACAGGCGATCGATCGCGCGGGATTGAAGGGCGGCAACAAGGGCTTTGAAGCGGGGTTGGCGGCGATTGAGATGGCCCGGCTTTCGCAGAAGTTGCGCGGCCCGGGCACCGCTGGCGCGACAGCGGGCGGCGCCCCCGGCGCAAACCGGCGGAAGAAATAATGTCACTGCGCTCGAAGTCGCGCGAGTTTGCCATGCAGATGCTGTTCCAGTGGGATATGAGCCAGCAGGCGCCCGTGAAGCTCGAAGCAAATTTTTGGAAGAGCGCCAAGGCCGCGGACAGCACGCGGACGTTCGCCAATCGCTTGCTGGAGGGCGCTACTTCGCAATTGGCCGTGCTCGACGAGTTGATTACGCGCCACGCGGAGAATTGGAAGTTTGACCGGTTGAGTGCTATTGACCGGGCCATTTTGCGGCTGGGGATTTATGAACTGCAGTTCAGCGATACGCCCTACAAGGTGGTGATGAATGAATGCGTGGAACTGGCAAAGAAATTTTCTTCAGAAGATGCCGGGGCGTTCGTGAACGGAATTTTGGACGCGGTGCATAAGGAAGCGACCGGGAAGAGCGGGGACGGGACCAAGGCCGCTGCGGCGGAAAAGGCTGCCGCGAAACTGGACGAGTAACGCGCCGATCGCAGCGCGGCGTAATGGAGTTGTGCGCGAATTTTCAGTTAACCGGGCTGAAGCCCGGCAGCTACCAAAACAATACCATCGGTCATACGCGAATGGTGCCCTCAAAGACCTTTACGGCGGCGCCGCTGACGCGCGGGATCAGTTTTTTGTTGGATTGCGAGACTTCCACTTCGATGTGGCTGGGGCGGCCCATTTCCGCGCCTTGCAGAATTTGCAGGGTATGGCCGGTGTCCAGCCTGCCGTGCTTGACAAGATAAGCGCCCAGCGAGCCCGCCGAAGAGCCGGTCGCGGGATCCTCGTAAATTCCCCAGGGCAGCATGCCGCGACATTGTGCACGACCATTTTCGCCGAGCGCGAAGCAGTAGGCCATGGTGCCGTTCTTGCCGAGGAGCGTGCGGAGGGCGGCCATGTTCATGGCAATCCTATCGAGTGCGGCGCGATTTCTGAGCGGGACCATCAGATTGAAAATGCCGGTCGAGACGTATTCGGGCTGCAATTGTGCGTGAAAATCCTTACTGGTCAAGCCCAACGCGCTGGCCAGGGCCTTCTTGTTTATTTTCGCGGAACTGAATTTGGCTTCGAGTTGCGTCATGGTGACCCGCTGCGGGCGGCCGTCCTTGAAGCGGATTTCCACCGGAAGAATTCCCGCGCCGGTTTGCTGCATGACGTGCACGCCGCCTTCTTGCGCGGGGACCACACCGAGTTCGGCGAGCAGGAACCAGGTGCCTACGACTGGATGGCCCGCCAGTTTCAATTCTTGTTGCGTGGTGAAAATGCGGAGGCGGGCCAGGGCGCGGTCGTCCGTCGGTTTTTGCACGAAGACGGTTTCAGAGAGATTCATCTCGCGGGCGATGGCTTGCATTTCGTCATTGGAAAGGCCGTCGCCGTCGGTGATCACGGCGAGGGGGTTGCCTTCAAAGCGCGTGGTGGTGAAAACGTCGAGGGTGAAGAAGCGATGATTCATGGCTGGGTGTGGGTTGTCGCGCGCATGGCGGGTCAGATGCTCTCGAGCTGGGCGACGGTCCTTTCGTTGGTGATGTTGCCGGTATTGAGTGTGGATTTTGGTTCGATCAAGACGAGGTGTACTTCCTCGTCGGCCGCTGGGCAGTGCTCGACGCCACGCGGGACGATGATGAATTCGCCCGGGCGTATCAGCTCGGTGCGGTCGCGGAACTGCATGCGCAGCGTGCCCTGGACCACCAGAAACAGTTCGTCTTCGTTGTCGTGATGGTGCCAGACGAATTCGCCCTTCAGCTTCACCGCTTTCACGTGGGTATCGTTGAGATCGCCGATGATGCGGGGCTCGAAATGGTCGGAGAAAAGCGCGAACTTTTCGCGGAGATTCACGGTGTTCATGAGACAGCCTCGAAACTGTGAACGATTTTGGTGACGGCTCTCAGGGCTTGCTGCGTGGTGTCGCGGCGCGAGGTCTCGGAATAAACGCGAAGGAGATTTTCCGTGCCCGAGGCGCGCACCATGACCCAGCCGAGCTCGCCGAGGTAAACTTTTACGCCGTCCATGTTTTCACGGCGGGTGATGGGCCAGCCGGCGAGATTCGTGGTGTGGTCACTGGAAAAATGCGTCACGGCTTTTTCTTTTTGCGCCGGTGTCACATTCAGGTCCACGCGGCCGTAGTGATATTCGCCAAATTCGGCGTGCAGTTCGGCGAGGAGCTGGCCAAGGCTCTTGCCGTGCCAGGCCATCAGTTCGGCAAGGAAGAGCGCCGAAACGGTGGCGTCGCGTTCGGGGAGGTACAGGCTGGTGCCGATGCCGCCGCTTTCTTCGCCGCCAATCAAGATGTTTTGTTCGAGCATCAGCTCGCAGATGTATTTGAAGCC
This sequence comes from Candidatus Acidiferrum sp., assembly GCA_049516615.1. Classification (GTDB taxonomy): domain Bacteria; phylum Acidobacteriota; class Terriglobia; order Acidiferrales; family UBA7541; genus Acidiferrum. The sequence continues at coordinate 7,722 of JBEKSZ010000136.1, read as the reverse complement.
GATGGGGACTTCGTGAAGTTTGCGGCCAAATTTTAGAGTTAGCTTGTCGATCAATTTCGTAACGGAAAAAGTTTTGGCGATGTCGCCGGGAAGATTGCGCGTGCCCGCCAGATGCCAGACCAGCAAGGCGAAGATCTGGTGCGGGTTGATGAACGAACCGTCACGATCGATGGCGCCGATGCGATCGCCATCGCCATCGGCGCAGAAACCGGCGTCGTATTTGCCGGCGAGAACGGCCTGGCGCAGCGCCTCGATGTGGGGCTCGATGGGCTCAGGATGCACGCCGCCGAAGCGCGGGTCGCGCGTGCCGCGTATTTCGTCGCACGAAATACCGTTGCGCGTAAACAGTTCGCGCAGCAGTCCGGCGGCGGAACCGTGCATCACGTCCGAGACGAAACGGAATCTGGCGTCGCGCAGGCGTTTCCAGTCGACCAGGGTTTCGAGCATGTCCAGATACGGCGCGCCGGTTTCCAGCGCCTGGATGAGATTTTTTTGCGGCGGCAGGGGAGCGACGGGATTCTCCTGCACCCAGGCAAGCTCTTTTTCGATTTGCGCGACGATGGACGGCAAAGCGCTGCTGCCGTAGCTGGCTTTGTACTTGATGCCGTTCCAAGAATAAGGATTGTGGCTGGCGGTGATCATCAGGCCGCCGGCGGCTTCGCGCTGCCGCACCAACAACGAAATTGCGGGCGTGGGGCAGGGCTGCGCGGCCAGGAAAACCGGCGTGCCAGTGGAACTGATCACTTCGGCAAGATCGGCGGCGATGCGGTCGGAGGCGAAACGGTGGTCGTAGCCGATGAGCAAGCCTTTGCGGGCGTCTTCGTTGCGCACCGCGTAACGGGCGATGGCTTGCGCGACGAGGCGGGCATTGGCAAATGTGAAATCTTCGGCGATTACGCCGCGCCAGCCGTCGGTGCCAAATTTGATGGAAACCATGACCCCCGATTATACGCGAGGAGTAGCACGTGCCAACAGCCGTATTGGACGTACAGGGATGTTGTGGTCGGATGCCTGCGAAACCGCTGAACGAAAAGCGCCCGCCGGAGGAGGCGGCCGCTACAAGAGATCGCCGCGTTTGTTTTGTTCGAGCCATTTAACGATTTGGCCGACGTCCTGGGCGCGATCGCGAGGGCAGACGAGCAGGGCGTCGGGAGTTTCTACCACCACCAGGTCGCGGACGCCGATGGCGGCGACGAATTTTGTGGGACTCCACAGGAAATTGCCTTGCGCGTCGATGGTGTGGCCGGGGTTCTGCTGCAACCCGGCCACGACGTTTTCGCCCGCGGATTTCGCCAGCAATTCGTAGACCGCAGCCCAGGAGCCGATGTCGCTCCAGCCGATTTTGGCGGGGATTACGAAAACGCTGGGCGCGCTGCTTTCGCGCGTAGCGGGCTCGAGGATGGCGTAGTCGACGGAGATATTTTCGAGTTGCGGATAGATCTTTTTTAGCTTTGTGGCGTAGCTGGCCTTGCCGATGTGTGTGGCCAGATTTTCCAGCGCATCTACGGTCTTGGGCACGTATTTTTTCAGGTTGTCGAGGAACGTGGAAATGCGCCAGAAAAACATTCCGGCATTCCACTCATACTTGCCGGATTCCAGATATTCCTGGGCCAGCGCCTGGCGAGGCTTTTCCGTGAAACGGCGCACGGCAAACACCGGAAAACCCTGCGCGTGCAAGGTGTCGCCCATGCGTTCGACGTAGCCGAAGCCGGTGTCCGGCCGCGTGGGAGAGATGCCGAGGACGATCATGCGCCCGGGTTCGCGCGCCAGTTCCAGCGCGGCAGTGATGATCTTGCGATATTTGTCGGCGTCTTCGATGTAGTGGTCGGCGGGCAACACAGCGAGCGAGGCGTCGCGGCCTTTTTCCGCGTGGCGAACATGGATGGCCGCCAGCGCGATGGCTGCGGCGGTGTTGCGGCCGGCGGGTTCGCTGAGGACACGTTTTTTTGCCGCGGCGGGAACCTGGCGCTTTACGGCCGCGGCTTGCTTGATGTTGGTGACGGTCCAGATGTGATCGGCGGAAATCAACGGACGAAGCCGGGCGACCGTTTGTTCGAGCATGGTGGTTTTGCCGACGATGTTGAGCAGCTGCTTGGGCGTTTGCGTACGGCTGCGCGGCCAGAAGCGCGTGCCGCGGCCTCCGGCTAGGATGATGGCGTGGGTCGGGAGTTTTTCGACGGGCATAAGAGAACAGAAAAGTTACCACAGAGACCGCCAAAGAAGCAGCGACGGAAGCAGTTACTTCCGGGCAGACGAGGAATCCGCGCGATCCGGAACGCCGGCTTCGATCAGAGATACTTCGCCCTTGGGGCGATAGGTAACGCTCGCGAAAGCTCCCGCTGGAATAAACCAGCACTCTCCCTGCTGGAACTCAAACGCACCAGCGCCACCGCGCGCCGACAGCCAGGAAACACCGCCTTCCCCGGAGAGCACAACGATGAGGCGAAACGCCGCGCGCCTGGCGTCGAGTTTGAAATGAGCTGAGCTGCGCAAATCCAGGCGATCGACCGAAAAATACGGACAGTCCACAAGATGATTCACTCCAAATGACGGTCGCTCCTTGACCCAGGGGCGAGGAGGGATCTTCGCGACAGGGGCGGAGTCAAAATTCGTGACGGCGAGAGCTTTTTCGATGTGCAGTTCGCGAAGTTTTCCAGAAGGATCGCGGCGATTGTAATCGTAGATGCGATAGGTGAGGTCTGAGTATTGCTGCACTTCGCATATCACCATATCCGGGCCAATGGTGTGCGGCGTTCGCGCCGGCACGAAGAAGGTGTCGCGCGCCTGCACCGCATGTCGCTGCAAGAGGCCTTCGAGGGTGTGGTTTTCAAGAGCGGCGACAAAAGACTCTCGGGTAACGCCAGGTCGCAGACCCAGCAACAGCGAAGCGCCCGGCGCTGCAGAGACCACGTGCCACATTTCGGTCTTGCCGCACGCACCGGCGGCTTTCTCGTGAAGGGAGGCGTAGGCATCGTCGGGGTGAACCTGGATGGAAAGCTTTTCGGTTGGGAAGATGAACTTCACGAGGAGTGGAAAATTACCGGGTGCAGCAAAGCTCTCACCGCGCCATCCGGAAGGCATTTCGCGCCAAGCTTCGCCAAGCGTCTTCCCGGCAAAAACGCCGCTAGCCACGCGGCAATTCACATCCGTCAGCCATGCCTCGCCGATGGGTTCGACAAGATCTGATTTCTCCGGGTACAGAGGCGCAAGCGAGCGTGAACCCCAAAGGCGGGGGCTGAACGTCGGATCGATCCGGAAAGGCTCTAGATGCGGTTCATGGTGCACCGACCCCGGATCGGGCTTGGGGATGGAATTTTGCAACAAATCCATGAGCTCCAGATCGCTGGATTTATACCGCGGCTTCGACGCGGGTGAAGAATTTTTCCAGGCGGCGCAAGCCTTCATCGATGCGCTCGATGGAGGTGGCGTAGGAAAGCCGCAGATAGCCGGGAGCGCCGAAGGCTTCGCCGGGAACCACCGCAACTTGCGCTTGGTCGAGCAACTGCCGCGCGAGCTCGGTGCAATTCCTGGCCAGCGCGGGGCTGTTGCCTTTGCCCGCCAGGAACGAGGAAATATTGGGGAAGGCGTAGAACGCGCCGCCGGGCCACTCGCAGGTGACCCCGGGAATCGCGCGCAAACCTTCGACGATGCGCTTGCGGCGCTTTTCGTATTCCGCGAGCATGGGGGGCACGGCATCCATCGAACCGGTCATGGCCGCGAGGGCCGCGTATTGCGCGATGGACGTGGGATTCGACGTCGACTGGCTTTGCAATTTGTTGCTGGCGGCCACCAGGGCTTCGGGAGCGAGAGTGTAGCCGATGCGCCAGCCGGTCATGGCAAAAGTCTTGCTGACCGAGCCGACGATGATCACGTGGGCTTTGGAATCCGCGGCGCTGGCGATGGAGAACGGCTTGTTGGGCGCGTAGACGAAATGGGAGTAGCATTCATCCCCCATGAGCCAGACGTTGTGCTTTTTGCAGACGGCCAGAATGCGCTCGAATTCCTCGGGAGCAACCACGCCGCCTGCGGGATTGCTCGGAGAATTCAGAATGAGCAAGCGCGTTTTCGGGGTGATGGCTTTTTCAATGGCCGCGGCTTTTACCGCGAAGCCATCTTCCGGTGTGGTGGCCACATACACCGGCGTGCCGCCGGCGTATTTCACGATGTCCGGAAAGCTGACCCAGTAGGGTGCGGGAATCAAAACCTCGTCGCCCTGCTGAATCAAAACACTCACCACGTTAAAAATGGCGTGTTTGCCGCCCACGTTCACCACGCACTCTTTCGCTTCGTAGTGGGAGCCGAGTTCGCGTTTGTGCCAGGCACAGATCGCTTCGCGCAGCGGCATGATTCCCGGCGTCGCGGTGTATTTCGTTTTGTTTTCTGCGATGGCCTTGATGGCGGCTTCTTTGATGTGCTCCGGCGTGGGGAAATCCGGCTCGCCGGGGCCGAAGTCCGCGACGTCCACGCCGCGCAATTTCAGTTTTTCGGCTTCCGCGATGACCGCGGCGGTGGGCGAGGCCTGGATACGATTGATGCGTTCCGTTAAGTGCACGGTTGCTCCTTGGAGGATCGGCGATGTGGGCGGGTGGCCCGACCTGTTTATTTTAGCATTACCCGGGGCCGGGGATCTTCGCCGGACGCGCGGCGCTCAGGACATTTTGGTCCGCAGGCGTTCTTCGACGATGGGAGGAACGAGGCCCTTGAGCGGCGCGCCGTACTGGGCAATTTCGCGAACCAGCTTGGCGCTGAGGTAACTATAAGGCTCGCCGGGGATCATGAACACGGTTTCGAGACGGGGCTCGAGTTTGCGGTTCATCAGCGCCATCTGTAACTCGTACTCGTAGTCGGAGACCGCGCGGATGCCGCGCAGGATTACGGCGGCGCCGCGCTTTCGGGCGAAATCGACGAGCAGGCCGTCGAAAACGTCGACCTCCACGCTGTTCCACTGCTTGGTGACTTCGCGGAGCATGTCCACGCGCTCGGGAACGCTGAAGAGAGGTTGTTTCTCGGCGTTGCGAAGCACCGCGACGATTAGCACGTCGAACATTTTTTCACCGCGCTCGATGAGGTCGAGGTGCCCGTTGGTCACGGGATCGAAGGAGCCGGGATAGATGGCCACGGAAGTTTTCATGGGTGGCGGTGCGGGCAATAGTGTAGCGCAGCTGCCAAAGGGGATGTCGCGTAAAATCATTGCGCGACAGCACGACGCGGGAGGGCTGGGAAAGTACTTGTGGACCGCGGGGCGCGCGCCAGATATCCTCAGTTTTCCAAATCCGCGGCACCAGGACGGGATGGTCGAGATATGGCGAGTCTGAAACAATTGCAGCTGTTGAAACGATTTAATGAAGTTGCCTGGCGGGACAAAAGTTGGCGTTCGGCGGTGCTTATGATGGCATTGAGTTCGACGAGCCTGGTGTCCGCGCAACAGCCCGCCTTGCACCTGATGCCGAGGCCCGCGAGCCTGCAGGCGGGAAGCGGGGATCTGGCCATCGACCGGAATTTTTCGGTGTCGCTCTCGGGGTACACCGAGCCGCGGCTGGATCGCGCGGTGCAGAGGTTTCGCCATCAGTTGGCGCGGCAGACGGGAATTGTGTTTGCGCGAGAACGGGAAGGCGCAGCGAAGGGTGCTTCCGGCAAGGCCGAAGGCACCAAGCCCGAAGCTGCGAAACCGGACGGCGCGGCAGAAGTGCTGATCGTTCACACGGCCCATGCCGGCCAGGCCATCCAAGAACTCGGCGAAGACGAGTCCTACAGGCTCGAGGTTTCCAGCAGCGGGGCGAAGCTGACCGCCGAAACGCCGCTCGGCACCATGCACGGGCTGCAAACCTTCTTGCAACTGGTGGCGGTCACGCCGCAAGGGTTCGCCGCGCCGGCAATTACGATTCAGGATAGCCCGCGCTTTCCCTGGCGTGGGCTGATGATCGATTCCGGCCGGCACTTTATGCCGTTGGACGTTTTGCGCCGCAACATCGACGGGATGGAGGCAGTGAAGATGAACGTCTTTCACTGGCACCTTTCCGAAAATCAAGGGTTCCGCGTGGAAAGCAAAAAGTTTCCCAAACTCCATGAACTGGGCTCGGACGGTCTGTATTACACGCAGGAAGAAATACGCGACTTGATCGAATATGCGCGCGACCGCGGGATCCGCGTGGTGCCCGAATTTGATGTGCCGGGGCACAGTACCGCGTGGCTGGTGGCGTACCCGGAATTCGCCAGCGGATCCGGGCCCTATGAGATTGAACGCCGCTGGGGCGTCTTCGACCCCGCGTTCGATCCCACGAACGAGAAAACTTATAAGTTTTTGAACGAATTGTTCGGCGAAATGGCCAAACTTTTCCCCGACCATTTTTTTCACGTAGGCGGGGACGAAGTGAACGGCAAGGAGTGGGACAACAATCCCAAGATTCAGGCTTTTATCCGTGCGAACAACCTGAAGAACAACGAAGGGCTGCAAGCTTATTTCAATAAAAAGCTGCAGGGCATCATCACCAAGCACGGCAAGAGCATGGTTGGATGGGACGAAGTGCTCACGCCCGATCTGCCGAAAGACATCGTCATTCAGTCCTGGCGCGGACAGGCGTCGCTTGCCGCCGCGGCCAAGCAGGGCTTCCGCGGAATTTTGTCCAACGGCTATTACCTGGATCTGGGCTGGTCGGCTGCGCGGCATTACGCGGTGGATCCGATGAGCGGTCCCGCGGCGGACCTTTCGCCCGATGAAAAACTGCGCATCCTGGGCGGCGAATCGTGTATGTGGTCGGAGTACGTGAACGCCGAGAATGTCGATTCGCGCATCTGGCCGCGCAATGCAGCCATCGCCGAGCGCCTGTGGTCGCCGCAGGACGTTACGGATGTGCCGTCGATGTACGAACGCATGAACGCAGAGAGCGCACGTCTTGAATGGCTGGGGCTCACGCACAACACGTATTACCACCAGATGTTGCAGCGCATCGCCGGCCGCTCTGCGACACCACGGGAATTCGCGGCGTTGCGCACCCTCGCGGACGTGTTGGAACCTGTGAAGGACTATGCGCGCGAGCAACTGGCAACCAGCGAGCCTACGAGCGCCACCGCTCTTAACCGCGTGGTCGATGCCGTGGCACTTGAAAGTGATGCGGGCCGGCGATTTGCGGAGCTGGTGGACCAGTATCTGGCGGCGGGCTGCAGGGACGAATACGCTGGCACGGAATTACGCGTCGAGTTGACGCGCTGGCGCGACAACGATGCCGTGTTGGAGCCACTCGCGCAGAGATCGTTCCTGGTAAAAGAGGTCATTCCAGTCTCGCAAGACCTGGCGACCACCGGGAAAGTTGGCCTCGCGGCTCTCGACTATTTGATTCTCGGTGCGAAAGCGCCCAACGACTGGAAGACCGATCAGTTGGCTCTGCTGGCGCAATTGCAAAAGCCCAAGGCGCAGTTGCTGCTGATCCCGGTCTCCGCGGTGCAGAAATTGGTGGAAGCCACCAGCGGCGCCACGGTCTGCAGCGGCAAATAAACTTACAAGGATTTGTTGTGGCAGGTGGCCGAGCCTTGGTCGCGAAAATCCTTGCCGGCTTCGGGAATGAATTCCCAATCGTACCCTGCGGGGGAAAGCGCCAGTTTCAGCACGCCGAAGGTGTCCCAGTTGCGCACTTCGCTGTTGGGCGTGGCCAAGCCCAGCAAATCGTGACTGCGTCCTCCGGTGCCTACAACAATTTCGCGAATCCCATTTTTGGGATCCGCGTC
>JBEKSZ010000135.1:0-19895 GCA_049516615.1 Candidatus Acidiferrum sp. | reverse complement strand
CTCAACCACCCCGTGAATATCCTGCCCAGCGTGCACGATGCCTGTGGCTCAGCAGTGCCAGCGGCGAACTGTTTCGCGGACCCGAACAATCCAACCGCGGGCATCACCGCGAACCTTCCCGGGCACCAAGGCGTGCCTTTTATCAGTGTCAGTGGCGGCTTTTCTATCGGCAACAACAGTGAAGGAGAACTTCCCCAGGTTGGCAACACCTTCCAGTGGTCCGATAACTACAGCAAGATCCTCGGAAAGCACAGCACGAAATTCGGCGTGGATGTTCGGCGGCAGCGCTTCGATCAGTTGTTGTACTTCAACGTTAACGGCGGTTATTCCTTCGAAACCGCAGGAACCGATAACGATTTAGGCTACCAGAATGCCAACGCCGATTATTTCCTGGGCGTGCCCACCACTTTCACGCAAGGCGCGGCGCAGGCCGAGAATGATCGCACCACCAGCCTGTATCTGTATGCGCAAGATAGTTGGAAGCTCAAATCCAACATCACTCTGAATTACGGTTTGCGCTGGGAGCTCAATACTCCTTACTACGACAACGGAAACCGTCTGCAGACTTTTCGCCCCGGGCAGGCCACCACGCAGTATCCGTGTTACCTTTCCGCAGCAAACGAGGCAGCGCTCGGTGCCAGCTCGCAAGATTGCGGCGAAGACACGCCCGACAATGCCTACTTCCCTCTCGGCCTGGTCTTTCCAGGTGACAAGGGCGTGCCGCGCGGACTCACCAGTACCTACTACAAGGCTTTCGCTCCGAGAATCGGGCTGGCCTGGAGTCCGAACTGGAGCAGCGGCTGGCTGGCGAAACTCACCGGCGGACCCGGGAAGTCCACGATTCGTGGTGGCTACGGTATATTCTACAATCCGATCGAGCAACTGGTGCTCGAACAGTTCAGCGCTGAGCCCCCCTTCGGCACCAGCGTTTTTCTCTCGGCGCCGGAATTCAACACCCCGTTTGTGTTGCAGAACGGCACGCAAACGCCGAACAACTCGAACGGCATTATCAACCAGACTCCGAATACTCCGTGCTTCGACCCCACGGGACCGAAAGGCTGCGTCGACTGGTCGTCCTTCCGAACCGCGCTGCTCTTCGGCGAGTTCCAGCCCCATCTCCGGTCGCAATACGCCGAGCAATACAACTTCACCATCGAGCGCCAGTTGACCAAAGATATGTTGCTGCGCGTCGCGTACGTAGGTACCCAGGCGCATCATCTGCTTGCCTCTCAGGATCTCGATTACGGCAATGCGCAAACCTGTCTGGACATCAGCAATCTAAATATTCCGAATCAACCGTGCGGCCCCTTTGACTCGGATAATTCCTACTCCTTCACCTTGCCGGCGGGCGCCACCTTCCACTTGCCTTATGCTCCGGGCCCCGTGGCTGGCGGACCTAATATCCCTTGCCCCAGCGCCACCGCTCCAGCCGCCTGTACCATTACCGGAGCCGCGGGTGGAACGCCGATCACCCTCGTCGGACTGCGTCCTTATTCTTCTCCCAATTGCAATCCGCTGAGCGGCGCCGGCTGTCCGTCGGACGGCGTCTCGGTGTTTAGCAATATTTTCGCGGAAAATACCATCGCCAATTCCAACTACAACGGGCTTCAGGTGTCCATAGAGAAAAACTACTCACACGGACTTTTGTTCCAGGGCTCCTATACCTTCAGCAAGGCCATCGACCAGGGCGCTTCTTTCGAGAATGAACTGAATCCGATCAATGCCGATGCCACGCGTGGTATATCTCTCCTGTCCGCGAAAAACCGCTTTGTCTTTAGCCCGGTATGGGAATTGCCGATCCCCAAGCATCCCGGACTGACCGGCAAGTTCATAAACGGCTGGCAACTTTCCGCCATCATCACTTACCAGAGCGGGTTCCCCATCCGCATTCAGGACCAGGACGACACCGAACTGGAAAGCAGCATTTTCTTTGAAAGCGCAAACACTCCGCAAATCACGGGTCCCGTGCAGTTCACGAACCCCAAGGCCACGGCGGGTAACTATTATTTCAATGTCTCAAATTTCGCCGATTCGGCCCTGGGAACATTCGGCAATGTGTCTCACGCTTTGTGCTGCGGTCCGGGAATCAGTAACACTGACCTGGTGGTAGCCAAGAAGACGAAAATCAGCGAGCGTTTTGACACGGAATTTCGCAGTGAATTCTATAATCTCTTCAACCACACGCAGTTCGAGAACCCGGACGGCAACTTTTCCGATGCCACGTTTGGAGAGATCCTGAAGGCCCGAGATCCCCGCGTGCTGCAGTTTGGGCTGAAGATCCTGTTCTAAACGGATCTGCGGAAACCGTTGCTGCGAGCGCCGCGGCTCGGGCGACGGGTCGCGCTTTTGCCTGCACAAATGATCTAAACTGGAGAGCAGTACCACACTGACCGCAGGGAAGAGACCTGCAGGCTGACGACTCGACTGCCGGCCATTTTGGAGAAGTGCCATGCACGACGAACTGCAAAAAGAAATTGCTACCTACGAAAAGCGCACGCCGAAATCGGCTGCCGCCCATAAGCGGGCGCTCGAGAGAATTCCACTGGGAGTTGCCAGCAATTACCGGCATTACGAGCCGTATCCGATTTTTGTGAAGGATGGCAAAGCCGGCCGGATTCACGATATCGATGGCAACGAATACATCGATCACAATCTGTGTTTTGGCGCGCTGATGGCCGGACATGGTCATCCCGCGGTCGTTAAAGCGGTCGAAGAAAAGCTGCATCAGGGCACCACCTTCGGCATGCCGCATGAACAGGAATGGGAACTCGCAGAAGAGATCTGCAAGCGCTATCCCGTCGAGATGGTGCGCTTCGGCTCGAGCGGCACGGAAGTGACCATGCACGCCTGCCGTATCGCGCGCGCGGCTACCTCGCGCGACAAAATTCTGAAATTTGAAGGCTCTTACCACGGGCTGCACGACACCGCGCTCGTCAGCGTAAAGCCCAAGGCCGAGGACTGGGGCGATGCCGACGCGCCAAATTCCGTGCCGGGCGGCGGCGGTATCCCGAAAGCCAGCATCGCCAACGTGCTGGTAGCCAGCTTCAACAATTTGCCGAGCGTCGAACACCGTTTTAAGGAATATCCCGGGCAAATCGCGGGCATTATTCTCGAGCCGATTTTGATGAACGTCGGCCTGTGCATGCCGCAGCCCGGCTTTCTTGAAGGCTTACGCGAAATTTGCGACAGAAACGGCGCGCTGCTGATTTTTGACGAAGTCAAAACCGGCGCCAAGCTGGCCTGGGGCGGCGCCAGCGATTATTTCGGTGTCAAGCCGGACATGATTTGCCTGGCGAAATCCATCGGCGGCGGATTGCCGCTCGGAGCGTTTGGCGCCAGCAAGAAAGTGATGTCCCTGATCAGCGACCACAAGGTGTTTCACGGCGGCACGTACAACACCAATCGCGTGGCCATGTCCGCGGGACTGGCGACATTCCGCGAAGTTCTGACGCGCGAAAACTATGAGCATACCGGCAAACTCAGCGCGAAGCTGACCGAAGGCTACCGCAAGATCGTGGCCCAGACCGGATTGCAGGCCTATGTGGTCAGCGCGGGCGTCAACGGCGCGCTGATGCTGTATCCCGAGGAAATCAAGAACTATCGCGACTGGACCAAGATCGATGTCGATCTGTGGCGGCAATACTGGTTCGCCATGGTGAATCGCGGCGTGCTGGCGCAGCCCTATTGGTGGGACGAGCAGTGGACCATTTCCGTACAGCATACCGAGGCGGACATCGACAAGCACCTTGCGGTGTTTCAAGAGGTTGCGCCGGCTCTGGCCAAGGCGCAGCAGGCGCGCGGCCTGGCGTTTGTCGGAGCTGCCGGACACTGATCCCGGCTTTCGCTGGTCGCCACGGCAGATTATTCCTGCGGCTCGGGTAGTCCCCAAACGCGCCGCCGGAGAGCGTTAACACCCTAGCGCAGTCATTAAGCGGAGCCACACATTTGTCCACGGAGATCACCAGCGCCGCTTCCCTTGTGCCGGCAGCCGGCGCGAGGGAGCACGCGCCAAATCTGAAGCGCGTTCTGGGGCGCTGGGATCTGGTTTTACTTTTTGTCGTAGCGGTCTTCAATCTCAATGTGGTTCCGTCGATTGCCGCCAACGGCGGTGTCACCGTGTGGCTCTGGCTGGTTTCCCTGACTCTTTTTTTCTGGCCGCAAGGCATCGCCGTGATTGAACTCGCGCACCGCTACCCCGGCGAAGGCGGCGTATACCTGTGGGCCAAGGAAATCTTCGGGGATTTTCACGGTTTCCTGTCCGGCTTGTACGTGCCCACCATCATGTTGTACTTCGTGGGAGTTTCCGTGTTCATTCTCGGGAATGGCCATCAGGCGCTGGCCGACAACAAATCCTTTGCACTGTGGATCTCCCTGGCCCTGCTCGCGGTGCTGACGCTCCTGAATATTGTCGGTTCCGGAGTGGGGAAGTGGATCAATAATCTCGGCGCCATCGGAACGGGCATTGCCGCCGTCGCGCTGATCTCTCTTGGCGCCATCGTGGTGTTCCGCGACGGGATCACTGTCCGCGCCGCCGATTTCAAGATTCCACACGATCCCCGCTTCATTCTAAATTCCTTCGGCGTCATCTGTTTCGCTCTTGTGGGTCTGGAGCTCGCTTCCATCATGGGGGATGAGATTCAGGAGCCGCGGCGCACTTTGCCCGGGGCGGTAGCCTGGGGCGGAATTATTTCCGGCATCCTTTATATCGGGACGACGCTCACGCTGCTGGTGGCCTTGGGCAAAAACAAAATAAGCGTCTTGCAGGGAATCGTGCAAGCCGTGGGTGGCATGGCGGCGGGGATCGGAATTTCCTGGATCGTTCCCGTTTTCGCCCTGGTGCTCAGCCTTTCCATCGTGGGTATTGCGTCCGCCTGGCTTGGGGGCTCGGCGCGCATTCCGTTTGTCGCCGGCCTCGATTCCTATATGCCGGCCTGGCTCGGCCGGGTGCACCCGAAATACGCGACACCCTACGCCGCCCTTCTGGTGCATGCCACGATATCGATGTTGTTGTGCGTGGTGTTTTTTCGTTTTTCGAGCGTCCAGGAAGCGTTTCAAACCATGCTTTCCCTGGCCGTGGTGCTGCAATTGGTCCCTTATATCTACGTGTTCGGGGCGCTGCTGAAGCTGGCCTTCCGCACTCCCGACGGCGCCGGCGTTTACAGCAAGCCGGTGCTGGTTCTCGCCGGTTTTAGCGGCCTGGTCACCACCATACTGGGCATCCTGTTGCAGTATTTTCCGCCGCAACTGATCACCTCGCTGCGCACCTACGAATTTGAAATGATTTCGGGCACGGCGTTTTTCGTCGGCTTGGCTGCATATTTCTTTTTTGTGTACGGCAAGCGCAAGGAGGCGCGCAGGCTTGCCGCGGCGCGGTTGGGAGTTTAGAACCAGGGTTGAACACGGCGCGCTCGGGCGCGCGGCGGTGCAGTGCACGGAGGCGGGGATGTCCAGCGGTGCGAAGTCTGAAGTGAAAAAATATCAGAACTACATCAATGGCCAATGGGCGGATGGCTCGGCGGGGGAGACCTTTCCGGTTTACGACCCTTCGACCGAAGAAGTGATCGCCCAGGTGGCCTCTGCCACGCCAGCGGATGTCGATCGAGCGGTGCAGGCGGCGCGTGCTGCGTTTGATTCCGGCCCCTGGGCCACGAGCACGGCACAAGACCGCGGCCGCATGCTTTACAGATTTGCGGAGAAGCTGCGGCAGAATTTGGCGCACCTCGCGGAACTTGAATCGCGCAATTCCGGCAAGCCGATTGTCGAAGCCGAGTATGACATCGCGGACGCGGCGACGTGCTTTGAGTACTACGCCGGTATGGCCACCAAAGTCTTGGGCCACGTCAATCCAGTGCCCGCGAATGCTTTGAGTTTTACCATGCGCGAACCGGTCGGCGTCGCGGGGCAGATTGTTCCCTGGAATTATCCGCTGGTCATGGCTGCCTGGAAGCTGGCGCCCGCGCTGGCGGCAGGTTGTTGCTGTGTGCTGAAGCCGGCAGAACAGACGCCGCTGACGGCCATGGAGGTGGCCAGCTGGTTTGAGGAATGCGGCGCGCCTCCGGGCGTGGTGAACATCGTGAACGGAACCGGCGAGACCGCTGGCGCGGCGCTGGTGGCCCATCCGGGTGTTGACAAGGTGGCATTCACGGGCAGTGCGGCGGTGGGCAAGATAATCGTGAAGAGCGCCGCGGATACATTGAAGCGCGTGACGCTGGAGCTTGGCGGGAAATCGCCCAACATATTTTTTGCCGACGCGGACTGGGAAGCTTCCGTGGACGGCGCGCTGTTCGGCGTATTCATCAATCAGGGCGAAGTTTGTTCCGCAGGCAGCCGCATCCTGGTGGAAAAGAGAATTTATTCCAAATTCGTCGAGGCCATGACGGAAAAGGCCAAGGGCATCAAGCTCGGTCCGCCGCTGGAACGCGCGACCAAGATGGGTCCGCTGGTCAGCAAGGAACAGTACGAGCGTGTCAGTTCCTATCTGGCCCTGGGCAAAAAAGAAGCCAAGGTGGCCATAGGCGGTGGACGACCGGCGGCCTTTGGCAAGGGCTATTACGTCGAGCCAACGATTTTTTATGATGTGGACAACAACGCGCGCATTTCCCGCGAGGAAATCTTTGGACCTGTGGCCTCGGTAATTCCCTTTGAGGGCGAAGCGGATGCCATTCGCATTGCCAACGATTCGCCCTACGGTCTTGCCGCTGCGGTGTGGACGCGCGACATTTACAAGGCCTTTCGCGTGGTGAAGTCCCTGCGCGCGGGAATTATCTGGGTGAACCACATGCAGCCTACTTACGTCGAAGCGCCGTGGGGCGGCTACAAGCAGTCCGGTTTCGGCCGTGAACTGGGACCTGGGGGCATCGAAGAATACCTGGAGACCAAGCAGGTGTTTGTGAATCTCGATGAGACGCCCATTGGCTGGTATTGAGAGGGGCGGCTGCTAACCCGGCAATTGCGCGGTATTCAGAGCGGGTGGGTGTCGCGTAAGACGACGGGTATCAAAAGGGCTGGGGCAACGAACATGGCAACCATTCAATTGCGAACGCAAATTCCAGGACCAAAGTCGCGCGAGCTCATGAACCGGCGCGACGCGGCGGTGCCGCGCGGACCCTATCACGCCACGCCGATCTTTGCGGCGCATGCCGAGGGCGCGGTCATCGAGGACGTCGACGGCAACCGCTACATCGATTTCGCCGGCGGAATCGGCTGCTTGAATATGGGGCATCGCGCCGCCCCGGTGGTAGCGGCGGTGAGCGACCAGCTCGAGAAATATATGCACGTATGCTTCAGCGTAACGCCGTACGAGCCATATATCGCGGTGGCGGAGAAACTGAATGCCCTAGCTCCAGGAAAGTCCGCCAAGAAAACCTTCATCCTGAATACGGGCGCGGAAGCGGTGGAAAACGGCGTGAAAATCGCGCGGGCATATACCAAGCGGCCCGCGGTGATTTGCTTTGAGGATGCCTTTCACGGGCGTACCCTGCTGGCCATGTCCCTGACGAGCAAGACCAATCCCTACAAGACGGGTTTTGCGCCATATGCCTCGGACATTTACCGCGTTCCTTATGCCTATTGCTACCGCTGCTCCTATGGATTGAGCTATCCATCCTGCGGCGTCACCTGCGCGCAGCACCTGGAAGACACTTTCAAGCGGGTGGTTTCCCCCGAGGCGGTGGCCGCGGTGATTGTCGAGCCCGTGCTTGGCGAAGGCGGGTTCATGGCTCCGCCCAAGGAATTTTTCGGCATCGTGCAGGATATTTGCCGCAAGTACGGAATTGTATTGATCGCCGACGAAGTACAATCCGGTTTCGGGCGCACGGGAAAATTCTTTGCCATCGAACATTACGGCATCGAGCCGGATCTGATTCTCACCGCGAAGTCGCTGGGCGGCGGACTGCCAATCGCGGCGGTTACCGGACGCGCGGAGATTATGGATGCGCCGGGGGTTGGAGGACTCGGCGGCACGTTCGCCGGCAATCCACTGTCGTGCGCCGCGGCGCTGGCCTCCATCGAGATGATGGAACACGGAGGATTGCTCGAACGTGCCACCCACATGGGCGAGCACTTTGAAGCCAAGGCGCGCGGATGGCAGAAGAAATGGCCGCTCATCGGCGAGGTACGCGGATTGGGCGGCATGTGCGCCATCGAACTGGTGCGCAACCCCGAGACGCGCGAGCCCGCAGACACGGAAACCAAACAGATTGCGCGTTACTGCTATGAACACGGATTGATTACCATCACCGCGGGAACGTACAGCAACGTGATGCGCATCCTGGTGCCCTTTGCGATTAGCGACGCGCAATTTGACGAGGGTCTTGCTGTGCTCGAGGCGGCCATCGCCTCGGTGGCCGACCGCAAGCACGCGGAGCTTTCGCACGCCTGAAGGTGGTCGAGGGACGGGATTCGAGCAGGTGCGCGGAATTGAGCTGCCGAAAGACTTGTTGACACTCCCGCGACGATTAAAGTCTTTTGTTGCGATGCATCTGCGCAGTATTCCTGGTGAAGAATTCAGTCAGAAATTCGCTCCTCTCCCGATCAGAAGTTGGCGTAACGGGTACGCGACCGCGAGTACTCGAACGAGATTCTCTAATTCGCGGACGGTTTTGCCATCCCGGGAGTTTCAAGGCCCGATGAAAGAGAGATCAGCTCCAAGCTGAAAGATTATGCCCACTGCCACGGAATCGAAGACCATCGGATTTTATCTGGATGGGAGCTGGCATCAGGACGGCGAGCGGATTGAGATTTACTCGCCGGGAACCAGGGAGCTGGCGGGCACAACGGTGCGCGCGACAGCGGCCCATGTCCAAGCGGCGATCGCCGCGGCTACGCGGGCGTTTGAAATTACTCGGACCATGGGCGGATACGAACGGCAGCGTATTCTACGCGGCGTGGCGCAAGGCCTCGAGACGCGCCGGGAAGAGTTGGCGCGGACCTTGGCGCTCGAAGCGGGTAAGCCGATCAAGGCGGCGCGCGTTGAAGTGGACCGGGCGAGGTTTACGTTTGCCGTGGCGGCCGAAGAAGCGCTGCGCGTGGGCGGCGAGTACTTGCCGCTCGACTGGCAGGCATCGGCGGCGGGACGCTGGGGAATCGTGCGGCGATTTGCGATCGGTCCGATCGCGGCGATTACGCCGTTTAATTTTCCGATCAACCTGGTCGCGCACAAGCTGGCGCCGGCGATGGCCGCGGGCTGCACGATCATTTTGAAGCCGGCCCCGCAGACGCCGCTCACCGCGTTGCGGCTGGCGCAGATCATAGAGGAGGCGGGATGGCCGGCGGGAGCGCTGCACGTGCTGCCGCTGGCGAATGAGGACGCGGCCGAGATTGTCGCCGATAACCGGATCAAGCTGCTGAGCTTTACGGGGAGTACGGCCGTGGGTTGGCAGCTGAAGGCCAGGGCCGGGAAGAAGCGCGTGGTGCTCGAGTTAGGCGGGAACGCCGCGGTGGTGGTTTGCGCGGACGCCAACATGGAGTACGCCGCAGAACGCTGCGCGGGGGGCGGATTTACCTACGCGGGGCAGGCCTGTATCTCGGTGCAGCGCATTTATGTGGAAGAGCAGGCGTTCGACAAATTTGTGCCGGCCTTGGTCGAGCGAGTAAAGAAATTGCGAGTGGGCGCGGTGCTCGACGAGGCTACCGATGTGGGTCCGCTGATTAACGAAGAGGCGGCGCGGCGCAATGTGGAGTGGATTGACGAGGCCGTCGGCGGCGGAGCCAAACTCTTGTGCGGCGGAACGCGCGAGGGAGCGACCGTGACGCCGACAGTGTTGACCGGCACCAGTCCGGCGATGCGCGTCAACTGCCAAGAGATTTTTGGGCCGGTGGTGACCGTCGAGAAATTTTCCAGTTTCGATGCCGCGCTGGAGGCCGTGAATGACTCCGATTTCGGGCTGCAGGCGGGGATTTTTACGCGCGATTTTCTGCGCATCAACCGGGCTTTTGAAAAACTACAAGTGGGCGGGGTGATTGTAGGAGATACGCCCACGTTTCGCATGGATCATATGCCGTATGGAGGAGTGAAGGATTCCGGCATCGGGCGCGAAGGTGTGCGCTATGCCATCGAGGATATGACTGAGCCGAAGTTGCTGGCGGTGAATCCAGCGGGGCTCTGAGAGCGAGAAAGATCGCTCTTTCAGAAACGGACTCTCCGCGCCGCCCCCTCTTCGGGGGGGCCGGCGCGAAAAAGCAAAAGCGGCTTGCGGCGCGCTGGAACCCGGAGTTTCGGCGCCAACGGCGAATGCCAAGCCGGGCTAGAGAAATCGATCGACAACCTGAGGATCTCTTCGCCCCCTCGGGCGCCGGTTCGTCGGCGCTCGAGCATCAGCCTTGTTTCGTGAGAATCAGGTGCACGGCGCCCGGAGTGGAGACGTGCTCGGTGCACTGGTAGCCGAGTTTTGCCATGTCGAGGCCGGCAAAGAGCTGCTCGCCAGAGCCGAGAAACGTTGGGGTCAGGGCCAGGTGGAGTTCATCGAGCAGTCCGGCGCGGAGGAACTGCTGGACGGTGGCTACGCCGCCCCCGATGCGAACGTCCTTCCCGTTTGCGGCAGCGGTGGCGCGTTCGAGGGCGGAATGAATGCCGCCCGTGATGAACTCGAAGGTGGTGCCGCCCGCCATGCTGAGAGCTGGTCTGGCGTGGTGGGTTAGCACGAAGACCGGCGTGTGGTACGGAGGATTTTCGCCCCACCAGCCTTTCCAGGACTCGTCGGGCCAAGGGCCGCGCACGGGGCCGAACATATTACGGCCAAGAATCCACGCCCCGACGTTGACAAAGCCGCGAGCGGCGAACTCATCGTCCGTGCCGGTCGTGCCGCCCTCCGCGCCGTGCATGTGCTTAAAGGTTCGCGTGGGGAAGAACCACTCGAAAACTTTCTGGCCGTCAACACCCAGCGGGTTTTCGAGGCTTTGCCGGGGTCCGGCGCTGTAGCCGTCGAGGGAGATTCCGAAAGATTGAACTTTTATTTTGGGCAATCGCGCTCCCCCTGAAGTTTCTGGGTTTATGGATTGTAAGGGATTTTGGGGGAGGCCGGAAAGCGTTTGAGTGAGAGCGCGGGGGCGTTTGCCAATCTCGCTAAACGAAAATGGGGGGCATCGCTCTTTGCGAGTTGCGGGGGAACGGGAGGTCGGCTCGCGCCGGGATGCATTCGCGTCTGCCGGAAATTGAGAAAGCGGCAGCTCAACCGCCGCTTTCTGTAGACTCCAAAATTATTTTTCGGTGCTGGAGCGGGTGTGCACGGCGGTGCGGGCCTCGGGATGGCGGGGGGTCCAGTCTTCGGGGGGAAACGCCACGCGCCAGAATGCGGGGCGCGACTCAGAGAATTCCAGGCCAACTTCGGCTTTGCCGTTGCGCACGGGTCCGAGGAAGACGACGTGGCATTCCTGCTCTTCTTTGGTGCGCTGGTGCCATAAGAGAAGCTTTCCGCCGCTGGTGACCCGCGTTGACAGCAGAATCAATGCGCCGTGGGCATTGATGGCCAAGGTATCGGTTTCTTCTTCGAAGGCTTTTCCTTCCGCATCGTTTCCGCGAATGCGAACGGCGACCTGCATCAATACGCGCTGGCTGCGCCGGCGTGCTGCACCACTGGTCTGCGTATTCGATACTTGAGCCATACAACCTCGCTATTTCTACTATACCGGGAGGCTGGGGGTTGTCGAGAAGCCGGGGGCTTGGAGGATTCGAAGAAGATACTGGCCTTGCGGGAGGTGCGACGGGCAAGTTCGCCGGGGGGGTGCGAGGAAAAGTACGAAAAAATGGCGAAAGCATCTTATCCGGCGCCAAAGCCGCTGCGACCTCCCTCAAGATCGCTTCCCGCGGCATGTGAAGTCCGGCTGCTACCGGGCGCGGCATTTATTTAAAGCAGCTTTTATGCGCCGGCAAAGTGGCGCCCCCGCACTCTGCATGGGCTAGCTGCGGGCGTCGATGGGGACGTAGTGGCGCGTGTCGTGGCCGAGATAGATTTGACGGGGACGGGCGATTTTTTGTTCGGGATCGAGGAGCATTTCTTCCCATTGCGCCAGCCAGCCGGAGGTGCGGGGGATGGCGAACAGCACCGGGAACATGGTCATGGGGAAACCCATGGATTGGTAGATCAGGCCGGTGTAGAAGTCCACGTTGGGGTACAGCTTGCGCTTGACGAAGTATTCGTCTTCAAGAGCGATGCGCTCGCACTCCAGCGCGATTTCCAGCAACGGGTTCTTGCCCATCAGGTCGAAGACTTCGTAGGCTACGCGCTTGATGATGCGGGCCCGGGGATCGTAGTTCTTGTAAATGCGATGGCCGAAGCCCATGAGTTTGGTTTCGCCGGCCTTGACGCGTTTGATGAATTCGGGGACTTTCTGCACCGAACCGATCTGATGGAGCATGTGCAGGGCTTCTTCATTGGCGCCGCCGTGCAGCGGGCCGTAGAGCGCGGCGATGGCTGCGGCGGTGGCCGAGTAGGGGTCCACGTGGGAGCTGCCGACGCCGCGAATGGTGTTGGCGGAGCAGTTTTGCTCATGGTCCGCGTGCAGGATAAACAGCACATCCAGCGCATGCTCGAGGGTGGGATTCGGTTTGTAACGCTCCCCGGTGGTGCGGAAGAGCATGTTCAGAAAATTTCCGGGATAGCTCAGCTCGCTGTTGGGATACACAAAAGGCATGCCCAAAGAATGGCGATAGGAAAAGGCCGCAATCGTGGGCATCTTGCCGATCATGCGGTAGGTCTGGAGCTTGCGTGATTCGGCGTTAAAAATATCTTTGGCGTCGGGATAAAAAGTGGATAGCGCGGCCACCGCGGAAATCATCATGCCCATGGGATGGGCGTCGTAATGAAAGCCATCCATGAACTTCTTGATGCTCTCGTGGATGAAGGTGTGGTGCGAGATGTGGCTGGTCCAGTCTTTCAATTGCGAGGCGGTAGGTAGTTCGCCGTGCAGCAGGAGATAGGCGGTTTCGAGATAACTGCTTTTTTCCGCAAGATCTTCAATGGGGTAGCCGCGATAGCGCAGGATGCCGGCGTCGCCGTCGATGTAAGTGACCCGGCTGACGCACGAGGCGGTGTTGTTGTAGGCGGGGTCGTAACTCATCATGCCGAAATCGGTGGGATCGACCTTGATCTGTCGCAGATCCATGGCCTTGATTGTGTCGTTGGTTATGGGCACTTCGTAGCTTTTGCCGGTGCGATTGTCGGTGATGGTCAGGCTCTGGCGCGAGGCGGTAGGGTCCTCGGACTTTTTGAGCTGAGTTGCGGTCGGAGAAGCGGTATCCATGAGCAATCCTCGAAAGGTGGGCCGTCGGACGATTCCTCCCTACTCTACACCAAAGGCGGGGCGAGGGCGAAATGTCCGTAAGGCCAGGAGAGAAAGGGATTTAGGAAGGGCGCGCACAACGGAAACCGGGGCCCCCGGGGCGGGCTCAGGGGCAGGAGATATACCTCTTGACAATAGTCGTGATAACAGTTATTATGGGCGGGAAAGTTCCTGGAGGAGCACGATGATCACGATTCGCAAGAGCGCCGACCGCGGGCACTTCGACCACGGCTGGCTGGACACCCATTTCACATTTTCTTTCGCGGACTATTTCGATCCGCAACACGTGCAGTTTCGCACTCTGCGCGTGCTGAACGACGACCGCGTGGCGCCGGGTGCGGGATTTCCCGAGCATCCGCATCGCGACATGGAAATTGTCACCTACGTTCTCGAAGGCGGGCTCGAGCATCGCGACAGCATGGGTAATGGGTCGGTGATTCGCCCTGGGGATGTGCAATACATGAGCGCCGGGAGCGGGGTAACGCACAGCGAGTTCAACCCTTCAAAGACCGAGCCGCTTCGCCTGTTGCAGATCTGGATGTTTCCGCAAACCAAGGGGCTGAAGCCCATGTACGACCAGAAGACGTTTACAGAAGCCGAGAAGCGCGGGAAGCTGCGCCTCGTGGCTTCGCCGGACGGGCGCGAAGGCTCGGTGAAAATCCGGCAGGACAACGAGCTGTATGCCACGTTGCTTGCGCCGGGGGATGTGGTCAAACACGAGTTGAAGCCCGAACGGCACGCGTACGTTCAGGTGGCCAAGGGCAGCGTCAAGCTGAACGGGAGGGCGCTCGAGGAAGGAGACGGAGCGGCGGTCTCGGCGGAGAAGTCGCTGGAACTGACTGGCGTCGCCGATGCGGAGGTGCTGCTGTTTGACTTGCCGTGAACTCCTTCGCGTGGGGCGACCGAAGGCAGGCGCAAACCTGCCCGCCAGCGGTTTTTGCCGGCGATTTCTTCAGCCGCGGGTGCGCTGGAATTCGTTCATGAAGCTGGCGAGTGCCTGGACGGCTTCCAGGGTGACGGCGTTGTACAGAGAGACGCGCATTCCGCCGACGGAGCGGTGTCCGGGTGTGCCCACGAGGCCGGCGGCTTCGGCTTGTTTCGCAAAATCCTTCTCGACGGCTTCGTCGCCGCCAGCCACGCGAAAGACCACGTTCATTTTTGAGCGCGAAGTTTTCTCGACTGGGCAGGTGTAAAAAGGTCCGCGATCGAGCGCGTCGTAAAGCAGTTTCGCTTTGGCATCGTTGCGCTGCGCGATAGCCGCCACGCCGCCGGCATTTTCGATCCACTCGAGCACGAGGCCGATGACGTAAATCGCGAAGGTCGGCGGGGTGTGATAGAGAGATTTCTCCTTGATTTGTGTACGGTATTGCAGGAGCGTGGGCAGATTTTTGTCGGCGCGCTCGGCGAGATCCTTGCGGATAATCACCACGGTGGCGCCTGAGGGCCCCAGATTTTTCTGCGCCCCGGCATAGATCACTGCGAATTTGTTCACATCGATGGGCCGCGAAGCGATGTCCGAGGACATGTCGGCTAGCAGCGGGGTGGAGCCCGTGTCCGGCCCTTCTGCCCATTGCGTGCCTTCGATCGTATTGTTGGTGCACATATGCACGTAGGAAGCGTCCGGGGAAAAATGGATTTCCTCCTGCCGCGGTACGCGCCGGAATTTATCGGCCTCCGTCGACGCCGCGATGTGGTGAAGCACGCCTTTCTTTAGCTCGGCGATGGCCTTGGCTGTCCACATGCCGGTATGCAACACGTCCACCGGTTTTCCAGGAAGGCACAAATTCATGGGTGCCATGGAAAACTGCATACTCCCGCCGCCCTGCAGAAAGATCACCGCGTAGGCGTCGGAAATTCCCAGCAGGCGGCGCAGGCGCTGTTCCGCTTCCGCTAAAATGCTCTCGAACTCCGGAGAGCGATGACTCATCTCCATCACGGACATGCCGCTGCCGCGCCAATCGAGCAGCTCTTCGCGGATGCGTTCTAGTACGGGAAGGGGAAGCGTGCCCGGCCCGGCATTGAAATTGAAGACGCGTTTGGAGGTTTGGTCTGCTTGCAAAACAGTAGAAGGCGAAATCACGGTGACGATTCCTCTCGAATGGAAAGATAGACGCAAACAGCGGTCTGAATGCGGCGCTGCTGACCCTTCAGAATACCAGAACTGCGGAATTCCTTTGGCAAGCCGCTCTCTAAGGTTGCGAGCCGCCGGCGCGCCGGCGTGCTGCGATCGCCTTGGGCACCCGCCTGGTACACCAGAGAGACCTGTTGGTTTCGCAGCGCTTGAGGCTCAGACTTGCGACGAAGCCGCCCCACGTCGATCGCTTCAACGCTCGCGACCGTCGCTTGTGGCCTGGGCTGAGGGCGGCCGCCGGCTGCTTCGCCGGAGCAAGCACGCCAGCATCCCGCCGGATTCTGCATGGATATTCAGAGGTACCGCGTTCCTCACGCAGCGCCAACGATGTAGCTTCATCGCAATCATGGCGAAAGTAGTAGCTGAGTTTTCACACAAAATTAACCCCTCCATTTTTTTTGCTGGCCGATACTCTTGTCGGGGTTTCTATGAAAACGAGATCGGTGGTACTGGCGGCTGCGTTGCTATTGCTGGCGCCCTGGGCGCCTCGGGCCGCGGCTGATAAAGACAAGGTTGGCTCCAAGCAGATCAAACACGTACTGCTGCTAAGCATTGACGGCATGCACGCCGTGGATTTCTATAATTGTACCCATGGCATTGCCGGAGCAAACGGCGGTGATCCGTACTGCCCGAACCTGGCCGAACTGAGTCGCACCGGAATCAACTATGTGGCGACAGTATCGTCAAAGCCATCGGACTCTTTTCCCGGGATCGCCGCGCTGGTGACCGGGGGCACGCCCAAGTCGACCGGGCTGTACTACGACGTGGCCTATGACCGCTTGTTGGACGGCCCGGCGATCACAACCGGCACGGGCCTGGCTGCGGCGACCTGCACGCCATTTGCTCCCCCCAATGGAACAACCACCGACAACGACCAAGGCGTGGATATTGACGATACGAAGCTGAACGGCGGCGCGCCAGGGGCGGCACTTACCGAGGGAGGCATCGCTTCGCTTGATACCCGCAAGCTGTCGCGCGACCCAGCGAACGGCTGCGCACCCGTGTACCCGTGGAACTTTGTCCGCACCAACACCATTTTTGGCGTCGTCCGTGCCGCGGGCGGATATACCGCATGGATTGATAAGCACCCATCGTATTCGATGGTGGGCGGGCCGGGCGGCCACGGCCTCGACGACTACTACGCCCCGGAGGTGAGCTCGAATGTTGTGGCCTTGCCCAGTATAACCACCGTGGACGGCCTTCCCTGCTCGAACATCCTCGACTCGAGCAGTCTGTCCGGCTGGAATAACAGCTTCGCAAACATCCAGTGCTACGACGCGCTGCGCATGAAGGGATTGCTGAACCAGATTGCCGGCAAGACCCACAGCGGCGCGCCAGCCGAGACGCCAGCGGTATTTGGCATGAACTTTCAGTCCGTGTACACCGGTCAAATTCTCATCGAGTCCGGTACCGGCACCGGCGGATACCAGAACGCCGCGGCCTTACCCAGCGCGGAATTGCTGAATGAGATCGAGTACGTGGACACTTCGATCGGCGAAATTGTCAACGCGCTCAAACATGCGGACATCTACGATAACACGCTGATCATCATCACCGCGAAACATGGCATGTCGCCCATCGATCCGAAGCTGCTCGTGACCAACCCCTCCAATACCCCGGCAACGCTACTGGGCACGGCCATTCCCGCCTCGGAGTCGCCGTTGACCGGTGGCATTGGCGCCACAGAAGACGACGTCTCCGTGCTATGGCTGAAGAAGGGCGCGAGCGTGACTTCAGCGGTGCAATTACTGGAGAGCAACGCCGCCGCGATCGGCCTTGGCCAGATTTTCTACGGGCCGACACTGGCGTTGAACTACAACGTCGGCGGCCTCGAACCCGGACAGGACTCTCGCTCCCCGGATATCATCGTGACGCCCAATGTCGGCATGACCTACATTGGTGTCGGCTCGGCCCTCGGAGACCACGGCGGCTTCGGCCACGACGATACCAACGTCATGTTGCTGGTAGCCAATCCTCGCTTCTCGCGACAGACCGTTTCTAACCCTACGACCACCACGCAGGTCGCGCCCACGATCCTGAAGGCCCTGGGCCTGGATCCGCAAGCTCTCGACGCGGTGCGAATCGAAGGCACGGCGGTGCTCCCCGAGGTTGCTGCGCAACTGGAAAAATAGTCGTTACATTGCTCAGTGGGCCCTGCAATTGGTACGGCCCGGCAGAGAAAACGTGGAACCCGAGCGCTCATTTATGCATGCGACGAGGGATGGCAAGAAGTAGCAGCCCAGCAAACTCCTGCTCCTTGACATCGCCACAGGCGTTCCGACGCTCGAGGGCCATCGACTGAAACGTATCAATTTCGATCCGCTTGCGATTCTCCCTGCAAGTGAGCCTATAGGCACTGTCTCATTTCGACGGCGCAGTCCATTCGAAGAGAGAAGCGGGGGGACTCGGCAGTTTGTTGTAAATCAAAAGTCCACTTGCCCGTTCCCCGGTAACCCAACGGGTAGAGCATTCCGCCGATAGCCATTTCTGCTCTTGCAAAGCGATGCACAAAAATATTCGAGAGTGGTGTATAATCATTCCATGAGAACCAACATCGACCTTAACGAGACTCTAGTGCGCAAGGCACGAAAGCTCACGCGTCTCAAAACCAAGCGCCAGATCGTCGATAAGGCCTTGGAATTGCTCGTACGTTCGGAAAGTCGAAAGGGCGTTCTGCGATATTACGGCAGTGGAATTTGGAGTGGGGATCCTAAGGCCATGCGGAGAAATCGCGTTTGATTTTGGTCGATAGTTCTGTTTGGATCGATTTTCTCGGCTCGTCTCCTTCCTTTGCGGGCGCCCAGTTGCGCCGCATGATAGCCGATGCCGAGCCCTTCGCCCTCGCCGGGGTTGTGATCTCGGAGGTTTTGCAGGGCCTCAAACGTGACGTCAGCCGTCTTGAGCACTATCTGGCGCAATGGGACATGCTCGAACCCAGAGGATTTTCAACGTATCGAGAAGCGGCGGCCATTTTTCGGGCTGCGAGAGCGAAAGGTGTTGCGGTTACCACCATCGATGCTCTGATCGCTGCGGTTGCTTTAGAACACGGCGCTACACTCTTTACTCTGGACAAGGACTTTTCGAGACTAGCCGGCATCACTCATCTGCCGCTTTATGTGTTCTGAGGGAGTCCTTCTTTGTAAATTCTGTCTAGGGCCTGCCCTGAATCGCAGCGTAACGGGGAATGTTCCCGGTAGCTCAATGCTAGACCCGCACGGCGGACGATCCGGTTATCTCTTTGAAACCAGAAACGGCACTCCGTTGCGGCTATCGAATGTCCTGGAGAACAAACTTCAACCGATCTTGAAGAAGTTGAAGCTCGTCTAACCCGGCATGGGGGTGCACGCTTTTCGGAGAGGACGGATTTCTCACCTCGTTTATTTTGGAGTGAGCCGTCAGGTCATTCGTGACTGGTGCGGACTTTCTTCGGACAAAATGATCGACGACTATACGAAGATGTTGCGCCAGCATCACGCGCCGGAAATGGCGAAAGTGAAGCCGTTGCTGGGTCGAAGTTGGACCCCAATTGGACCCCAACTGGTGGAAGGGAGAGTGGCACGCTAGTGCATCGTGTTGTAAACTACGGATCTAACTTGCCCGTTCCCCGGTAGCTCAATGGTAGAGCATTCGGCTGTTAACCGAAGGGTTGCTAGTTCGAATCTAGCCCGGGGAGCCAAATTCTCCTTCTTCTTCAATTAGTTACAGACGGCCTTCGCTCCTTCCTTTTATTCGCCCGGCCGAACGTCATAAAAACGTAATACTTTCTTTCGGCCATAGGCCTTCTTGTTCGACTTCTCAACGGCTTGCCGCACTTGGTCCGTCATACCGAGTTGGTATCGTCGTGGGCCCTGCCGTGTTCAATCGGACTAATGGGACGACTAGTTGTGAGCATGGAGCCTCCTTCTAATGTGGAGCGGATGGATTTCTCTCAAAGATTCCATCGGATCGAAACCTTCAGTGATGTGGGTCCCTGTCGGGAGATTGAGATTCGGAAACTGCGGCCGCTTCGGGGCTTTGGCTTTCGCTAGTTAGCCGCGCTTGAGCTCTTGCGACGGTGCGGCGTGCGTAATAAGTCCGATCGCTTTTGTCGTCCGCACGGTAGTCAGCGATGCGCTGGATGACGAGGTCGGGGTCGTCGCCACGGGCTAGGGCGCGCTTCGCGTAGGCCCAATCGTGTTCGGATTGGCTTTTGTGGTCGCTGGGAACGTTCCGTCTTCGTTCTTGGGCCTCGCCAAAGTGGCGGGGCGCTTCAGGCGAGTCGTCGTCAATCGTGAAATCGCGGAGCGTGTAGACCGCATCGCTTTCTTGGCGCGCTTGGACAATGAACTCCTCGGGAAGTTTCTTGTTGGCGAATCCCGGCAATCGCAGCACGCGCGTCGAGTCGGTCGCCGCCAGGTCGCCGCCGAACTTATTGGCGAGGCTGTGAAGGAGAGACTCCGCCTCATCTTGGCTGAACCCACTCACTTTCCACACGACCTGGTGCTTG
>JBEKSZ010000134.1:0-15688 GCA_049516615.1 Candidatus Acidiferrum sp. | reverse complement strand
ATCATCGGCATCGTCCTGCTGATCGGCATCGTAAAGAAAAACGCCATCATGATGGTGGACTTCGCGCTGCAAGCCGAACGCGAGGGTGGAATGGACACCGCAGAAGCCATCTTTCAGGCTTGCTTGCTGCGCTTTCGTCCCATCCTGATGACCACCATGGCGGCGCTGTTTGGCGCTTTGCCTTTGGCCTTCGGAACGGGCACCGGCTCGGAATTGCGCCGTCCGCTGGGCATCACCATCGTTGGCGGACTTATCGTCAGCCAAATGCTTACGCTTTACACCACGCCGGTGGTTTATCTGACCCTTGATCGCCTGCGCCTCCGCGTTCTTGGGAAGCAGCGCGACACGTTCCACGCGGAATTGCCGGCCGAACCCGCGGCAGGGTAACAGCATGCAAAAAACTATGAACAACGCTCGTCGCACAACCGCACGAATCACCCGCAGCGCCGCCTTACTGGGCGCCGGGGCCATTTCGCTTGCCGGCTGCACGGTCGGCCCGAAATATCACCAGCCGGCCGCCACGCCGCAAGCACCACCCATGTCCTACAAGGAAACGCCGGCACAAAATCCCGATAATTCCGGCGACTGGAAAATCGCGCAGCCGCAAGACGCCATGCTGCACGGCAAATGGTGGGAGATTTACAACGATGCGGAGCTAAACTCCCTTGAAGAGCAGCTCAACATCGACAACCAAAACATCAAGCAATATTTCGAGAATTTCATGGAAGCGCGCACGCTCATCGCGCAAGCCCGTTCGCAACTCTTTCCGACACTCGGCGTCGGCCCCTCATACACCATTTCGCGCAGCTCGGCAAATCTTCGCAACGCCACCTCTGCTACCACTACCAGCTCGGGAAGCGGCGGTTCGACCACCAGCACGCCAAACCTGCACAGTACACTGATCTCGCTTCCCGCGGAAGTAACCTGGGAACCCGATCTCTGGGGCAAAGTCCGTAACACCATTCACGAAGCACAATACAACGCGCAGCTCAGCGCTGCCGACCTCGAAAACGAGCGGCTTACCGAACAAGCCAGTTTAGCGGTGTTCTTCTTCGAGCTTCGTGGCCAGGATGCGTTGCAAAAGGTTCTGGACGACACCGTGGCTGCCGATGAGGAGTCGGTCAAGCTCAGCCGCGCGCGCTACGAAACCGGCGTCGACGACCAAATTTCTCTCGTCGAAGCGCAGAACGCGCTCGACAATGCGCTCGCCGCCGCCACCAACCTCGGCGTCGCCCGCGCGCAGTACGCGCACGCCATCGCCGTGCTGATCGGCACCACCCCGTCCGGCTTCGCGATCCCCGTAAAGCCGCTCGACGCCGCGCCGCCCGCCATTCCCATCGGCGTGCCCTCCCAGCTGCTCGAGCGCCGCCCGGACATCGCCGCCGCGGAACGCAACATGGCCGCCGCCAACGCGCAAATCGGGGTGGTCACTGCCGCTTACTATCCGACGCTAACCCTCTCGGGCACGGCCGGCTTTGAAAGCTCGGCGATCAAGAATCTGCTCACCTGGCCCAGCCGCTTCTGGTCTGTGGGCCCATCCGTCTCCGAAACTATTTTCGACGCCGGATTGCGCGGCGCCACGGTGAAACAATACGTCGCGGTCTACAACGCCGACGTGGCCAGCTACCGGCAGACGGTGTTAACGGCCTTTCAGCAGGTGGAAGACTATCTGGCTGCTACTCGCATTCTCTCCAGACAAATCGCGCAGCAGCAAACCGCCGTAAACTCCGCGCAGCAATACCTCGATCTCGCGAAAGCGCGATACGAAACCGGCGTCGACACCTATTTAAATGTTTTGGTGGCACAGACCACACTGCTTTCCGACCAGCAATCCCTGGCCTCGCTGCGCACCCAGGTCATGACCTCCTCGGTCCAGCTCATCGAAGCTCTCGGCGGAGGCTGGGACCGCTCGCAACTCCCCAGCCCCGCGCAAGTCTCGGAAAAAGTTTCCATCTCCAAAACCGATTAGCTCTTCTAGGCGTCGCGCAGAGTGGCGCCGATCCTTGAGATCCGCCAGGGTTGATGGTCCCGGCCGCGGCGCCAATTCGCCCGTGCTGTAAGTCTTTGCGCAATCGTTGCACAATTCGATTCGCCTTGCCGCTGCTTCTCTGATAACGTTTGGTCTCAACAACGCTCGATCCACAACTGGGGAGGTCGCGATGGCAGAACTCAGTCTGCGTCCATTGTCTCTTGGCGAGATCCTCGACCGCACCTTCACCCTCTACCGTCGCAACTTCCTACTCTTTGTCGGCATTACCGCCGTTCCGCATCTTCTGACCCTTGCGTTCAACCTCTGCCAGGTTTTCTTCTGGAACACCACGACTGCCCCGGCCAGCCGTGCAAGGGGCGCGCAACTTCCAGCCTTTCCCTCAAGCGGCACCTTGGCCGCCGTGATTCTCGGCGGGCTCGCTGCTTTTCTGGTGTACATGGTGGTTTACTTTTTTTCCCAGGCGGGCACTATCTATGCCGTTTCTGAGATCTATCTCGGCCGCAGCACGACGATCAGCGCCTCCCTCAGTCGCTCCTGGGGACAACTCGGGAACCTGTTCGGGGTATCGTTGCTCAGTTTCATCGGCATCGCGGTTGGTGTTATCTGCCTGATTATCCCGGGCATCTACCTCGCTTGCCGATGGATCTGCTGCGTGCCCGCGGCTCTGCTCGAAGAGCTGGGGCCGGTCTCGTCGCTTGAACGCAGCTACCATCTGACCGAAGACAACGCCGGCCGCGCCTTTCTGATCTACGTGCTTTACTTCGTTTTGACCTACGCCGCTTCCATTCTTTTGGTCATCCCTTTCACCGTGGCCATGGCTCTGTCTATCAAGGATCCCGCCATGGTGCGCGCCTGGACCGGTCTGATGCAAGTCGGCACGTTTTTCTCCGGTGTTCTTGTCGGCCCCATCCTTTTAATTGCCACCTCCGTGTTTTACTATGACCTCCGCATTCGCAAGGAAGCCTTTGATCTGCAGCTCATGATGCATCCGAGCGGCGTTGTGCCTTCGGGAACGGCTGGCGTTCCATCGATGCTTTCCTGACGCTCACGAGGCCCCGTCATCCCCAAGGACCGTCAGGTGCTCATAAAGCGAATCCTGTTTTGCGCTCTGTTGTTGCTCTACCCCTGGCGGCTCTCCCAAGCCTGGGCTCCAGGGCAGCGCAGCGTTCCGCCAGCACCTGCTGCTTCCGCCGCGCCTTACGATGCTGCGTCTTTCATCGCGGAACTTCATCGCCTGTCCGGCCTGCTCGAGAAAAAAACCGCTCCGCAAACCGTTTCGGATCTGCGCCAGTCCCTTCCTGAGCAGTGGGTCGTAGAAACGCCGGACCGCTCTTACTCCATCCCGACCGATTTCCTCCGCAACAAGCTCAGCACCGGCCAGCTCGACGCCGCTAAAGAGTGGCTCAACCATCTGGCCAGCGAAACCGAGAGTTACTCTGCCAGGAGTACTGCCCCGCAGGCCGGAGCTCGCTCCCAACTTGACCACATTCTCGCCCAAGGCGAGTTTTCCGCCGTGCGTCCCCCCACTCCCTGGGAACTCTTTCGCCAGCGCGTGGGCGCCTGGCTCAAGCGTATGGTGCTGAAGCTCGTGCGCGGCCTGCAGGGCTACCCCGTCGGCGGCGAGATCCTCTTCTGGCTGCTGATCGTCGCTGCCGTAACCTTCATCGCTTTCTGGATATTTCGTTTCGTCACGCATTTCGATCGCATGAATACCATGGCCCCCGCGCGTTTTGTCGCGCCCTCGCGCTCCTGGCAGGAGTGGCTGCGCGCCGCACGCCAAGCCGCTGATCGCGGCGAGTCCCGCGAGGCCGTGCACGCGGCCTATTGGGCCGGCATCGTCCGCCTGCAGGAGATTGGCGCGCTGCCCAAAGATCGCAGCAAGACCCCGCGCGAATACCTGCGCATCGCCACGCAGCCCTCGCCCTCGGGCATTGCGCCGAATCCCTCTTACCGCGAACCACTTGCCGGGTTGACCACCCGTCTTGAACGAATCTGGTATGCCAATCGCAACCCCGGGGCAAACGACTTTCGCGATTCGCTCCTGCAACTTGAGGCTCTCGGATGCCGCTTGGAATAGCGCAATCGGACAAGGCCCTCCTGCTGGGCGGCGGTGGCGTGCTCTTGCTGCTGCTCGTCGCCAGCGTTATTTTTCTTCCCTCCACAAGAGAGCTCGAGTCTCCCGTTCCTTCCACCTTTTCAACGCAACCTGCCGGCGCGGCAGCCGCCTATCGCCTGCTCCGCGATCTCCACTATCCCGTCCGGCGCTGGGAAAGTTCTCTGACGGAACTGGCCGGCGATATCGGCGAAGCGGCTGGCAAATCCGGCAACTACTTGCCAGGAGAAAAGATCGGCTCCAAAGTGAACCACGAAAAACGGAACCTCCAGTCGAATCACATACTGCTCATCCTCGCCGAGCCGGTAGAGCCCGCGACCGCTAAGGAACGCGCCGCCCTGCACAATTTCGTAGACGATGGCGGCCATGTCCTCTTCACCGGCTCCAACATCGCCAGTTATTTCCCGGGCGCCAGCCTGACGGATTTTACCAGCCACCCGGCCTGGGACTCCTTCGCCCCGAATCTCCCTTCCCTGCTGGCGCGCGGCGTGCAAAAAATAACCCTGCAGCCCCAAGCCCGCTGGAACAACCCCGACGCTTCGCAACTTCCGCTCTACGGTGATCCGGACGCTCCCGCGGTCGTCAGCTGGCGAGTTGGCCATGGCCAAATCCTCTGGTGGGCAGGCTCGAGTCCCCTCACCAATGAGGGCATCACCCGCGACGATAATCTCACCTTCTTTCTGAATTCCGTCGCTAATCCTTCCCCCGCCGCGCCCTACCGAATCTATTGGGATGAATATTTCCACGGCGAGCGCAACTCGCTTTGGAGCTATGTCGAGAAAACTTCTCTCGCCTGGGGCGCTCTGCAAATCGCCTTCCTGGTCTTCGCCATCCTCTTCACCTTCAGCCGCCGGAGCGGCCCGATCTACCTGCCCAGCGAAGTCTCGCGCCTCGCACCGCTCGAATTCGTCGATACTCTCGGCGGCTTGTATGAACGCGCCGGCGCCGCATCCTCCGCGGTTTCCGTGTCCTACACCCGCCTCCGCACGCTGCTTACGCGCCAGCTCGGACTTGCCTCCAACACCTCCAATCAGCACCTGGCCCTCGCCGCCGAGCAGCGCCTCGGATGGCCACAATCCAAGCTGGCGGTATCCCTGCACAGCGCGGAAATGGCCCTCCACGCCCAGAAGCTTGCCAACCGCGAGGCTCTCGAAATCGTCCAGAAGCTGGAAGCCTTTGCTGCCCGGCTCAACTTTCGCTCACAATTCCAGAGGGAGAACACCTAACCGTGCAACACCTTTCCGCCCTAGCCACTCAGGTTCGCACCGAGCTTTCCAAAATTATCGTCGGGCAGCAGGAGGTCATCGATCAGCTCCTGCTCGTCCTGATCTGCAACGGTCACGCGGTGATCGAGGGCGTCCCCGGTCTGGCGAAGACTCTGGCCGTCAAATCCTTGGCGCGTCTTTGCGGCCTCGGCTTTCAGCGTGTGCAATGCACCGCGGACCTGATGCCGGCTGACGTCACCGGCACCAACGTCTTCAACTTGAGCAGCAGCACGTTCAGTCTTCACCGCGGACCAATCTTCAGCGACCTTCTCCTGGTCGACGAAATTAATCGCACTTCGCCGCGCACCCAAGCCGCCTTGCTCGAAGCCATGGAAGAGCGTCAGGTTACCATCGACGGCACCTCTTATCCGCTGCCCGAGAATTTCACGGTCCTGGCCACGCAGAACCCCATCGAGTTTGAAGGCACTTACCCGCTTCCCGAAGCCCAGCTCGATCGCTTCCTCCTGAAGATCCGCATCACGTATCCGAGCGCAGCCGAGGAGATGCAAATCCTCGCGCAGTATGAACAAGGTTTTGACCCGCGCCGGCTGGACAGAATCTCTTTCGCCCCCTTGGATCCGGCCTTGCTCCCGGCCGCCCGCCAGGAGATCGCCGCAGTCCGTGTAGAACCCGCGCTGCACTCCTACGTGGTCAATCTTGTTCGCCGCACCCGCGACTGGCCCGCAATTTCGCTCGGCGGCAGCCCCCGCGCCATGGTCGGCCTGTTCTTCGTGGCCCGCGCCCTGGCGGGCATGGACGGTCGCGATTATCTTTTACCCGACGACGTTAAGGCCGCGGCCCTTCCCGTTCTCCGTCACCGCCTTTTACTCAGGCCCGAAGCCGACCTCGAAGGACTAACCAGCGACCAGGTCATCACCCAAATCATCTCCGCCGTCGAAGTACCAAAATAGAAATGGGCCTGAATAAAATAGTTCCACGAGGAAACCGGCAATGAGTAGTCCGCGCCCGCTTGTACCGGCCGAAGTTGCAGCCCGCGCCCAGGCGCAGGGGCGTATGCCTTGTGGTTTTGGAGCGCGCTTTTTTGTTGCGCTGCTGCTGGGTTTTTTATGGCTGGTACCGGCCTGGTGGGTGCCCCGTCTGGTTGACGCGATGTTCGTGTGGGACGCGCTGATCGGCGTGATGTTTGTCGCCGACCTCCTACGCTTGCCCAAGCCTTCGCAGCTCGAAGTGCGCCGCTCGTGGCAGCATCCGCCAGCGCTTGCAACCGCGGCTGAGGTTACTGTGACCGTAAATAACATTGCCGCGGCTGACATCCGCTGCGCGCTTGTCGACGAAAACCCGGCATCGTTTCGCGTCGCGCCGCCCTCATTGTTTTTCGACGTTGCCGCCGGCCTGCAGGCCAGCGCGCGCTACGCAATTCTTCCGCGCGTGCGCGGGGACGTAGAATTCGGCCGCGCTTTTCTCAAATACCAAAGCTGGCTCGGTTTCGCGCAGCGCTGGGCCACCGCGGATATTTCACAAAGGGTGCGCGTGCTTCCCGA
Organism: Candidatus Acidiferrum sp.; assembly: GCA_049516615.1. Classification (GTDB taxonomy): domain Bacteria; phylum Acidobacteriota; class Terriglobia; order Acidiferrales; family UBA7541; genus Acidiferrum. Next base: position 8,818 of record JBEKSZ010000134.1, on the reverse strand, counting down.
CCTTGAGCAGGCGCGCCAGCAGGTGCTGCATTTGATTCGCAGTCGCCAGGTGGAAATGGAAAAACGACGTCGCCGGCAGCGCGGTCACGGTCACGAATTTGAGAGCTTGCGGGAATACCGCGCCGGTGACGAACTTCGCGACATTTGCTGGACCGCCACGGCGCGCCGCCACGCGCTCACTACGCGCATCTTTGAGATCGAGCGCAGTCAGGCGGTGTGGATCGTGCTGGACGCCGGACGCCTCACGCGCGCGGAAATTCGCCCGGAGGGTGGCGATGTGCGCCTCGCCAAAATCGATTACGCCGTCAACGCCGCGTTGTCACTTGCGCAAGTCGCCGGGCAGTGCGGCGACCGCGTGGGCTTGCTGGCCTACGGTCGCGCCATCCAGCAGAATCTCGCCGTGGGACGCGGCGCGCAGCACCAGCGCAACATCGTCGACTCCCTCGCGCTGGTCCGTGGGGAAGCTTCCGAAGCGAATCATGCGCTGGCCGCGCGCGTTTTGCTAACCGCGCAAAGCCGCCGCAGCCTCGTCGTGTGGATCACCGATTTTGCGGAGACTCCCACGACGCCAGAAGTCATCGAATACGCCATGCATATGACCAGGCGGCATTTGGTGGTTTTCAGCGCGGTCAGCCAGCCTGATCTCGCGATGCTGGCGGCGCAAAACCCGCGCAACGCGGAAGAAATGTATCGTCACGCCGCGGCACTTGAAATCGTCAGCCGCCGCGACTTGCTGATGCGTGGCTTGCGCCAGCGCGGCGTCCTCGCCTTTGAGCTGGTTCCCGGGCTGCTTGCCTCTTCACTCGTGAATCAGTATCTCGATATCAAAGAGCGGAATCTGCTGTAGGCGCGCTGCTCAGCCGGACCCTGGTCAGCGCCCCGGCTGCCGGTGGTGAGTCTTCCGTCTTTCTCGCGCTGAGCAGGTAAGCGACCAGCGCGCAGAACAGCACGGCGGCAAGGCTGAATTTCATCGCCACCGGCACGTGGCTCGGCGAAAAAAATCCCTCGATCAGTCCAGCAACGACCAGCAACGGGATTGTTCCCATCAACAAGCGGGACGCCCGGCCACCGGCCTGCGCCAGGGAAATCTTTCGCGGCAAGTAACCGGGAAAAAGCATGCCGCGGGCGATTTCGAGGCCCGCGCCGCCCGCGATAAAAATCGCCGGCAATTCCAACACGCCGTGCGGGGCAACAAAACTCCACAGCTTCAGTGCCATGCCGGCTTTCAGAGTCGCCGCGCCGATTACGCCGATCATCAATCCGTTGGACATCATCATCCAGATGGTGCCGATACCCGCGGTGATGCCCAGGGCAAAGGCGCTGAATGAAACAGTCAGATTGTTGGTCATGATGCCTGAGGACGCCAGAGGCTTCACGGACACAATCGACTCCGTCCACATTTCCCGGCGCTCGATGGTTTCCATCATTTGCGGGCCGAGAAAGCGATAGGCAAACGCGGGGTCGCGCCAGGTCAGCACCCAGGCCACAACGCCCGCGACCAGGAAAATTGCGAAAGCCAGCATGGTCTGTGATAAGGTGTCGCGAAATGCCTGAGGATAGGCATCGCGGTAAAAATGCACGATACCGCTGACTTTGGCTTTGTGCCCCAGGTAAATCAGGTTGTGGCTTCGCCCGAGCAGCTGATTTAAGTAGGACGCGAGTTGTCGCGCGGACACGTCTTCGCGCACGGTGGCCAGGTCGGACGCGGTTTGGCGATACAATAGCCCCAGTTCCTGCAGTTCGCTGTGGCTTAACGAACCGACGCCGCGTTTGCAACGTTCTACGAGCTCATCGAGGCGCGCCCAATACGGCTTTCGTTTTTCGAGCCAACGATTGGATATCATGTCTTCAAGCCTGCCCGACGCCGCGCTGCCCGTCGATTCCTCCGCCGACCAGCTTACCATCCAGACCCCGGAACAGACCGAGGTTGATTTCGCCATTGCCGGGATAGGCAGCCGGTTTCTGGCAATTGCCTACGACACCTTGCTGCAAATTCTCGTCGGCGTGGTGGCGGGCATTCTGTGGGTCTTCATTGTCCCTGGCATGTCGACGGTCCTGCCACTTTCCTCCATGTGGCTTGGCGCGATTTTCCTTTTGTTTTACTTTTTGCTTTATTTTGCCTACTACCCTTTTTTTGAGATTCTCTGGAACGGGCAAACTCCCGGCAAACGCAAAGAAGGCATCCGCGTCATCAAGGATTCCGGCAGGCCGCTTACTCCTGCGGAAACGATCGGTCGCAATCTACTGCGCATTGTGGACTGGATGCCGTTTTTGTATGGGGTGGGCATGACCACGGCGTTTCTCAACAAACGCAACCAGCGGCTGGGCGACCTGGTGGTCGGTGCGCTGGTGGTGCGCGAAACTGCGCTGGGCGCACTGAAGCCCGCCTGGCAGGCCGCGCCCCCGGCGGAGGCGGCGTTTGCGGGCCTGCTCGGTGCGAACCTGCTGTCCGCCGACGACTGCGCGCTGATCGATTCCTTCCTGAATCGGCGTAACTCCCTCGATTACAACGTGCGGGTGCGCATGGCCGAGGAAATCTTCCGCCGCCTCAAACCCAAGCTGACTCTCCCTGCGGAAAATATCCTTTCCACGGAAAAAATCCTGGAGACTCTCGCGTACGAGCGGCGCGCTACGGGTAGCTACTCCTAGGCGCGGAGCTTGTCGGCATTTTCAGGCCACGCGCCTGCCGGGTAGCCTTTGCGAAATTGCGCCCGTCTGCCCCGCGCGGAAGGCCGGTGCACGGAATTCCCGTGTGCCGGGAACTGCGCGACAGAGCATCGAAGTTCTGACATCATGGAGCAATTTTCTGGAGCCCAGGGCATGCAAATCGGCATCGATAGTTTTGCTGCAGCTATTTCTGACCCCGCTACGGGACTGAAGTTGAGCCCCGCGGAGCGCTTGCACCATTTGCTCGCGGAAATCGAATTGGCCGACCAGGTCGGCCTGGACGTTTTCGGCATCGGCGAGCACCATCGCGAGGAATTCCTGGACTCCGCGCCGCCAATGATTCTGGCGGCGGCTGCGACGCGCACCAAAAATATTCGTCTGACCAGCGCGGTTACGGTGCTGAGCGCCGCAGATCCCGTGCGGGTGTTCCAGGAATTTGCAACACTGGACCTGATTTCGGGAGGCCGCGCGGAAATTGTGGCCGGACGCGGATCCTTCATCGAATCCTTCCCGCTGTTCGGGCTGAATCTGGAAGATTACGATTCGCTGTTTGCGGAAAAACTCGAGCTGCTGCTGAACATTCGTGAGCATACCCACGTAACCTGGTCCGGGAAACATCGCGCGGCCTTGACCGGGCAGGCGGTGTATCCGCGGCCACTGCAGAATCCCCTGCCCGTCTGGGTGGGCGTGGGCGGCACGCCAGCGTCGTTTGTGCGCGCCGGGATGCTCGGACTGCCGCTGATGTTAGCCATCATCGGCGGCGAACCGCACCGCTTCCGCCGGCTCGTTGAGTTGTACCGCGAGACGGGATTGCGCGCGGGGCACCCCGCGGAAAAATTGCAGGTGGGGCTGCACATGATTGGTTTTCTCGCCGCGAGCACCAAGGAAGCAGCGGATACCTTCTATCCCGGTTACGCGCACACCTTCACCGAAATCGGCAAGGAGCGCGGCTGGGCGCCGACCACGCGGGCACAGTTTGACGCTACGCGCGGACCGAAGGGGGCGCTGCTGATCGGGGACGCCGAGACGGTGGCCGAGAAAATCCTGTACGTGCACGAGGCGCTCGGCGGAATTTCGCGGATCACGTTTCAGATGGGCGTCTCGACGCTTCCGCATCCCAAGATGACGCGGGCAATCGAGATTTTGGGGACGCAGGTCGCCCCCGTGGTGCGCGAGGAGCTGTCCCGCGCGGCCGGGGGCGGCAGTTGAGGAACTTGGATGACGGATGGTCGAGGACTTGGCATCGTGCGCCGCGAAGGTCCGGAAACGTTACCCATCCCCGTCACCACAGCGCAGCCACCGATTCCTCCAGATGTGGCGCCGCCCAGTTCTTCGCTATTTCAGGCTCTCGACATAGGCGATCAGCGCTTTCAGCTCGTCGGGCGCAAGGTCGATTGCAGGCATGCCACCGGCGGTCATTTTCGCAGTGGGATGGGCAAACAATGCTTTGAGTTGCTCGGGGTTGCGCTTGGCGCTTTCGCCGATTAACGGCGGGGCAGCAGCGGTCCCGACACCGCCATCGCCATGGCAGGCGTTGCAGGAGTGATCCTCAAAAATAGTCTTGCCCCTGGCGGCTTCAGGATCGGCGAGTTGCACGTTTGAGGCGGCGAGAGAGGCGGAAGAGAGTTCCGGCTCGAAGGGCTGGCTCATGAAGGCTTTTTCCTCGGCGTTCTGCTTTGCCAGTTGCAGGGCGACGGCGGGATCGTGTTTGTCCAGGTATCGACTGCGCAGCGCGAGCCCTACGAGCGTCAGCATGACAAAGGCGTAGGAAGTCATGGCGATGGGGCGTTTCCAGGGACGACGCTCGGTGCTGCGGTCGAGGAACGGCAGCCCGACAATGGCGGCGACAAGAACGCCGGGAATGACCATGATACCGACCACGGAGAGCGATCCATGCCAATACTTCAGCCACTGAAAAACCGGCAGGTAATACCACTCCGGGCGCGGGATGTACTGGGCGTCGGCGGGATTGGCGGGTGGACCCAAATCCACGGGCACGAAGAAGCAGAGCAGCCCGAGCCCGACGATGAGCAGTGCGGTGAGCGACAGATCCATTAAAACCTGGCGGGGATAGAAGAGTTCCACTTTTTGTTTCGGAATGACGGGATCCTCATCCGTGGGTCCCGCGGCGCCGGCTTTGCGGAAGAAAAAAACGTGCGACGCCAACAGCGCAAAGATGCACGCGGGAATCAGAAAAACGTGAGCGACAAAAAAACGCGAAATCGTGAGCGTGCCCATTTCCGTTCCGCCGCGCATCATGCGCATGATGCTGTCACCGACGAGCGGAACCTCGCCAGCAGCGTTGGTGCCCACGGCGGTCGCAAAATAGGAACGCTGGTCCCAGGGGAGCAAATAGCCGGTGAAAGCCATACCCAAAATGAGCGCGAAGAGGACGCAGCCGGAAAACCACAGGAATTCGCGGCGCCCTTTGTAGGCGCCGTAAATATAGGTTTGCGAAAGATGCATGAGCAGCACGACGACCATGGCGCTGGCGCCATAGGCGTGCAGGCTGCGCAGGAACGCACCGGCGGTTACCGCCTTGGTGATATAGGCGACCGTGGTGTGTGCGTGGTCGGCGGATGGCACGTAGTAGAGAGCTAGAAACACTCCCGTGATGATCTGGGAAATAAAAATGAACAGCACGCCGGAACCGAAAATGTAGGCGAAACGTGCTCCGCCGGGAATGGGCTCATAGAGCGCGGTGGCCAGCACACCGTCAATGCCGGTGCGGTGATTGATCCATCCCCATAGGCCGGTCGGTGGAGGAGCGGAGGTGTCCTGTTGGTTTGGCGTTGCATACATCCCAGAAGATTCCTTCCTCAGCCGATGACTTCTTTGTCCGAAACAAGTTGCCGGAAATATTGGAAGCGCACAGTGAGCTGCCCGTTTTCAACGGAGTTTTCCAGCGAGTCCATGCCGCGCAACGCAGGGCCGCTGACGTAAGTCCCATCCGGCATGTAGGTGCCGCCGTGGCAGGGGCACACAAATTGTTTGCGGTCTTTGTTCCACGGAACGGTACAGCCAAGGTGAGGGCAGATGGAACTCAGTACGCGCAACTGGCCCTGCCGGTCTGTGGTGACGTAGACGGCTTTCTCGGAGATGGCCTTGCGCCAGCCGTCGACCGACTCGATTTGAATGGTGCGCATCACCGGCTCAGGCAAGGAAGAAAAGTCCGACAGGGGTCCGAGCGGGGAATTTTTTACGTCGGTGGTGCGGCGAATCAACGGAAAAATCGCAAAGCGGATCAGGGGGACAGCCAGGAGTCCTCCGATGAGCGCGGAGCCGACACCGAGCAGTACACCGAGAAAAGAGCGCCTCGAACGGATGGGCGTGCCGTCGGCTTCAAAACGCTGCGGCGGAGTTGCCGATTCTCCCCGGGATGCCCACATGGAGGTCTCCTAAAGACAAATTTAGACTGCTTAGGCCAGCGACGGAAAAGCGCAGCGCGTGCAGCTGAGCTATTTCTTGGCCAGACTGCGGACGTAGACAACCAGCGCCTGGATGTCCTCGGCCTTGAGCTTCTTGCCAAAGGCAGGCATTTTGCCCTTGCCGTTGGTGATCACTGCAGTGATGTCCGTGTCGGAAACTTTCTGGACTTCGTCAGATTTGAGATCTTTGGCTTTTAGGGCTTTGCCTGTAGGCGAACTGCCACTGCCATCGGCGGCATGGCACAGGACGCAATTCGAACTGAAGAGTTTACCGCCATCGCTTTGCGCCCGCAGGCTGGTGGGCAGGGCCAGGATCACGAACGAGCTGAAAACCGCCGCCGGTACGAGACACAAGATATTTCGCCGCATGGATATTCCCTTTCCCTTTCTACCCGGCAGGTTCTATCCGGGGTGTTAGGCCGTCAAACTCGCCTGGCGCCCGGAGTTTACCTGCAGTTGCACACACCTGTCTAATTCGTCGCGCTGTCGCTCTCGCCCAATTCCACAGATGGCGAGAGCGACGGCGCGAATGTTGCGCTTAAAAGACGAATCGCGCCAGCACGTAGACGGAGTTATTGTCGCCGGCGTTGCGTCCCGCGCCGTCGTAGTTGGCGCCAGCCCCGTTGAAGGAGGTGTAGCCGGTGTATTGGACGGCGAGGTCGACGTTCTGATAGACCCACCAGGAGAGATTAAGGATGTACCCGCGGCTGGCGGGACTGCCGTTGAAGCTACCGGAGACTGCGGCTTGGGGGTAAAGTAGCGGATCGGCGGTGCCGGTGACGTCGAAGAAGCCCGCCGTAGCCGAGACGCGCGTTCCAAAGTGATATTCACCTTGGAGTTCGACGGTATTGAGGTGGTGGGCAGCCTGCGCAGCCCCGGGGGGCGCGGCACTAAAGGTAGCCGCCAAAGCCGAGTTTTCCCGAATGTAGGTGCCGCGGAAACTAATCACATCCTTTTTCCATTGCGGGATGGTCCGGTTATATTGGAAGTCGGCGGCCCAGTCCGTGTAGCTGTCTTCGAGGCCTGTAATGCCGCCAGGAGAACTTTTGACGTGCATTCCGTACGCGCCGAATTCGAGATCGTTGTTGTCGGAAACCTGCTGCCAGGCGATTCGCCAGTAGGGCGCGACGCCGTGGATGTTGATACCGCAGCAGGTTCCGTCATTGGGCTGGGGGCTGCCGATGTGTTCGGAGCGGTAGACGGTGCCATCGAAATATAGATGTTCATCGAACATGAAGTAGCCGCCGACCCCCGCTACGTCCTGCGCCAGTCCGCCATTGATCAGCGCACCAGCCGAAGGAGAAGGCGCAACGTCGCTGGCGGTGAACGGGAAGCCCCAAGCCGGAGTACTGTTCCACAGATCTTCAACCGTGGGGTTGTTGTTAAAGGTTGAACCGAAGGCCAAGGGCCGGCCGAAAAGCTTCCCATCGCCCTTGGCGAAGCGAATGTCCGTGTTGTCCCAGCTAAAATGGTCGGCCTGTCCGTCGTAGGTGACTTGTGCGAAGCTGCCCACGTGGCTGCCCCAGCTTCCGGCAAGGAATAGTGAGACGTCTTCCGGGAATTCGAAGTTGCCATTCTGTGTGCCCGGCTGAGGTTTGTTTGTGGAGCTGAAAGAAGTATCGAACACGACGGAAAGCGGAAAGGCTTCGAGCAGCTGCAGCGCAGCGTTGTGGTCCTTGCCGTCATCCGCAATGGCCGGCTTGGTCGAAAAGGTATAGCCATCCAGCTTGAACTTGCGGCCAAAGGCGTTAAGTTCGGGCGGCGACAGATGGCACGCCGAGCAAGCCAATCCTGTTTGCCGCGAATAGCTTGGCACGGCTTGGGCTTCCTGCTTAAAAACCACGAGTAGCCATACCATCAAGAAAATCGGGCCGAGCACCTTCAGCACCAACGCCGAACTGCCGCCCCAGCTGCTCCTAGACTCTCGCATTCCAGCCTCCTCCCGTCCGCTTGCGCGTCCCGGATCTCCTAAATCACATCGTTCGCGGGCAGTGTAGCGGGACACCAGAAGCCGTTCCGTGAGACCCATCACCTGCATCTGTGGGCTGCGTCACATGCATACGCGGCGTGAATCTATCGCCGCGTATGCAAGCGCGCGCACCAGAACATCAGGAATGGCAACGTTGTCGAGCGGTTCTGGCGAGAAGCGCGAAATCGGACGGAGGTTCTGCGGGGACAAAAAAAACTGTTCGGAGCGACGCACCGGACACCATGAGTCGACGTCAGGAGATGGGCAGTGAGATGATCCCGCGCTTTAGTGCTATGGTGACAGCGTGCGTGCGGTCGTTAGCGCCGAGCTTGGAGAGTATGTTGCTGACGTGGCTCTTGACAGTTTCCTCGCCAATCGAGAGTTGGTCGGCAATCAGTTTGTTGGCGTTCCCCGTGGCGATCAGGCGAAGGACTTCTACCTCCCGCGAGCTCAAATGCTCTTCCCCGGCATGGTCAGCCAGGTCGGCTGCGATCTCTGGTGGAATTCGCTTCTTGCCGGCATGAACAGCGCGAATCGTTTCAAGGAGCTCTCTGTGCACCTGTCCTTTCAGAACGTAGGCTCGCGCGCCGGCTCTAAGAGCACGCAATACCTGCAGGTCGCCTGTGTATGTGGTCAGTACGATAATCCGGGCATCAGGAAACTCGGTTCGAATGCCGATGACCGCTTCGATGCCGTTCAACGTCGGCATCTGCAGATCCATTAAGGTCACATCCGGCTTCGACAAGCGGAACTG
>JBEKSZ010000133.1:0-15810 GCA_049516615.1 Candidatus Acidiferrum sp. | reverse complement strand
AGCACCCACGACGGGCACATCAGCATGGGCATCCCGGTTCTCGTCGACGGCACTTTCAGTAAATCCCAGATCCATGGCAAGATGAACGGCGGAGGGCAATCCCTCACCATTACGACCGGAGATGGCTCGATTCGCCTCAGCAAGACTTAAACCACTCATTTTGCAAGTGTTATGTGGAATCGGAGGCCTGCCGTCGGAAGCTCGAGATATGCCTTCCTAAGGCGACAACCGTCCTCCTTTGACCTCACTCTCTGGATCCCGATCGCTGTAACTCATTGAAAATAAAAGGGTCGTTTTTGGTTACCGGCTTGCCTGTACCTTAGGGCAGGAGCCCCAGGGTGATTATTGTCAGCCTTCTCGGCGCGTTGTTGGTCTTGGTTGTGGTTGCCATGGTCAGCTCGATCACGCCGCCAGACGGGCGGCCTGGCCGCGGCAACTCTTAGGTCGCTCTGGGGGGGTGCTTGCCCTAGGGTTTCGTCGATCGCGAAATAAGCCGAAACTACCCTGCCGCCCCCCCGAAACGCCCGATTCTGAGACGCCGTGCCTTCCCCGAACATGGGAACCAGCAATAGAGCCCGGCGGAGGCAATCTTGATTCTGCTCATAATCCTCGTGGAGTTCGTGGTGTTGGTGGCTGCGACGATCGTCAACTCCATCTTAGATCCGGCGTACCGCAAGTAATGCGCATCCGCGGCGTTCTGCATTCCTAAAACATCCGACCGAGCGTCGCGCGCGCCGTCGGTCTTCAAGCCATATACCTGCGAAAGATTCAAGGCGAGCCACCAGCGGGCTGCCGCGATTATTTGCAAATCTTTCGCGCATCCCTCATGATTACTGTTTTGTTCAGGGGAATTGCAGGCTGCTAGAGCCTGCTGGATTCAAATTCTGTCTCGACTGTAAGGAGTTGCATGGAAAAGCCTTCAAAAATTGCGCCGGCCAAAGGGAAATTGGGAGTGTTGCTTCCGGGAATGGGCGCGGTGGCCACCACGTTTATGGCTGGCGTGGAACTGGTCCGCAAAGGAAAATCGCAAGCGGTGGGATCGTTGACGCAGCTCGGAACCATTCGCCTTGGCAAACGCACCGACGGGCGCACCCCGAAAATCAGCGAGTTCGTGCCGCTGGCAAATTTGAAAGATATCGCCTTTGCCGGATGGGATATTTTTAACGACAACGCCTATCAGTCGGCAGCCAACGCCGGAGTGCTCAATCCGCAGGATCTGGCGAAAGTAAAAGGCTTTCTCAGCAAGATCAAGCCCATGAAGGCGGCCTTCGATCACGATTTCGTGAAACTCATCGACGGCCCCAACATCAAAAAAGGCCGAAATAAATACGAATGGGCATTGCAAATCAAGGAAGACATCAAAAAGTTTCGCAAGAGTTCCGGAGCATCGCGTCTGGTGACGTGTTGGTGCGGCTCAACGGAATCTTTCCTGAAGCCCAGCGATGTGCACTCGACGCCGGAGAAATTTGTCGCGGCGATGAAGGGCAATCATCCGGCCATCGCGCCATCCATGCTCTATGCCTGGGCCTCGGTGACCAGCGGCGTGCCCTATGCCAACGGCGCGCCCAATCTCAGCGTGGACATTCCGGCCATCCAGAAACTGGCACTCGAACACAACGTGGCCATTGCGGGAAAAGACTTCAAAACCGGGCAAACCCTGATGAAAACCGTGCTGGCGCCAGCCTTTAAGGCCCGCATGCTGGGCCTTGAAGGCTGGTTCTCGACCAACATCCTCGGCAATCGCGACGGCGAAGTGCTCGAAGATCCCGGGTCGTTTAAGACCAAAGAGCAGTCCAAGCTCGGAGCCCTTGAATATATTTTGCAGCCCGAACTCTATCCCCAGCTTTACGGCAAGATGTTTCACAAAGTTCGCATCAACTACTATCCGCCGCGCGGTGACAACAAAGAAGGCTGGGACAACATCGACATTTTCGGCTGGCTCGGCTATCCCATGCAGATCAAGGTGGACTTCCTCTGCCGCGATTCCATTCTTGCCGCGCCCATTGTTCTGGATCTGGTGTTGTTTTTGGATTTGGCGCAACGCGCGGGCATGCGCGGCATTCAGGAGTGGCTGAGTTTCTATTTCAAGTCGCCCATGACCGCGCCGGAACTCTATCCTGAACATGATCTTTTCATTCAGTCGATGAAATTGAAAAACACCCTGCGCTGGATGATGGGCGAAGATCTGATCACCCATTTGGGCCAGGAATATTACGACTAGGCATGAAAGATGACCTTGCGTCGCTCTCTGCGAGGCTGGACGCATGGTCACTTTTTTTGATTCAATGTATCGCTTTTTCGATTTGACCGTTTCGCGAACGCCGCGCTACGCTATCGCACTCATGGATAGTCCTTGTTTCCCGCTCACTTCCGTACTAATTTTTGTTCCGCCAGCACTTCTACACCTTGAGGAGAGTCATGTCGAACGAACTGCGTAATTTTCTAGCGCTCAGCTATGAGGAACTCGAAGAACTGAACCTCAAGGCCAAAGATCAGCGCATGAAGCGGGTGGCTGCCCACAAGATCCAGGAAGAACGCATCAAGTACCTCACCGACGAAAAGCGCATTAAGGCTGTCACCGTACTCTTCAGCGACCTCGAAGGCCGCCTGCACATGCTGGACTACGACAAAAAATTCCTGGTCAAGAGCTGGGACAATTTGACGTTTGATGGCTCGTCCATCCGCGGCTTCACCGCACAACGCGAAAGCGATTTGCGTCTGGCCATGGACTGGAGCGCTTTCTACTGGGGTCCGTCCGACGTGTTTGGCGGCGGGAAGGTCCTGGTTTTCGGCGAAGTCATCGACAAAGACGGCTCGCCGTACAGCGCGGACATTCGAGGCGTGCTCAAGGGTTACGCGGCGCAACAACACCAAGAGGAGGATTACACGCTGAACGCCGCCAACGAAATCGAGGGCTTTCTCTTCGCCGGCGCGGATGCCGAACAACATTACGCCCAGACGCAAAAGTTCGAGTACGTGAATACCGGCGGCTACTATCATTCCCTGCCCGGCGATCCACTGCGCATGTTCATCGATACCACCGCCGAAGTGCAACGCGCTATGGGCTTTCAAAACGAAAAGGACCACCCGGAAGTAGCGCCCTCGCAATTTGAAATCAACTACGGCTATGGCGAAGTGGTGGCCGCCGCTGACCAGATCCAACTCTACAAGCTGATCTGTCGCCAGGTCGCCACCAAGATGGGGTTGACCGCGTGTTTCCTGCCCAAGCCGGTGGTTGGGGTGAATGGCAACGGCATGCACACCAACGTCTCCATCAGCAAAGGCGGCAAGAATCTTTTCTGGGATACCAAGGGCGAGGAAAAGCTGAGCAAGTTCGCGTGGGGCTTTGTGGATCGCGTTTTGACCCATGCCAACGATATTTGCCTGCTGCTGAATTCCAGCGTAAATGCCTATCGCCGGCTTGATCCCCACTTTGAAGCGCCAAACCAGATTAAAGCTTCGGCAGTTGATCGCGGCTCGATGGTGCGCATCCCCATCGGCAACGAAAAAAGCTCGCGCGTAGAAGTTCGCTCCGTCGCTCCGGACGCCAATCCGTATTTAGTGATGTACTCCATCTTTAAATCCGGCCTCGATGGCGACACCGCAAAAATCAAAAATCTGCGCCAGGCGGAACGCTATTTGCCGGACAACATTTACACCGCGATCGAGAATTTCAAAGCGGCAGAATGGACTACCAAACTCCTCGGCGCCGACGTGAAAGGCCGCTTCGCGGAGCTTAAACAGGTGGCTGCGGACCGCTGCTCGCGTTCGCTGGGCACCTTTGTGAAAGCGCCCGAAGTGCAGCACCATCACGAAGTTTATAACCAATATCTCTGGAACCAGTTCTAGGGCGCTGTTTTAGCTTCCGGCTGAGCGCTTTCGCGCGGTCGGGCACCTTGCCGGCAACCGGGATGGAGGCTGTGGCAATCTGCTAGCCGTCGGCGGCGTGTGCCTTCGCCGCCAGCGCGTCTAGCGCGCGCGCGGAAAAGACCAACGCGGCGCCCGCGTTCATGGCCACGGCCACCCCCAGCGCTTCGGAGATCTCTTCCTTGGTCGCCCCGGCTTTCAGTGCGGCTTCCGTGTGAAACACGATGCAGCCGTCGCAACGCGTGGTCACCGCCACCGCGAGGGAAATGAGCTGGCGCACTTTTTCACCCAATTTGCTGGCCCGTGCGTTGGCCGCGCCCAGGGTCTGATATCCGCGCACCGTGTCCGGGCTTAGCTTGGCCAGATCTCCAATAGTGGCTCCCAGATCTTGCTGATAGGCGTTCCAATCGAGCATCATTGCGCTTCTCTCCTTTTGTGAGTTTCTGGCTTGCCGCTCCGCCGGGCTGATGGCCACCGCGCGGCGTCAGTCTATAGCGAGCCTACCGCCGCGCCCGGGCCACATGGTACCGCAAAGAACGACAGTGCCAACCGTCCAGCGACGCGAAGCGCGATTCGGGAGTTGGCGCGCGTTATGATATGTTTTTACATCGCACAAAGCAGGATCGCGAGCTGCGTCGCGCGGAGGAACTAGATTCATGAAGACGTCGTACAACGGAGTGCAGGTTCCGTCCGAAGGAAAAGCGATTGCCTATAGCGGCGGCGAATTGCAGGTGCCCGATACGCCGGTGATTCCCTTCATCGAGGGCGATGGTACGGGCCGCGATATCTGGAAAGCTTCGCGCAAGGTGTTTGACGCGGCCGTTGCACAAGCCTATGGCGGAAAGCGCAAAGTGGCGTGGTTTGAAGTTTTCGCGGGCGAAAAAGCCTTCAATGCCTTCAAGGAGTGGTTGCCGGACGACACCGTGGATGCCGTCCGCGATTTTCGCATTGCCATCAAAGGTCCGTTGACCACACCGGTGGGCGGCGGAATTCGTTCCCTGAACGTCGCGCTGCGGCAATTACTCGATTTGTATTCATGCGAACGTCCGGTGCGTTACTTTAGCGGTGTTCCTTCCCCCGTGACGCATCCCGAGAAAATGGATTTGGTGATTTTCCGCGAAAATACCGAAGATGTTTACATCGGGATTGAGTGGAAATCCGGAACTCCGGAAGTCCGCAAGCTGCTGGAATTCTTGAACAACGACATGCTGAAGGATGGCAAGAAGCAGATTCGCTGGGACTCCGGCGTGGGTATCAAGCCCATTTCGCCTACGGGCACCAAGCGTCTGGTGCGGCGTGCGATTAAATTTGCGCTGCTCAGCAAACGCAAGAGCGTGACGCTGGTACATAAAGGCAATATTCAGAAGTTTACCGAAGGCGCGTTTCGCGATTGGGGCTACGATCTGGCGCGCGAGGAATTTCGCGCAGAAACCGTGACCGAGCGGGAAAGCTGGATCCTGGACAATGCCGATAACAATGCGGCCCTCACGCCGGAACAGAATGCCGCTATGATCGAGCCAGGACTGGAGCGAGCTCCCGAGGCGTTCCGCAAATCGGTGCAGGACGAAGTACGCAGCGTGCTGTCCGCGATCGGCGGGACGCACGGCAAAGGTCAGTGGAAGAAAAAATTACTGATCAATGACCGCATCGCGGATTCCGTCTTTCAGCAAGTCCTGCTGCGCGCAGATGAGTACAGCGTGCTGGCGACTTCCAACTTGAATGGCGATTATCTTTCCGACGCCTGCGCGGCGCAAGTGGGCGGCCTCGGAATGGCGCCGGGATCGAATATTGGCGATGGCTACGGTGTGTTTGAGGCCACCCATGGAACGGCGCCAAAATATGCCGACAAAGACGTCATCAACCCCAGTTCGGTGATGCTTTCTGGTGCGATGATGTTCGCGTTTCTGGAGTGGAAGGAAGCCGCACAATTAATCGAGGACGGAATAGCGAAAACCATTCAGCAGAAACGCGTGACCTATGATTTGGAGCGCTTGATGCCCGGGGCTACCAAGGTGGGCACGGCGGCCTTTGCCGATGCCATCATCGAGAACATGAAATCGGGAGTAGCTGCAGCGCGGTAGATTTGCTCTGGGGCCTGGTCAAAAAAACCCGGATTCCTCGCTGCGCGCAAGGCCAAGCTTCGGCAAAGCGCAAAACGCAAGCAAAGTATTGAACATTTGGACGGGGAGATGATTGGATGAGCAGGAAGAAAGTCACGGTAGTGGGCAGCGGATTTGTGGGGTCGACCACCGCGCAGCGGATCGTAGATATGGAACTGGCGGACGTGGTGATCACCGATATTCTAGAAGGCGCGCCGGCGGGCAAGGCCCTGGATATGATGGAGTCTGGGCCGATTACGCGTACGGATTCGCGCGCAACCGGGGCATCAACGGCGAGCGGCGATTACTCCGCTACAGCGAACAGCGACGTGGTGGTGATCACCGCTGGGTTCCCGCGCAAACCGGGGATGAGCCGCGACGATTTGCTGAAAGCCAACTACGATGTGGTAAAGGCTGTCGTCGAGCAGATCGTAAAACATTCGCCGAACTGCATCATCATTGTGGTGACCAATCCGCTAGACGCCATGGCGCAGGCGGCCTTCAAAGTGAGCGGGTTCCCGAAAAATCGCGTGCTCGGCATGGCCGGCGTGCTGGACTCGGCACGCATGAGCACCTTCGTGGCCACGGAATGCCAGGTCAGCGTCGAGAACGTCCACTCATTCGTGCTGGGCGGCCATGGCGACGACATGGTGCCGTTGCCGCGTTATTCCACTGTGGCGGGAATTCCCTTGCCCGATCTGCTACCGAAGGAACGGATCGACGCCATTGTTGAGCGCACACGCAAGGGCGGCGCGGAAATTGTCAATTTGCTGAAGACCGGCTCGGCGTACTACGCGCCGTCGGCCGCCGCGGTGGAAATGGTGGAAGCCATCTTGAAGGACAAAAAGAAAATCCTGCCCTGCGCCGTGTATCTTGAAGGCGAGTACGGAATCAAGGGTTTGTTCGTGGGCGTGCCCGTGAAACTGGGCGCGGCCGGAGTCGAAGAAATCATTCAGATTAAGTTGACGGACGCCGAGAATGCGGAACTGCAGAAATCGTCTGCTTCGGTCCGCGAACTGGTGACCGTGCTGGGAATTTAGCGAGCTTCCTGCGCTGTGAAAAGCCCAGGAACCATGTAGGGAATCGAGTTCATGGGAATTTAATTGTGGAATTCAGAGAAGAGCCCTTAGACCTGCGCTGCGCACCGCCGTTGTCTGGTGCGCTGGGCAATATTCGGAAATGCCTGTTTAGAAGCTTGCCGCGTGGTCGCCAAACCACGCGGGCCGGACGGTAATCTGCGGGCGGCCCTTTACTGGGTGCGCCGAACGGCAAGCAACGTCAAATCGTCCGTTTGTTTGAGACCCTCGCCAAAACTCAGCAGGTCCGCAAGACATTTGGAGATCAGCGCTGCCGGCTCGACGCAGGCGTGTTGCGCCGCCAGCGCGCGGATACGCTGCAGACCATATTCGGTACCGGCGCCGTTGCGCGACTCAGTCAGACCGTCGGTATAGAGAAAGAGCGTGTCGCCGTTCGCAAGGTTGAGCTGGTGAACGGGGAAGCGCGTCCCGCAGAACATCCCGAGAGGCACGCCGGTGGCATCCTTGGGTGTGGCTCCGTCGCGGTGCAGGTGCAGCACCGGAAGGTGGCCGGCGCTGACGAACTCGACCGAGCCATCGCGCGCGGCCCGCCCGATGACGAGCGTGGCGAATTGTCCCGCGAGGGTGCTCTCGCAGAAAATGCGGTTGGCGTCTTCGACCATGCGATGGAGGGGAAGCCCGGCTTCGGCGAGGCTGCGAAAGGTGGCCCGCAGGTGGCTCATAAGCATGGAGGCGGCAACGCCCTTGCCGGAAACATCGCCCAGCATGAAGAGCAGCCCGTTCTCGGTTTCAAACAGATCGCAGTAATCGCCGCTGACCATGCCGGCTGGTTGGTAGTGATAGCGCACGTCCCAGCCCACAGGCGCAAAGTCCAGTTTGGGCAGGAGAGCCCGCTGGATGCGGGCGGCCAGGGAAAGGTCGCTCTCGAGGGCGCGTTGCTCGGCGACAGAAAGATGGTCGAGACAGAAGCGCACCAGGGGATCGGCCAAAAGACGTGCTGGTTCAATAGAGTCGTGGCAGGACTCGCAGATTCCGAAGGTGCCGTGATCGATGCGGCTCAGCGCGCTGTCGACATCCCGCAACAGTTGCGAGAGAGAAGCGTCCGCAGCTGGGGAATGCAGGGCCTGATGCAGACGCTCACGGCGGTGTTCGAGTTCGGCGCGCAGATAGGCTTGTTCGGCAGTGGCCATAGCACCTCCTGCCATAGTTTGCTGTTTTACGGCTGAGCTTTCCATCCGATTTGCTCCTTAAAACCGAGGAACACGAAGTTCGGGCGACGGCCACGCTTCCGCTTCGCCCGGTTGCAGCCTCTAAGGAGACAGCGATCCTGCCAAGCCGCCACTCTGCCGTATTTGATGCTGCAACGCACGGGTCGTCGCATGCGCTTTGGCGCTGCGCGAGCCCGTCAATTCCGCAATCTTTTTCTTGACACCGAAAAAGCAAAAGAGCAGTATTTCGCCTGTATTAAACCCATTTAATATGGCCACCCCGCGGCCACGGAGGAAGTCGTGTTCCCTGCCCCCTGCCGTATGGCGATCTGCGCCCGCATCGTCTTCATCGTGGGCGCCTTGCTGACGCTGTTCATTTCCGCGCCGTCTGCCCCGGCGCAGTCTGCTTACGTGCGCGTCAACCAGGCGGGCTACGAAGCCGGGGAGGGGCCCTTTCGCGCGTATCTGATGTCCAGCGCGGCCGAAAACGGAGCGAGCTTCAAGGTCGTCAACGCCAAAGGGGTTACTGCGTATTCCGGCGCGGTTGGCGCCTTGTTGGGAACCTGGAGCCACAGCCAGAAAGAGGTCTTTGCTGTATACGCTCTGGACTTTCACGTTCCCGGCGGCGAACGGTATACGATTGCCGTCTCCGGCCCGGTGCACGCGGCTTCACCGCAGTTTGCGGTGGATTGCCCGGAGGCGCTCTACTCCGGGCTGCTTCTAAACAGTTTGTTTTTCTATGAGACGCAACGCGACGGGGCAGACTTTGTGCGCAACGCGCTGCGCACGGCGCCCGGGCACTTAAAGGACATGAACGCGCGCGTGTACAAGACGCCCCCCCTCGATGACAACGACTTCATCAACATCCTACCGCCGGCGGCACCGCTCACATCCGCGAAGCTATCCAACATCGACGCCTCGGGAGGATGGTGGGACGCCGGGGACTATGAGAAATACGTCGAAACGGTGAGCTACACGGCGGCGCTCATGGAGATTGGGGTCCGCGATTTCCCGCAGCAAATGGGCCCGTACGCGCCGGTGAATCCGCCCGCGCCACCAGGTTCAGTTTCTTTTGCGGGCAACAGCGCGCCGGGAGCGCCGGGATCTTCGGATTTCACGAAAGAGGCGGCGTTTGGTGTGGACTGGCTGCTGAAAATGTGGGATGACACAAGCAGGACGCTGTACTACCAAGTGGACAACACCCAGGATTGGAACTACTACGGCGAGGGCGATCCGAGTTCGGCCGCCGGCAACTGTGGCGGAACGTTCAACACTCCGTACTGCTTGATTACCGAATACGACATCTGGACGTTGCCGCAGGCAGCCGACAAGTTCTCGCAACCCGGAGACCCACAAGCTTGCGATCCGTACACCACGTTCTTTATCTGCGACCGGCCGGTATACGTGGCGGGTCCGGCGGGTTCGCCCATCAGCCCGAATCTGGCGGGGCGTTTGGCGGCAGATTTTGCGCTGTGCTACCAGCTCAACCGGACTACGGACGCGGCGGTGGCGAACAGGTGCCTGAAAAATGCCGAAGATATTTTCGCACTCGCCGACACTTCGTATTCGGACCCCGCGCCGACGGTCGATTCCGGCTCCTGCACCAACTGCCTGCTGACCATTGCTCCCTTCGACGGTTATCCCGAAAACGTTTGGGAGGACGACATGGAACTGGGCGCGACGGAACTATATTTCGCGTTAGAATCGGCCGGCGGGGCCAAGAATCTTCCCGCCGGGCTGGCGCACATCAATCCCATGGACTATCTGCAGCAAGCCGCGCAGTTTGCGCAAAACTACGTCACCAATATCTACGAACCGGGTTATACCGACACGCTGAACCTGTACGACGTGAGCGGGTTGGCGCATTTTGAACTTTATCGGGCACTGGAACGGGCGGGGAATCCCGCCGGCCTGGCGGTCAGCGAAGCGGGCATTCGCCAGCAGCTCTTGCGGCAGGTCGCGGATGCGATTTCGCAAGCCAGCTCGGATCCCTGGGGGTTTGGCTACGCATGGCAGGACGGCGACACGACTTCGCACGGTGCAGGGCTCTCGGTGATGGCCAGCGAAGCGTACTACCTGACGCAGTCAAAGATCTACGATACTTATTCGCAAAGATGGCTGGCCAATATTTTGGGCACCAATTCGTGGGGTTCCTCGTTTATCGTGGGTGACGGCAGCACGTTTCCGAATTGTATCCAACATCAAGTAGCCAATCTGGCCGGAGCGCTCGATGGAACCTCGGGGGGCATCCCGGTGCTGTGGGGCGCAGCTTCCGAGGGTCCAGCCGGCTACACCAGTTCGGGCGTGGTTGGAGACATGATTCTCTGCCCGGCAAACGGGGTGGACACCTTCAAGAAATTCAACGGCAACTCCGGGGCCTTCGACGCTTCACAAAAGGCTGTGTATCAGGACAACGTGCAGTCCTACAGCACTACGGAGCCGGCGATCGACCTCACATCCACATCGTTCCTGATGTGGTCCTGGCGATTGGCAAAGCGCCCCAACTTCTGAAGCCGCCCTGGCAGATTCGCACACTAACCGGTCGAGGAAGCAGCGTCTCAGCTGCAAGCCACTGACTTCCTTGCTCTAACCCTGACAACAAGCCTTGGAGCTCCAACGTTACGCCGTTGTTTCTGTTCAATTGTCACGGGGACTGCCTCGCGGCGAAGGCTGCGTCCGCGCAATGTAGACAGCGCCGAAGACGGGGATGAATTGCTCTTGCCGGAGATCGCACACGGTCGCGGCGCTGCCATCGCCGGCAGGATAGATGAAACGTAGAGCGAAACAGCTTTCCGTGCCAATCGAGACTGGAGAAGTGAAAGTGTCTGAGAAATAAGCGGGAGATGCGACAGGTTCCGGCTTTGCGATATTGCCGCAAGCGGTGAAAAGGTCGTGCCGCCAGGAACCTGGCCCGAGCATTGCATGCCGACGGGCTTGGGTGTACGTTATCGGTCGGCCGGGAAGTCAAAATGGAAATCCCGGCTAAGTCCTTAGGGCTTACAAAGTTTGCCGTCTTCGAATCCTGGAAATAAGATCTCAAGTCAGACGATGGGGGTCAAGCATGCACCGGCGCGAATTCCTGAAGCTCGGAGCCGTAGCAGGCGGAACGTTCCTGGTGGGCGGCACGGGCCGCTTCGGAAGTTTCCTCGATGCTCCCAAGGAAATCCCCACCACTGATCGCCTCGTGGTCACCAACCTGGTGGACAACATTTACGACGTGTTCGCCAAGGGCGGGAAAATCGGCAACCTCACGGTCACTCGGAATACTTTGCCCCATCCCTACGGCTCAGAAGTCTCGTTGTTGTCGGAACATGGGCTGGCCTTTCACTTGGAGTCTTTCCGAGGCGCAGAGGAAAGGCAAATCCTGCTGGACTTCGCGCTTACGCCCGGCACGCTCACGAACAATTTCAAGGGCTTGAAAGTCGATCCCGCCATGGCCGACGCCCTGATCATCAGCCACGGGCACGAAGACCACTACGGTGGTTTGCCCGATTTGGCGCAGACCCTCAAGGGGCAGGCCAAACCAGGGCTCACTCTTTATGCCGGAGGACGCGATACGTTTTGCCACCGCTGGGTGCTGCAGCCCGACGGCAATAAACTCGACTACGGTGAGCTCAAGCGGGAGGAGCTGGAAACGCGAGGGTTAAAGGTCGTGATCGCGGAGGAGCCCACGGTAGTGGCGGGCCACGCATTCACCTCAGGTCACATCGCGCGAATCACCGATTTCGAGATGTCGCCCCCGGCAGCTCGACTCGAAGCCGGCGCGCCCGGCTCCGCCTGCGACGCCACCTTCCACTTCCCTCCCGGCACCGTCAAGATGGAAGCCAAGCCGGGCGAGTTGGTGAAAGACATCTTCTGGGGCGAGCACGCCACCGCTTACAACGTGAAAGACCGGGGACTGGTCGTCATCTCATCGTGCGGCCACGCCGGCATCATCAACTCCGTCCGCCAGATCCAGACCTCCACCGGGATTGCCAAGGTGCACGCCGTGGTCGGCGGGTGGCACCTGGCTCCCTATCCTGATGAACTCATCGCCAAGACCGTCGACGCCATGAAGGAAATCAACCCGGACTACCTGATTCCCATGCATTGCACCGGCCTCCGCACCATCATGGCAATCCAGCGCGAGATGCCCGAGAAGCTCATCCTGCCTTCCACCGGCACGCGCGTCGTCTTCGGCGCCTAGGCGCGATGCCGCTCTTCATTCAGGCAAAGCCGTACCGGCGCCCGCCGTCTTCCGCAAAGAGATCCCGAAAAAAGCGGTGATAGCTTCTAAGATACGCAATAGTTTCTAACCGTCGACTCGACGGGGATGGAGATGCCCGCCATCTTGGCGGGGAAAAGGTTTGGCTTCGCCACGAACGCGTGGCCTCGCTCGGGGCACACTGCTTCGCGGGACGCCTATCGATTTACGAGTCGCTGCGCGCAAAGGCGGGCAGTCTAGACCGCCTTCGGTGCGCGAATGAATGGAAGCGAAAGCGAAACTACCCGGCGGAAACAGAGGACGCCGCAGTCAAGGCGCAGGCGTTTATCGGCCAAGGTCGTTTTGCCGGCACGAGCGTCAGAGAGCGCATTATGGGCGTCCTTTCTGGATAGCTAACCACTCATGGAAGACACGATGAATCGCAATTTTGTGCAATAAGGAAAAATCGTCTAGACTCAACAAAATTTAGCCGGGGATAGCCTCGGCCCGAGGTGCCATGGATGGATGGAGCCGCAACGATGGGGCGGCGGATCGAGTCGATCGACATTGTCCGCGGCGTGATCATGATTCTGATGGCGCTCGACCATGTGCGGGATTTCTTCGGAAATGGGGCGGTGAATCCGACGGATCTAACGCAGACAACCACGCCTCTTTTCTTTACGCGCTGGATTACCCATTTTTGTGCGCCGGTGTTTTTCCTGCTTACGGGGACCGGTGCGTACCTGTCGCTGGGTAGAAAGTCCAAGCGCGAATTATCGCGTTTCCTTTTGACGCGCGGGTTGTGGCTGATTTTTCTGGAGCTGGTGGTGGTGCGCTGTTTGGGTTGGCAATTTAATTTCGACTATCACCTGACGGTGCTGGTGGTTTTGTGGGCCCTAGGCTCAGCCATGATCGTGCTTTCTGGGTTGCTGTACTTGCCGGCCTGGGCGGTCGCGACGTTCGGACTGGTGCTGATCGCCGGGCACAATCTGCTCGACGGAATCCAATCGCGTAATCCGATCTGGACCATTCTGCACTCGCCTTTTTTCATTTGGTTCAATCCGCCATATTCCATTTTTGTGGCTTACGTGCTGGTCCCTTGGGTGGGAGTCACGGCCGCGGGCTTCGGCCTGGGACAGATTTACCGCTGGACATCGCAGCGCCGACGAGGGTTTTTGCTCTCTTGCGGACTGGGCGCGACCGGGGGATTCATTTTGTTGCGCTTTGTAAATGCGTATGGCGACCCCTCGCGCTGGGCACATCAGGCATCGCCCGGATTTACCGTCCTTTCGTTTTTGAATACGACGAAATATCCCCCGTCGCTCCTGTACCTCTTGATGACGCTGGGGCCGGCGCTATTCTTCCTGTGGGCCATTGATGAAGGGACGCCGCGAGTTCTGCGGCCCGCGCTGGTGTTCGGGCAGGTGCCCATGTTCTATTACTTGCTGCATATTCCGTTGATCCATGTGCTTGCTGTAGGAGCGTGTTATTTGCGATATGGCCAAGTACATTGGATGTTTGAATCACCCGCGATCCAGGCGTTCCCGACGAGCCAGCCGCCGGGTTGGGGCGTTTCCTTGCCCGTGGTGTATGCGGTTTGGGGCGCTGTGCTGCTCGCGTTGTATCCGCTCTGCAGGTGGTTTGCGGAACTCAAGCGGCGACGGCATGAGGCCTGGCTGAGCTATCTCTGAACAACGGTATGGAATCACACAATGTACGCGCCCGACGCCGACTGACCTTGCGGGTCATCTTGCTGGTGCTTGCGGCGGCGGGCTCGGCCGCGGCGCAGGATTTAGCCGAGCAGGAACTGCGCATTCCCATGAAGGAGGCCGGAAAAAGAGGTTTGGAAGCCGTGATGGTGCGCCCGAACGATGGCGCGGCGCACCCCTTGGCGCTGCTCAATCATGGAGCGCCGCGCGATCCGGGCGAGCGGCCGGGGATGACGCCGTGGGGACTCGTGCCCGAGGCCCGGGAGTTCGCGCGGCGTGGGTGGACGGCGGTAGTGGTGATGCGGCGCGGGTATGGCGATTCCGGTGGAGGGTATAGCGAAGAGGGCAATGCGTGTACCTCGCGCGTCGATTATTACGATTCGGGGCGTGAATCGGCGAAGGATTTGCGCGCGGCGATGCAATACCTGGCTACGCGGCCGGAGGTGGACGGCTCACGGATGATTAGTGTGGGAATTTCCGCCGGGGGATTCGCCACCGTGGCGCTTACCGCGGATCCGCCGGCCGGGCTGGTGGCGGCGATTAATTTTGCCGGTGGCCGCGGGTCGCGGAAGCCAGACGAAGTGTGCGACCCGGGAGTTCTGGTGCAGGCATTTTCCGATTTTGGCAAGAAGTCGCGCGTGCCGATGCTGTGGGTGTACGCCGAGAACGACCATTTTTTTGGGCCGCCGATCGCGGCGGCATTTTATCGGGCGTTTACCGCTTCGGGCGGAAAGGCGGAGTTTGTGCGAGCAGCGGCGTTTGGCCGGGACGGGCACGGATTGTTTTCGCTCGGGGGCGCCGCGATCTGGACGAGCATGGTGGACAAATTCCTGGTGCAGCAGAATTTGAACTTGCGAAGTTCCCCGCTGGCGTTGCCCGCGCCCCCGGACGTTGCGGCACCTAGTTCGCTTTCCGCGAACGGGGTCGCCGAGTTTCGCACCTTCCTGACCATGCCTGCGCATAAGGCCTTTGCGGTTTCAGCAAGCGGGCACTACGGGTACGTGTTTGGGCGGCGCACAGAAAAGGAAGCATCCCAACTGGCAGAGGAGCGTTGCCGGAATTCGGCCGAGAAGAATGACCCGTGCAGCGTGGTAGCGCTCGACGAGCGGAAGACTGGGAACTGACGGGCGCAACTTGGGCTTTGACTTGGTTGGCGCGGAGAAGGCGCTATTTGCCCGCGACGCGGGACTTGATTTGTTGCGTGAGTTGCCGGACTTGCTCTTTGCTGATGCGCAGCTGGCCATCGAGGACCAGCGCCATGCGGCCTGCGCCGGCGTCCTGGAAGGCGGCGCTTTGGATGGTGGCGTAGGGCTGTGCCACGGTTGGGAGGGTGGCGGCCAGGTTAGCGGCCTTCTGCATGGCGGACTGGATGGCGGCTTGGATTTTGTCGCGGAGCATTCCGGCGATGGGAGGGGAGCGCAGAAGTTCGCCGAGGGAACCGTCGGCCTCGATAGGGCCGAGTTCGGGGATTAAGCGCAGCTCCCTGTGGGTTTCGTCGACGCTGGGGGTCAGCGTTAGCGGCATCGTGGCGTTGCCGCCGATCAGCCGCTTGATTTGCTGCTTGCCGAAAATCTTGGCGCACACCCAACGTTCGTAGTGCATCTGCACGGTAGCCAGCGCGGCGCCGGAAACCGGTGTGAGCGTAGCGCTTTGTATGGCAATGCGGTCGCCGCATTGCGCATCCTTGTCGAGGGCGGAGCTGAGCAG
>JBEKSZ010000132.1:0-15811 GCA_049516615.1 Candidatus Acidiferrum sp. | reverse complement strand
TTTGATATCAGTGACTTACCTGATGACAAAGAATTAAACCCGAAGTGAGGGCATAGGCATTGCGCGCAAGCGCCTTTTCGATGAAATTGCGTGAACTCTGCTTTGCTCCGCCCTCCGGGGTTGGGAATAAGCATGTGGACTTTAGCTCAACTAAGAGGAGAAAGATGATGAATCACATCGTAAGAATGACTTTGAAAATGCTACGGAGCAGACGGTTCTCCGCACTCGCTGTATTGGTAGGATTGGGACTCTTGTTTACTGCTGCAAGTGCAAGGGCGGGTTGTGGCATTCCCTACAAAGCTGGAGCCACCCCAGCACCGACAATCCCTTTTGTCAGCCCGCACGCGGATGACGATTGGCATGAGCAGGGTAGCATCGTGGGTTTGTGGCACGTGCTTTACACAGGAAATTCCGATAATAATTTCCCCCCGGGAGGGCCTTATCCCCCCACACCTTTCCCGTTCCTCGAATCTTTCAAAACATGGCACGCGGATGGAACTGAATTTGAAAACGCGTTTTTGCCCCCCACAGGCGGAAACATCTGCTTCGGGGTGTGGAAAGACCTGGGCGACCACCGCGTCAAGCTGCACCATATCGGTTTAATGTTTGCCGCGGACGGCAGCATCTCAGCCATCTTCACCGACGACGAAACGATTACGGTCGGGTCAGACAGAAAAACCTACCAAGGATCATTCGATTTCAAGCTGTGGCCGCCCAGCTATGATGCGGTCGGCGTGGGGACACCAATATCAGAGGTGAAGGGAACCGTAGCCGCAACGCGCATCAGCGTTGATTGACCGATTCTCAATCGGAAAATGCATAACGCTCGCTGTGGCGAAGGGGATTGCATCCCTCCCCTTTGCCGCCCCCTAAATCGTCTTCCCGCAATACGATTCTTTCAGGGAGCATTCGCGCAGTTCCGTCATTCCGATTCCCGGCTGCCGCATTTACATACGGATTAATCGTGTACTCGTACAAACGTCCTTCACTCGCCAGAAACCCCCGACTCCTTAAATGATCGGTTGCGACAATCCACAGATTGCGCCCCTAGCCTTGCCAAGCCACATAGCGAATGATAAAGGACGTTCAGGATCAACAATCCCAAGGATGCCTTTTTAGGGGGGATCGAATCCGTGCCGACACGGCTCACTCGCGCGGAGCATCCTAGATCGCGGATATTTTGGAGAGGGTAGTGCCTGGAAAAGTTCGAGAGATTGCGACCGCACGCAAAGTTGATAGCGTCCTTTATCATTCACTGTTTAGATTGGCAAGCGGCGAGAGGCTTTGGAGCCACTGGTCCGAAGGCCGTTCGATAGGCATGGGGGGCGGCCCACAGTCCCCCTGCCAGCGCGTCCAAACACAGCAATTCGAGAACGGACCCAGCTACGGTAACCGGTGACGTTCGATTGAGTGATTGCACGAGCTTTAAGGAAGATTGGTGACCACGCCAAACAGCGCGCGAGACGCAGACACGCTAATCTAATTGACTACACAATCCAACAATCGCGGCGTCTGAGAGCGCGTGTTTCGGATGCAAATTCTTGAAATGGGCGCGCTAAATGCGAGTGAGCTCCGGTCCTCGCCATGTTGATCATCGCAGGCGCGAACCGGCGAAATCATTTTGTAACGAAACTCCGCCATCATTCACTATTAAAAAGACGCACAGAAAAAAAGAGAGTCATCGTCAAAATGAGGGTGTATGATGCGGCCACGTACCTTCCAATACGACACTTTGGTTGGCCGAACGGAGGGAGCATGAACGGGACTACTCTAACACCGGATCAAATGACAGCGCTCGCACAAAGTCAGGCGACGAAACTTCGGGTAGTTCGAAAGGTCCTTCCGCCTGTCATCGGAAACGGTTACGTCGGAAGCGTACCCGGACGGCGTGTCCATAAGGGGCCGGTCCTCGGGGTGCGCCCAAACCAGCATCTGCCGGCAATGCAGATATCGCGCCATTTTGTTCTCCAAAGGGAGCAAAACAACGATAGCAACACGGTGACCACGCTGATTAATTTCGCGGCGGCGGATATAGCTCTGGCGGAGGACGCCGTCGTCCTGCTGGGTTCCGAAGCGGCGCATATCCTGCACAGGCTTCACATCAAGCTTGACAACGAGGATGAACTGCAACATCAGGAGGGCCTTCTTCGAAAAGAGCACCCTCATGTGGATCAGCCGATTCTCGACAGTATTCTCGATGGCATCCGGACGTTGAGGGAGCGCGGGCAGAACGGCGATTACTACGTGATTGTCTCCCCGGACCTGTACGAAGAGGCGTATAAGAACAAACATTCGCCGCTCGACGCGCCCATTTACCAGATCAATGCACTGCTCGCCAATCAAGGGTTTCTTTACAGCGAGGCGACGCCGCCCAAGACGGGCGTTATCCTCTCGTTGGCCCGCAACACCATCAGCCTGTCGGTGCCAATGGATACCTATATCGATACTTCTCTTCCCAACGACGCGGATGGACGGACAATGCTCGCGGTCGCCGAACAGTTCCGGCTTGTGATCAACGATCCCGAAGCGCGGGCAGAGCTGCGATAGCGCAGCAGGTGAATCGGCGGGTGCTGTGATGAGCAAGTTGGATCTTTCCCTGGGCACCGTCAACGACGAAGTGCGGACGCTGCAGGCCAAGTTACAGCTGTGCGGCTTATCGGTCCCCGCGGTTGAAGCGGCAGGTGGCTATTTCGGGCTCGGAACGCACCGGGCCGTCTATATTCTTCAAAGGGAGCACTCGTTGCCGGTTACCGGCATCTACGATCAGCGGACGGCGGACGTCCTCGAATCGCTAGCCACTCCGGACCAAGGCTCGCCGCCGGCTCCGCGCACGGGGGGCTGCTGCGGAAATAGTGGTGGCGCCCAAGCGCCGCCGCAAATGCCTGGCGCGGAGCAGGCGACAAGCTATGCGGGGGTGCTGCCGTCGAACAAGACCTGCCCGTGGTCGGGGAAACCGATCTCGCACGACGCGGTCCTATCTTACAAGGATCGTGTAGTCGGCTTCTGCTCGGCCGAGCATCGGGACCGCTTCAAATCCGCGCTGGAACATTTTGAAAGGCAGAAGGCCGTGGCTCTCGAAGAGAGAACCTGCCCCTGGTCCGGCGCGCGCGTGGACCGTAATGCGACTATGGTCCACGACGGAGAGGTGGTCGGGTTTTGCTCAACCGCGCATCGCAATCTTTTCAAAGCAGCGGTTGACTCTTTCTCAACCGGGGCGGCGGATTCGACGATGGCAATGTTGAGCCCTTCGGCGATGTCAGGCTCTTCAGTACCTGAATCTTCGATGTCAAGTGCCTCTATGCTTCTCATGGAGGAGGTCCAGGACACAACGTTTGTGCCGCCGCTTGTGGACGACACGGTGCTCGCCCAGTTCTGCCAGGCGATCCAAACTTACGCGGATGGCGTGGACCTGCATGACCAAGCTGCGGCGAGCCTGACTGTGCTGCGGGCGCGCCTTACCAATCTGCGAAATCTCGCGTCCCTGTGCCGCCTGGCTGTGGTCGGATATCCGCTCTCCTTCGCTCACGTGATTGACCAGATGAGGTGCCTGGACGGGGTCTGGCCGTGCGAGGCGCGGGAGTGCTGCCGTCAGGACAATTGGTGCATCGATCCCGATAATAGCCAAGAGCTGACAGCGGTCGTTGACCTGCTGGCGGGCGCGGCCTTCGTCTCCAAAGACGACCCCGCACAGCGCGACCGCTTCATTGCCGGCATCGTAAGGGCTGTCGAAGACGCCGTCGCCTTCCCCACGACCTTCGCGGTGGAAGCGGCGGCCTTCCTGAGCCCCGGCAATAGCGAGGTTTTGCCAGCCTACGCCGCCATCGTGATCGGCAACGCCACGTTGCGGCTGATTGACGGTAACCGCGCCTGCATCCCTTGTCCGCCGGAGTGGATTCGCGTTCCACTCGAACGGCTGGCGCAAAAATGGAT
Organism: Candidatus Acidiferrum sp.; assembly: GCA_049516615.1. Lineage (GTDB taxonomy): Bacteria > Acidobacteriota > Terriglobia > Acidiferrales > UBA7541 > Acidiferrum. Next base: position 11,881 of record JBEKSZ010000132.1, on the reverse strand, counting down.
GCAGGCGAATCCGGTAACCGCATTCCTGGAGGCGGTTGCCGGGCCAAAGGTGCACCAGATTCTGCGCTGGCTGGAGCCCTCGGGTGATCGGCCGGTTGGCGCGGCCGTCGGCGATCCCTTGACGATCCTGACCGGTCCGGAAACTCCCACAGGACGTTTGTGCGCCGACCTTCCGTGCACTCTTGGCGTGATGTTTTCTCCGCATCAACCCGCGGAAATCCTGCGCGCCTTCGAAAACGGATTTCAGGTGCGCGTTCCCAAGGGAACTCAGACGGGACCCGTTGCCATCGTGCACACAAAGCCGGATTTCGCGCGGGTTGATGGCCTGCTTACTGAATACTCGCGGGAATATCCGGTCGCGTTCGCCAATAGTATCTTTACACTCGCGCGAATCGATACATGGGCGTTCCCCTTCGCTTTCTTGTGTCCCGTCCTCACTGTCGCGCAGAGGCCTGTGACGGCCACTGCCAACGCCTACACAACGGCGGGGCCGCTTGCCCAAGGCCAAGGAGTCGCGGTGAACGAAAAGATCGCGATACATTACAGCGTCCAGCCTGCGGGCAGCGACCAGGGAGCGCCCCCAACCATACACGCTCCCGGCGGCGTAGTGACGCCCGGTCCAAGACCTGGAGTCCTGTTCTACACGCCCTTGCGGATGGGCCAGACTACGGTTGATTTATCGTGGGGGAATTTGAGCGTGACGATCCCAGTGAGCGTCACAAGAGCCGCAGAGCAGGCTGCGCTATGAACCCGATGGGCCTTTGGGAAACCGCGCTTGAAACGACGGACACGGGCGGTCTCTCGATCGTGGGGGCGCACGCGGTCGTACTCCATACAGGACAGGTGTTGTACTGGTGCTTCGATTCGCTCGCCGTCGGCTTGCTTGGCGTGAATAATGACCTCTTTGTGTCCCTGTTCAACAATCCGGAGCTCGGGTCCTACCAGATTTGGGATCCGGTCGCGGAAAAAGGGAAGCCGGTTCAGCAGATCGGGCGAAACTGTTTTTGCGCCGGCCAATGCACGCTTGCCGACGGGACGATTCTTGTGGCGGGCGGCCAGGACGGCGCTGGCGCGATCGAGAATTACAGCCTTCTTCCGAGCCTTTCAAGCTGGTTCAGCGCGCTGTTCGGCACCGACAACGGAGCGCTCACCGATCTGCACACCTACGATCCGGTTGCCGATCAATGGACGCGCTGGCCGGACTTGCAGGCCGGCCGCTACTATCCGACCTGTGTGACGCTGAACGACGGTACCGCGTTCATCGCAGGCGGGCTTTCCAACCTTCAGCAATGGGTGTTTTCCGGCTCCAACTGGGGGCAAAACGATCAGTTCGAAACCGTGCCTCCCGGAGAGCTGTTCGCGGGCACCACGCCGCAACAAAAGTTCCGGTCCGCCGATCAGTACCCTATCCTCGTGCTGCTGCCCGGAAGCCGTCAGTTGTTCGTCCACATCGAAACGACCACCTACATCTGGGATCTTGATAGCTCCTCGTTCGTCAGCGGCGCGCAGTTCACGCCGCCCGGTGTCGGCATGCAAACGTATCCCATGCAATCCGGACACGTCCTGCTGCCGCAAAAACAAGGCGACGCTCCCCGCATTCTCATCGTTGGCGGCAGCACTTCCGGCAATTTCGATTACGACACTCAGTCGAACGCTCCGGCGGTCCAGCTCGCCTTCATTTTCGAATACAACGCATCGTCGCCGGCGAGCTCGAGTTGGAGGCAGACCAAAAATCCTCCGAATTTCGCGCGCATCATGGCGGATACGGTCCTGCTGCCAGACGGCACGGTGTTTGTCGTCAACGGCGTTTCCGGAGGAGCGGCCGCAGGCCATACCAACAACTTCGCCACGGTGATGGGCGCAGAGATTTTTAATCCCGCCGATGAAACGTTCACCCAGATGGACCCCAACCCCGACGCGAACCATCCGCGAGGCTATCATTCCACCGCCGTGCTTCTGCCCGACGCGCGTGTCGCGATCGCGGGCAACACGGACGCCTACAATCCGGGCGAACCGAACGCCCACGACGACACGTCGATTCAGATCTTCGATCCTCCTTATCTCTTCGCCGGGCCGCGCCCGGTGCCGGGTACCATCCCCGACCAGATCATCTACGGGTCCGTGATAACCGTTGATGTTTCTGCCGGACCGGATGTCGCCAGCGTCATGATGATGCGCCCTTGCGCAGTGACGCACACCGTGGACATGGATCAGCGCGCTATCGTACTGACCATCTCGGGCGGCGCGGGGACCGTCAATCTCACCTTTCCGACAGATCAATCGCTGGCACCGCCCGGATACTACATGCTGTTTTTCCTTTCTGCGGCTGGCGTCCCTTCGATAGCGACGTTCATCAACCTTGCGTCCGGTAGTCCTACCTATCCGCCGCTGTACCTGGGAAACTACGTCGGTTTTTGCGTCATCGACGAAGTGTTCGATCTCGGCGATCTCACACTCGAGAACATCGACCAGCACTGCGAGTGCACCCTCCAAAGCCTGCACGGGGCGATCATCATAAACAGCAAGATCAATCAGCATTCCTACGCGAACCTGAAGGCGGCAACCCATGTGAGCATCGGACAAAAGATTGACCAGCAGTCGAACGCCGAGATCACCGCGGGAGGAGACGTGACCATCGGCCAGACCATTGACGCGGGTTCGCAGGCTACCATTACCGCTGGCGGCAAGATCGATATCGCCCTGAAGATCGATGCCGCTAGCGGCGCTTCTTTGACCGCGGGCACGACAGTTCACATCGGCCAGGACATCGACCAGCACTCCAATGCGTTCATCAACGCGCAAGGAGATGTAACGATCGATGGAAACATCAACCAGCATGCGACTGCCGATATCACCTCGGTCAACGGATCAATTTCGATTGGCCAGAAAATCCAGCAATGGGCCATCGCGACGCTCGTCGCGGGCGGCGGCGTGAATATTGGTCAAAAGATTGATCAGCATGCCCAGGCCACCATCACCGCTAATGGCGATATCACGATCGGGCAGAAACTCGATCAACACACCACGTCGACGATTACGTCGAACAACGGGAACATCACCGTGGTGCAGGGAATGAGCGGAAACTGCACCGCGACCCTAAGAGCCCCCAACGGGGTCATTACCATGGACACCATCGACAGCGGCTGCACTCTAAACTGGAGCGCGAAGAGTTTGAATTGTCCACACCAAAACGGCACGGTCAATCAAATATAGGCTGAAGAGATGTTGTTCTGACTATTGGAAGGAGCTCACATCCCGAGTGCGCCCAAAACCTCTTTCAGCTTGCCAATCCAATTAGTAAATGATAACGGACGTTCACATCAACAATCCCGATCCCCCATGGGGATCGAATTCCGATCCGACGCGGCTCATTCGCGCAAAACGTCCGAGACTACGGATATTTTGGAGGCGGTAGTGAGTGGAAAAACTCGGGAGATTGCGACGGTGCGCGAAGTTGGCGATAGCGTCCTTTATCATTCGCTACTGGGGTTGGCAAGGGGCAATATGTTTTGGGGCCGAGCTTTGTAAGAGTGCCCGACAATTCACCCGAAACCGTGCGACCGATGTGCCAGAAGCGCTCGTGCTGACTGTCCAAGGAGAGCAACGCCTGCTACGGACCGAAGCCGCGGTTCATGTCCCAGAGCGGATAATGCGGCAGAGCGCCAGCCGGATCGCGCACGAATGCTTCCGTCTGAAATACTAAATCCCGCCTGCGCTGGCGTGCCGCAGGTGCAATGTCGAGGCGGCCTAGGGCCGGTGTCTGAGCACCGCCGCGGGTCGTTTCGGGAGGGGGTTTCAGGCCGTCAGACAGTTCGCCTCTTTTCAGCAGAGTCGTCAGCGATTCCCGAATTTCTTTCGTTGCGGTGCGAAAGCGCTTCTTCCACTTTTCCTCAATATCGCGCGTGCGAGTGTAATACTGATGCTGGGCCTTGATGCCCGCTTCGGACAAGCGCACGAACTTTCCTCGGCCGCGCGCAGGGTCTCTTTCAATAATGATGTACGGCTTGTGCTGCCAGCCAATGCCGGCGGTCTCTTCCGAGCAGCCGGTTCGTTTGGGAATCTCCGTTTCCGGGATCGGCTCGTCACTGAGAACGCGGATCGCGTTTGCGCATAGCGAAATCGGCGTTTGGGACTCACGTTCGAAATCGAGCGCGAACGCGAGCAGAACTCGGGAAAGCAGCACCGCCAGCGGCAGGCCGTCTTGCGCAGCCGATTTCCGGGGCCCGAACTCCGGCAGCTTCAGGATCGCAAGGGGCAAGCCCTGCGGCAACTCGAGGTCGATCTGGTGCTCAATGGCTTCTAACGAGCGGCGCAATCTCGTCGCGTCGTCGCCGAACCGTTTCGACCAGCGGGCGTCGATTTCCGGGATCAGTTCGGGCCAGATTCTGACGGCTGTTTCACCGCTGGCCGTGAGCCGAACCGGCCAATCGGCGCGGATGCCTCGGCCGCTACCGAAACCGGCGCGCTTTCCAGGCCGCAGCGCAACGACGCCCCATCGTTCGAGGCAACCAAGCCCGGCCGTGAAGCCAGCCTCGACTGTGAGCGCGCGCGAAGCGAGCGTTCGAACCGAAACTGGTCCATCGGCCAAAAACTGCAGCAAATTAAGCCAAATGACCAGCGAGAGGCGCGCGCTACGGCTCTGCGTTTGCAGCATGCGGCGCTCAAATTCGCAATCGAGCTCCACACTATAGGCGACCAGAATTTGCGACAGAAGGGCCGAAAGCGGCTTGTGCGGCGCTGACATCATCCCACAGCCAAGTCTATCAGGGGCCGGACCTGCGAATCGCGAGGAAATGGCTCAAGCGCAAGGTGATTTTGATCGGAGACGAGCATCAAGCAATGGATCGAAGTTGGCGATAGCGGCCTTTATCATTCACTATCTGGGTTGGCAACCATGACTGCCAGCATGAACTTTTTCGGAGAGGTCTTCGATTCCAAAAGGATAGTCGCGATCGAGGGATGCAAATCGGCTCACAGCGTCGAAGCAGCCAGTGAAATAATTATGGCATATTTATGCACCTCCAGGTGATGCTCAATCAGATGCGACTGAGCTTAAAGGAAGAATTTAGTAGACGAGTAAAGGACCGATGGTAATCGCCTCGATGAAAAAGAGACTGCTAGTAATTCTCGGTGCTGGTACATCTGTAAGCCTCGGCATGCCGAGCATGAGTCAGCTAAATCGGAAGATGGAAGACTGGGCGAAGGAGTGGTCAGCAACTCAGGCTCATGGAATAAACTACTTCCAGAGGATCACCGAGAACCGCAAGCATGTAGAAAAAGAGCCAAACTTCGAAAATCTGCTCGCGGATATGAACTCGCTGATTAACTCGTTTCCATTTTGGGGAAGCGAAATTGCACCTTCCAAAGCTCCAGATCCCGTACTCATGTGGTTTAGAGCCGCAGATGCGTTTGCTGACTTGAATATTCGGCCCAATATTGGTCACGACAACCCCAGAAGTGAAATCATCGATCAGTTGGATTTCCTGTATGTCAAATTGGCGGATTCTTTCCGAAGTGCCTGCGTTGAATTCAGTAAATCGGACCTCGACAATCCCCGACATCCCTTCCAACTGTATATGGGATTTTTTGCCTATCTTCGCGAACATTTCGATATCGGGATTTACAACCTAAATTACGATTCGCTGGCTTACACGGCGACAAAAGACTTATTCACCGGATTCGACGATGACACGGGGGAATTTCTTCCGGATATCATAACTCACAGACAAGAATGGGAGTTTATTTACCACATTCATGGCAGCGTGCATTTCACTTTCAAGGACGTTTCCGTGATGACCGACACTGTTTTTTATCTAAAGCCCGAAGAGGAAATTGTCTGGCAAAAAGACCTATCTAAAGACAGATTCACATACACAAATGGATCGCGTAGCAGATCCGACGGCAGACATTTCCAAGCAGCCAGTCTTGTTGCGGGCGGATGGAAATTGGAACAAATACAATCCGAGCCATTTCTGTCGTTGTACAGTCAATTTCCTCGGCATGTTTCGGAAGCCGATGCCATCCTGGTTGCAGGATATGGCTTCGCCGACAGCCACATAAACAGTGTGCTGCACAACTATTTGTACCGGACTGAACCTGAGAAACGCCCGCCGATCCTCGTTATCGATTTCGCGGTTGACCGCGAACGGATGCCGTTGCGATTTGACTCATGGGCGAACGCAATGACGCATACATTCGACATAGTGAATCGAGGATTTCGTCACATGGGTTATCACGTCGATGAGTGCGATCTCCCTGATGAACTTCGTCCGATGGATACCGAATTCACCCTAAATCCCCCGGTTGCCGTTTGGTGCGGAGGTTTCGACAAGACATTTATGCGCTCTTTTGAGTTTATGCGTTGGCTAGACGGTTACCGCTATGCCTTTCCGCTGCGGTAACGACCACCCTAAACAAAACAACGACGCTAGCATTCGTCACTTCCAGGAGTGGATGATTCCGTATCGGCCGTAGGCAGTACTCGGCATTTCGAGCGAGCGTCCCAAAACACCTCGCCGCTTGTCAACTCAAGTGGGGAATGATAAAGGACGTCACCGTCCATATCCCGGCACCCGGGTTTACGGTAACCCAACCAATGGGGGACATGAGTCTCGCGAGCACTTTTGAGTTCCGACGATTGCGTCACTAGGAATTTGTTGCAGCGCTTGCAGCTGGCTTGGCCCGCCGGATGCGTTGGTATTTTCCGGTGAACGTATCTAGCATGCTGATCATCAGCTGGCGTAGGCGCTTCGGGTCTTCGGCCATCTGCTGGTTGGCCGTCAGATTCGACCGCAGCGTATAGACTGCGATGGAGTTCGGCGTTTCGTTGAGAGCTTGCAGGTACTGATCGCGAGTCCAATTCTCATCCAGGCCACGGCGCAATAAGCTTGCGGCCCGCTCATACGCCGACGCCAGCATCTCGCGAGCGGAAAGAATGTGCTTCACCCAGTCGGATTGTCCAAAGGTTTCGCCGTCGGCCCAGACGCCTGCAATGACCTTTACCTTGTCAGGATATGGACTGCCAACCACATGGGAGAGATTTCCCGACATATGGCCGCTCGGTTCGATGGGAGGTTCGTCTGTCAGGACGGAATCCCAGATCGTCGTCCCTTGCTCCTTGTTCGTCGTTGAGAAGGAAAACCTCACCACGCAAGCGGTCACAGCTTTACCGGCAAGATTGGTCGCCGTATATGTGGATCGTTTTTCTGCAGTCTGAATCTGGATGTCAAACCTAGGTTCCTCGGCAACCTGGGGACGCGCATGCCCAAGGGAAGAAACAAGGCCTACGGCGATCAATGCCCGCAGAACAACCGATCTATTCATAAGTCTCTCCAGCGACCCGAAAACATATCATCGCAAGGCGCGCGAGGCCAGTTGGTAACGGGTCGCGGCGCACGCTCCTGGTCAACGCCGTTACCCGAGAAGTGGAACCTGGCCCCCGGCGACGTTTGCCCGCACCCTCTCCGAACCCTTGCGTTAGTACCGCCAACTTTCTGACCTGGCGCGACGACCCGACCAAGCGCAGGCGCAGTAACTTGTGAGTAAAACGCATGGTAACGTTACCGAATGATACAATTGATAAGACTCTACCCCTGTCAGCCAACATGATATAAATGCCCAGCGACTTTAACCGAAGCAGCCCGGGTTCGGGCCGTCCGGTGGTCCACTGGAGAGCGATATGAAGCGTGTAGCTTCCGCACTGGCTTGTGTCATAGCGCTATTACCGTCCACAGTCCTCGCGCAGACGACCCCTCACCCGAGTGGCGGCCCCACGGCAAGCGCCGATCAGCGCCTTAAGCGGCTGGTTTCGTCAATCTCCGAAGAGCGACTCCAATCCATTGTTGCGAAGCTCGCGAGCTTTGGTACGCGCGAGACGCTTTCCGATACGTCTTCAACCGCGCGCGGCATCGGCGCCGCGCGTCAGTGGATTTTGGAGGAACTCAAAAGCTCAAGTCCGAAACTGGAAGTTTCGTTTGACACATATCAGATCGCCCCACAGGGGCGCATCCTGCGTAGCGTAGAACTCCGAAATGTCATCGCGGTTCTTCCCGGAAAGACATCGCGCCGCGTGTATGTCAGTGGCCACTACGATTCGCTGAATCTGGGTCCAGGTGTTTCCGCGCAGTTAGCTTCTGCCACCCTAGAAGCGCCCGTGACGAATCCCCAGGCGCAGCCGACGTTCGATCACGAAGCGGTAGCTCCCGGCGCGGATGACGATGCGAGCGGCACTGCGTTGACAATGGAACTCGCACGCGTATTCGCGAACAGCGGAATCGACTTCGACGCTACCCTGGTCTTTGCCTGTTGGGCCGGGGAAGAGCAGGGCCTGATCGGCTCCTCCGTGCATGCGCAGAAACTCGCTCGTGAGAAAGTCGTAGTCGAAGCCATGCTCAACAATGACATCGTCGGGGGCATTCGCGCCGGCAACGGGGTTGTAGATGCGGCTGACGTTCGGGTGTATTCGATCGGGCCAGAAGACTCCATGTCGCGCTCCCTGGCTCGATATGTTCAGTGGGCCGCCGACGTATACGTGCCTTCGCACCGGGTTCGCCTGATGGCACGCGAGGATCGCTTTCGTCGAGGGAGCGATCATTCTTCTTTCACGAGCGTCGGTTATCCGGCGCTCGTATTTCGCGAGTCCAAGGAGAATCTGTCAAGGCAACACAGTGCGGACGACACGCCTGACGGTGTAAACGCGGCATATCTCGCCGAGAACGCACGCATCAATGCCGCCGCGGCAGCTTCCTTGGCACTCGCGCCTCCTGCTCCCAAGGTCATCGACGATCGTGGCCAGCCTCTCATGGCGCGCGACCCTTCAGGCTACGATGCCAGCCTCGAGTGGGCGGCATCGCCCGGAGCCGTTGCCTATCGGGTGTATTGGCGCGACGCATGGTCAAGCGATTGGCAACGCGATCAGATTGTTGGCAACACAACTCATTTCATCCTCCACGATCTCTTGATTGATGATTTCGTCTTCGGAGTCGCGGCAGTCGGGCCTGACGGTCAGCAGAGCCTCATTAGCGCCTATGTCGCTTCCGAGCGACCTATTCCGCTTGTCAAGCTTGTAAACTGAGGTTCCCGGCGCCGGCCATGCCCCCTCCTAAGAATCCTGGCATGCGGCAGCGTCTCGCACAGCTCCCGGCCGGGCTGCCCCATCACCGTGGCTTCGCGGTCCCCCGATAACGCGCGGAAGACCGGTGCTGGCAGGGATTTGTCCGATAACGCCTATCAGGTGGAATGAGAGGGCACAATGAACTCGTTCGCTCATGTTCGGTACGGAACGAACCCCCGGGCACCCGAAACAATTTGAGACTTGATGCGTATAGTAGGTTGTGGGCGTTCGGAGGCTCCTCGGCCGCCCGCTAGGTGGCATGAGCTCGCGAAAGGTGTGGTGTCTATGGACAAACGACTTAGTTTTGCGTTGGCTGCGCTGATGTTGCTTCCGGTTGCTCTGCTTGGGCAGGAGAAGGCACCGGCGCAGTCTACTCCGCCGGCGAACCCGATTACCGCGAGCGAAAAAGGCTTTTACTCGTTTGTGAGCGGAGCGGTGGTCGGGGCCGCGCAGAAGATGCCAGAAGAAAACTACTCCTTCAAACCGACACCCGAGGTTCGCAGCTTTGGCCAGCTCGTTGGCCACGTGGCCGACGCTTCGTACTCGTTCTGCTCGCAAGCCATTGGCGAAGCAAACCCGGCCAAGGACATCGAAAAAACGAAGACCTCAAAGGCCGACCTGGTGGCGGCGCTGAAGGATGGAGTGGCGTACTGCAACAAGGCATTCGACAGCATGACCGATGCAAAAGGCAGCGAGATGGTGAAACTCTTCAACTTCAACATAGCGAAGCTGACTTTGTTTTCGATCAACACCGCGCACACGGATGAGCACTATGGAAACATGGTGACCTATTTGCGACTCAAGGGGATCGTGCCGCCGACAAGTGAAAACCAGCCTGCACCAGCACCGAAGTAAGGGGCTAGAATACCTGACTCGGCGAACCGCCATGTCTTGCCGACCGTCTTACCCTACGAGCTGAACTGGCCTGAAGACCCACTCTACCGGAAACCCGCACCACTCATCGGGACTCGCGCTCGGGTGTACCATAACTCACCGGGACCCGGTCCCATGCCGCGGTGGATTTCCGAGTTTGTCAGGCCTATGTACGCCAACAAATTCCGGACATGGTATTGCGCGGCCCTCAAAGCTGGGGGGACTTTCCCAGGTCGCCCTGCGGTAGGTGCTCGCCCTTGTCCTCGTACACAACTTTGCGCCGATGAAGTCCTCGCGCTGAGTCAGCGATCCCGACCGCGGCGAGAGCAGCACACGTTACAACGAAGCCGAGGCCCGCTCCGCCAAGGGCGCCTTCGAACCAATGGTAATTGCCGCCATGCCTTGCATCCGCGACCACTCCCGCCGTCAGGCCAATTGTGCCGCCGGCGAGGGCGCCCGTGAGCATCCAGCGCTCGGGATCCGGCAGATGGGGCCTGAGAAAGATCGCGATTCTCCTGATGGTCCCGCGGTCAACTTGGCGCGGGCCGAGTCGTGTGTGGGTACGATTAACCATGATGACCCGCAGTCCCGTATCGCTGACCTCATCGATCTCTCCCCAGAGGTCCTCTCCACTCCAGAGCCAAACCTCGACGGATGTGCCGGGCTTCAGTTTTTTTGCTTCCTCCCAGTTGCGATTGGTTCGCGCTGGCAGATCGGGGGCGAGCAACAGGAGGATAAGCAGTGCAGTGAGTGTTCGGCGCATGGCGTCACTCCTGACTGCATTTTTCTCACCGTGTGAGAGAGAATAAGTGGACGTTGAGGATGCAGGACTTCGAGCTCGGTTGGGCCAACCCACCCCGAATCTAAGCTGCCTTTACCATTCGCATGTGGAGGGTCGACCCTCCAAGTTTCGTATCCGACTTGATCGCATACTCCCGACTACCGCTAAAGTGGATCGGGCGAATTTCAATGTCCGATAATGCCCGAATTACCAGGATTTGAGCACGGCTGTGATAGAACTCTGGTTGTTACTGGCTGCGAGGTCCTGCATGTATGAAGTGATAGATACCATCCACTATACAAGAGCGTGGTTGCGACATCACCCGGACAAATCGCAGACGGAAGGTTTGATGGCGATAATTGGCCCTGTTCAGGCGCGTACGCCGTTTCCCGCTGGCACCCACGTCCGGGTGTCGAAGCCTGACGGATCGTCCGTCGAACTTAAGGTGGCGGACGTCCAGATTAACCCTGCTGGTGTCGTCGGTCTCTTCTTCGCGGATGTTGAACTGGTGATTCCACGCGGTTCGTTTATTCAGCAGTTGGATTGAGGCGTGGTGCAGGACAATCGAAGGCTTGTCCACGCTGATCGTGATTAGGAGGATGTTCTGTGTTCTCCCAGGAATTCCTCAAGCGCACAACACGACATCCAATGAATGAACGTGGGCGTGCCAGCACTGCGTGGAGGCTGCACATCCGATAGAAAACAAACGATTAATCCAACCAACATTCTCATCCGAGCCGAGAATCCAAGATGCGGTCGATCTGCCGAAGATGGTTCAAGTCGTGTGCCGCTTCCAAGCGGACGAACTCCTCGACCGTTTGCCGTCCGCGAACCTCGTGGACCCCGTAGCACTCCACCCACCGTGCGCGCGGGACGGACTCCAACAGTCGCAGGTTGCTCTCGCGCAGCGCTCGAAAGACCCCAACCGAGAGGCTCGCATCTTGCTGCGCGTAACCCAAGCGCTCCGCCCATACGGCCTGATCCCACCACGTCAAGGCCACGCCCGGATTCGCCAGCATGTTTCGCAATCGCCACCCCATCGCCAGCTCCGCGTCCGCCAAGTGCGCTACGATCTCGGCGATTGACCACTTTTCAGGTGCAGGACGCCAGATCAA